>JBCCZA010000082.1:0-13944 GCA_039188455.1 Planctomycetota bacterium
CGAGTCGCACGAGCGGGTGCTGGTGTTCCGCGAGGGCGATCTCGTGGGCGAGTTCGGCCCGGGCATGTACGTGTTCTGGAAGAACGCCGGCCGGATCACCTGGAAGTCGGTGGACCTGCGCGAGCAGGTGGCCGACGTGGCTGGTCAGGAGATCATGACCGCCGACAAGGTGACGCTGCGGATGAACCTGGTGGTGAGCTACCGGGTGACGGACGCGGCCAAGGCGGTGACCACGGTCGCGGACTACGCGCAGGCGCTGTACCGCGAGGCGCAGCTGGCGTTGCGGAAGGCCGTGGGCGCGCGGGCGCTGGAGAAGCTGCTGACCGACAAGGAGTCGGTGGGCGACGAGCTGGCGTCGGCGCTGCGTGGCCGTGTGGCCGAGTTCGGCGTCGAGCTGCGTGGCGTGGGTCTGCGCGACATCATCCTGCCGGGTGAGATGAAGCAGATCCTCAACCAGGTGATCGAGGCCGAGAAGCAGGCCGAGGCTAACCTGATCCGTCGGCGCGAGGAGACCGCCGCCGCGCGGAGCCAGGCGAACACGGCCAAGCTGCTGGCCGAGAACCCGGCGCTGTCGCGCATGAAGGAGCTGGAGGCGCTGCAGGAGATCCTGAAGGGCGCGAAGGCGAGCTTCGTGTTCGGCTCGGCGAACCTGTCGGACGAGGTGCGCCGGCTGATCGGCGATGAGGCCGAAGTGAAGGATTAAGACGGGCGTCGGCCGGAGTGTCGGCGCCCTTTCTCTTGCGCGAGACCTGTGGCGTGATAGGTTTGCGGCATGGGTCGAGCGACGGGCGACACGCGGATCGGCGGGGTGGTGGTTCGCGATGCGGTCGGCGCGGAGATCGCGCGGTACATGGATGACTTGGCGCGGCTTCGGCTGAGGGTGTTTGCCGAGTGGCCGTACCTGTACGACGGGGGCGAGGCGGAGGAGCGCGATTACTTGTCAGCGATGGCGGGGTCGGCCGAGGCGTTGTGCGTGCTAGCGATCGATGAGAGGGATGGCGATCGGGTCGTCGGCGCGTCGACGGCGATGCCGTTGGGCGACGAGCACGCCGAGTTTCGTGAGCCGTTCGAGCGGGCGGGGATCGACGTGGGGTCGGTGTTTTATCTGGCCGAGTCGGTGCTGCTGCCCGCGTACCGGGGGCGGGGGATCGGGCGGGTGTTCTTCGACCGGCGTGAGAGTTACGGGCGTCGGCTCGATGGCCGGCGGCGGGCGAGCGGCGGGGCGGGGTTTGCCTGGTTGGCGTTCTGCGGGGTCGATCGGGTGCCGGATGACCCGCGTCGGCCGGCGGGGCATCGCGAGCTCGGCCCCTGGTGGCGATCGCTGGGGTATCGGCGGCGCGACGACCTGGTGGCGCGCCTAGCGTGGAGTGAGATCGGTGAGGCCGAGGCCAGCGAGAAACCGCTGACTTTTTGGCTCAAACCGATGCAGGGTGTGCAACATCCGCCGCCGTGAGGCGTCTAACAGGGTGTTGGCGACGGACCCGTCGTGCCTCACCGCATCGACCCTCGCAGGAAGTAGCGCATGTCAACGAGCACCCAGGAGACGCCGGCCTCGCTCCACCCGCCCGCCGAGGCGCGGATCGATCACGAGACGGGCGAGCGGAAGCGATGGACAACGGGCGATAGCTGGCTGATCGCGGGCGTGACGGCCATGATCCTCGTTGGGCTGTGCCTTGCGTCGGTTCAGGCGCACGAAGTTGACAGTCAACACGCGCCCGGCGATTCGGCGTGGCTCGACGGCGCGGCGTGGGCCGAGCTTGCGTCGCTCGATGGCGCGTGGTCGCGCGACGTGTCGGTCGAGGAGTCCGACGGCAAGTTGGTTCTTCGCTCCAAGGGCCTGCCCGATCACGCGACCGGCCGGTTCCCCAACGCGAGCAATCCCAACGCGATCCGGCCCCAGTCGTATCGCTTCTCATTGCCGCTCGACCCGGTCATGCACGACACCGGCCAAGCGTCTCGCGGGTACCTCTTCGGCGTCGGGCTCAACGGCGTCGTCTTCGACCCCGGTACGGCCGAGAACTGGACGCCCGACGGCCTGCAGCGCGGCGGCCAGCCGACCGACTGGACCTACGAGGCCATCGGCCCCGGCGAGCAGAAGAACCTCGGCCTCGACGCCTCCAACGCCCACGTCCAACCCACCGGCGCGTATCACTACCACGGCATCCCCACCGGCTTGCTTGCAGAACACCAGGCACAGGGTCAGATGACGCTCATCGGCTTCGCCGCCGACGGCTGGCCGATCTACGGCCCGCTGTCCCATCGCGACCCGACCGACCTCGACAGCCCGCTGGTAGAGCTGCGTTCCAGCTACCAACTCAAGCCGGGCAGCCGACCCTCCGGCAACGCCGGCCCGGGCGGAGCGTACGACGGCACGTTCACGCAGGACTGGCAATACGTCGCCGGCTCGGGCGACCTCGACGAAGCCAACGGCCGCGTCGGCGTCACGCCCGAGTTCCCCGACGGCACGTACTACTACGTCCTGACCCACGAGTTCCCCTTCGTCCCGCGGATGTTCAAGGGCGAGCCGGACCGCAGCTTCATGAAACGCCGCGGCCCACGCGACACCAGCGGACGCGGCGGCCCGCCCCCGCGCCGGCCCGGGGCGTAAGCGTGCCCTTCGCGGGCTCGTAGACTGGCGGCATGGCCAAGCAAGACCTCAGCCGGCATCAAGAGAAGATCGTCAAGCGCTACTACGCGCACCACGACACGATTCAGGCCAACAAGCTCGGCGAGCTGCTCAGCGAGCTCTGGCTGGCCGAGACCGACGCCGCCCGGGCCAAGCTGTGGAAGCGGGCCCGCACCGCGTTGACCCGGCTTGGCGTCGATGAGAACAAGGTGGCCGAGGTCTGCGACGCGCAGGACGCCGAGCGGCTGGCCAAGCTGATCAAATCGATCGAGGCCGGTTAACCGGCCCGGGCCGGCGATTTTCGCCGCGACGATCGGCCCGGCGCGAACAATTCGGCCGTGCCTACCGTTGGTGGACTCATGAAGCGACGACGACACCCCCTGTTGACCGGAGTGATGGCCATGGCGATGGGCGCGATCGGGGCGAGCTGCGTGCGAGCCGAGGTGAAGGTGGCCGAGGTGCCCGACCCCGCGGTCGAGCTGCCGGTCGCCGAGGGGCAGACCGAGCACACGGCGATCTTCGCCGGCGGGTGCTTCTGGTGCACCGAGGCCGTGTTCGAGCGCGTCGAGGGCGTCAAGGCCGTGATCTCCGGCTACGCCGGCGGCACCAAGGACGACGCCGACTACAAGCTCGTCAGCCGCGGCGCGACCGACCACGCCGAGGCCATCGCCATCACCTACGACCCCTCGGTCATCAGCTACGGCGAGCTGATGAAGATCTTCTTCACCGTCGCCCACGACCCGACCACGCTCAACCGCCAGGGCAATGACGTCGGCCGGCACTACCGCTCGGCGATCTTCTACACCTCCGAGGAGGAGAAGAGCGTCGCCGGGGCGTACATCGACCAGCTTCAGCAGGCCGGCGTCTTCGGCGACCCGATCGTCACGACGCTCGAGCCGATCGGCGAGGGCTTTTTCGTCGCCGAGGGGTATCACCAGAACTACGCCGAGCTGAACCCCAATCAGCCGTACATCGTGTTTCAGGCGATGCCGAAGGTCGAGAAGCTCGAAGAGGCCTTCCCCGACCACCTCGCCGGCAACTGACCCTCCGTCGCCGGGTCCGCCCGCCGCCCCCGGCCGATGGACGCTCTGGGCCGCCTTTGGTAAAAGTGCGGGTTGCGGTTCCCGTAGCCCCCCTCCCTTCCCTGGGCCTCCCAGCCCCCAGGCGGCACCCTATGACGACGACGCCGGTGTCCTCGGCCCGACAGATGACGCAGGACTACCTCCGCGAGGCGGTCCATCACAACAAGTCTCGCTCTCGGGCCGGCATGCTCGAGCGGCTGTTCACGCTGTGGTTTCGCGGGTTCATCTACAACCAGATCTGGGAGGATCCCCGCGTCGACGCCGAGGCCATGCAGCTCGGCCCGGGCAATCGCCTGCTCACGATCAGCTCCGGCGGCTGCAACGTCCTCAACTACCTGACGTACGACCCCGACCGCATCGTCGCCGTCGACCTCAACACCTGCCACATGTCGCTCACCCGGCTGAAGCTCGCCGCCCTCGAGCACCTGCCGAACCACGAGGCCTTCTACCAGTTCTTCGGGCTCGGCGAGGGCAAGATCAACCTCGAGCGCTACAAGCAGTACATCCGACCGCACCTCGACGACACCACCCGTCAGTACTGGGAGTCGTCTGCCTGGCCGACCCGCAAGGTCGGGCCCAAGCGCATCGGCTACTTCAAGCGTGGGTTCTACAACCAGTCCAAGCTCGGCCAGCTCATCCGCTTCGCCCACCTCCTCGGCCGGGTCACCGGCAAGAGGTACGAGGAGATCCTCGAAGCCAAAAACCCCGAAGAACGGCAGGCCTACTACGAGAAGGTCATCGAGCCGTACTTCCGCAACCGCGTCGTCCGCATGCTCAGCAAGAGCCCGGTCACCGGCTTTTCGCTGGGCATCCCGCCCAGCCAGTTCGACATCATGAATGAGGAGTCGCAGGGCGCCATGCCCGAGCTCTTCCGCGAGCGCGTCCGCAAGCTCGGCGTCGACTTCGACATGGACGACAATTACTTCGCCTGGCAGGCGTTCGGCAGGCGGTACGACCACGAGAACAAGAAGGCCATCCCCGACTACCTCCGCGAGGAGAACTTCAAGGCTCTGCGCGAGCGCCTACCGAAAGTTGAGACGCACATCGTCTCGCTGACCAAGTTCCTCGGCGAGCAGCCGGACAACGCGCTCGACCGGTTCGTGCTGCTGGACAGCCAGGACTGGATGCCCGACGAGGTGATCGCCGAACTCTGGAGCCACTTCGAGCGCGTCGGCGACGCCGGCACGCGCGTGATCTTCCGCACCTCCGGCTCGGAGTCCCCGATCGAGCGGGCCCTGCCGCCTGACCAGCTCGCCAAGTGGGAGTACCGGGCCGAGGAGTCAGCCGAGGGGTTCAAGAAGGACCGCTCGGCGATCTACGGCGGGTTCCACTTGTACGTGAAGAAGTGAGTAGGGCGACCATGTTCGAGCGATTCTTCGGGCTCGCGATCATGGTGGCAATCGGGTTATTTGCATTAAACGAGGCGAATCTCGATCGCAAGCGTGGCGTGGGTAGGTTTTCCTATGGCCCGCAGAAGCGTCGCGAACACGACCCCAAAGAGTTTGCGCTATTGGTGCGGATCAAGTTGATCTGCGGGATTGGTTGCATCGTTGCCGGCATCGCATGGGCGATCAATCCATGGACGACGGAATAGCCCGGGTGCCACACCTCGTGCGGCAGCACGATGTGTGCCGTTGTGCGAGCGAACACGCAACCACACATCGCCTTCCGGCGAGGTGTGGCACCCAACGCACGTCATTGACTTTGGTCGAACAACTATTCTCCGACGATGACTGAGGCCACGCACGACGCCGCGAGTTCGATGGACAAGATGTACCGCTACACGCGGCACGTCTACGACGCGTCGCGGAAGTACTACCTGCTGGGGCGGGACGGGCTGCTGCGGCAGATCGCCGATGATGTGGCGAAGGCCGGTCGGCGGGTGCGGATCGTGGAGGTCGGCTGCGGGACGGGGCGGAACCTCATCGCGCTGCAGCGGCTGCTCGACAAGCGCGAGCTCGACGGGCAGGCGCAGCTGTTCGGCGTCGACGCCGCGTCGGTCATGATCGACACGGCGCGGCGGGCCATCGATCGGCGAAACCTCGGCGACAAGATCGCGCTGACGCAGGGGCTGGCGCAGGAGCTGTCGCCGGCGATGATCGGCGTGAAGGATCGGCGGGACGAGGGGTGGGCCGACTTGGTGTATTTCAGCTACTCGCTGTCGATGATCCCGCCGTGGAAGGCGTCGGTCGCGGCGGCGCTGCGGGCGGTCGGGCAGGGGGGGGCGGTGCGGGTGGTCGATTTTTACGACCAGGCGGGGCTGCCACGCCCCTTCGCGTGGACGCTGAAGCGGTGGCTGGCGGCGTTCCACGTCCATTACCGCCCCGAGCTGGTCGACCACCTCAACGAGCTGCGCATCGCCGGCGACGTCCACCTCGACTTCGAGGAGGTCCTGCGCCGCTACGCCTACCGGGCCAAGCTGACGCGGCCCGTGCTTTAGCGACGCGGCCTGCCGCGCTCGAGCACCCCACACGCGGCAAGCCGCATCGCTAACGTGGAGCGATGCGGTGGTTGTTGGCAGCGATATGCGCAGGGGGGCTGGTGATGTTGGCGTCGTGCGGCCGCGGTGACGACACGCTGAACAAGTGGAAGGACGCGCCGACGGCGCAGGTGCTCGCCCAGGCCGAACCCGCCGAGGCCGGGTATGTCGTGTTCCGTCGCCGGCAGTGCAATCTCTGCCACGGCGAAGGCAATAGCTCGGTCGCGCCGTCCCACCACGGCCTCTGGGGCAGCGAGGTGAAGCTGCAAGACGGCACGACCGTCATCGCCGACGAGGCGTACATCCGCGAGTCCATCCTGCACTCGGACCGCCAGATCGTCGCCGGCTATCGCGGCGGTCAGATGGCCAACTACGCCGACATCCTCAGCGCTCGCGAAGTCGACGCGCTGGTGGCGTACATCGAGTCGATCGGGCCGGGCGAATAATCGCGACTGAGGCGTGTCAGTCGGGGTCAGGGTCGTAGGAGTCGATGGCCCCAAGGAGGCCGTCATTCTCTGTTATTCGATACCGACCGGACTCATATCGTTCGACAAGATGCAAGAACCATGTCTCGAAATCAGGAGCGAGTAGATGAGGTCTCTGCTCCTCATGGTTGATGCCACAGACGCTGCCAACCGGGATGCCACTGGTCGCGTTTATCTGAACACCAATTGAATCTCCTGAGCCCGGGTCACAGAAAATGATCCACCGATGCTCAAGCGTGTAAACGCCAACGAGTGAAGCTAACTCATCGGGATCAGTTACCGGTGTCCAAACTCGTTCGCTAAACGCGTCTTGGATGGAATCGGCAAGTTCAGGCGAAACAAGACGCAGCTGTCTAACTGTTTCTTCCCATTTTTCTTCATCGCCTTCTTGCGGCTTACCAAGCGACTTGGCGATGTCGGGCGATTCGATCTGAACCTCTCGAATGCTCTGTGTCCAAAGTTCGATATCAGCGACGCTCCCGAATTCACCCCAAGTCGCTAGATACACGCCTGCTTCTGAGTGCTCCGCAGGGATAATCGGTATCGCTCGTCCACTGCCGTTTTCTTGAACTTGTCCGTTAAAGATCAGCAATAACTCGCAAAGCTCCGATGGCAACTGCAACTTTAGCTTGGCTTGCAGGTCTGAAATCTGCTGCTGCGTCGCAGGCGGATGACAGGTTTCGAGCGCCGCTGGGCATTGCTGCTGCAGCACGGTTTCCAATCGTGACCAGAGTTGTTGAATCCGCCCGGGCATGCCCAGAGAGTAGCGATCGCATGATCGAGTTCAAGGCTCGACCAGCACCTTGAGCTGGCCCCGCGCCGCGGGCAGGGCTTTCTCCATGTCCTTGAGCTTGACGCGCTTGCTGATCAGCGAGACGACGTCGATCGTCCCGGCAGACAGGGCGTCGAGGGCGACCGAGAACGGCCCGCAGCGCGAGCCGATGACCTTGATCTCGTTGATGACCAGCGGGCTGAGGTCCTGGGCGGCGTCGGAGTCGGGGGCGACGGTGGTTTTCATGACGATGGTGCCGCGGGGGCGGACCATCTGCATGGCGGTGGTGAGGCCGGTGGGCGAGCCCGTGGCGTCGACGACGATGTCCTGGTCCTGTCGGAGGCCGACGTCGGAGAGCAGGCGGTGCTTGACGCCCCATTTCTCGCAGAGGGCGAGCTTCTCGGGGTGCTTGCCGACGCAGCGGACGGTGGCGTTGAGGCTGGCCATGACCTGGGTGCAGAGCAGGCCGAGCCGGCCGTCGCCGAGGACGGTGATGTACGGCCGGCCCTCGATGGTGAGCTGCTGGAGGATCTGGAAAGCGGCGGCCAGCGGCTCGGTGAACGCGGCGGTGTCGTCGTCGACGTTGTCGGGGACCTCGTGGAGGTTGACGACGGGCAGGGTGAAGGCCTCGGCGAAGCAGCCGTCGTGGTTGAGGATGCCGAGCACGGTGCGGTTGCGGCAGTGCGTGCGCAGGCCGGCCCGGCACATGTCGCAGACGCCGCAGACGCAGTTGATCTCGCCGACGACGCGCTTGCCGACCCAGTCCTTGTGCTTCTTGGAGCCGACGGCCTCGACGGTGCCGACGAACTCGTGGCCGAGCGTGCCGGCAAAGCCCATGTAGCCCTTGACCAGCTCGAGGTCGGTCGAGCAGATGCCCATGCGGATGGGCTTGATGAGGGCCTCGTCGGGCCCGGGGGCGGGTTCGGGGACGGCGGGGTCGAGGTGGAGCCGGCGTTCGGGGGTCAGTCGCAGGGCGAGCATGGGCGGATGGTACGGGTTGAGAATGCCGAGTGATGAATGCGGAAGGCCAAATGGCGCGCGATTCCGACTGGTTCATCGTCACTGGCCGCTGACCACTCAAGTAGCATGCTCGCCATGACACGGGTGATCGTGCTGGCCAACACGAGCAAGCGGGAGGTGGTCGAGGCGGTGACGGCGTTCCGGCCGTGGCTGCGCGACAACGCCGACGTCGTGGCCGACCTGGAGGTGTATGGCAAGGACGCGGCGGCCGATGCCGACTACGGCGCGCTGCCGGATGCCGACCTGGCGATCGTGCTTGGCGGCGACGGCACGCTGCTGGGCCAGGCGCGTCGGCTGGTGCCGCTGGGGATCCCGATGCTGGGGGTGAACTTCGGGAAGGTCGGATTCCTGGCCGAGTTCGAGCTGCCGGACGTGGTCGAGCATTGGGAGACGATCGCGGGCAATCGCTGCCGGCGGACGCACCGGATGATGCTCGAGGCGCGGGTGTACCCGGCGGGGTCGCCGCGGTGGGGCCTGGACGGGCCGATGCCCGAGCCGGTGTTCACCGAGCTGGCGATGAACGACGTGGTGATCAAAGAGGGCCCGCCGTTCCGCATGGTGGAGATGGAACTGGCGATCGAGCCGGACGTGTACCGCTCGTCCGCCGCGACGCTGGGCGGGGACGGCGTGATCGTCTCGACGCCTTCGGGTTCGACGGCCTACAACCTCTCGGCCGGCGGGCCGATCATCAGCCCCGGGCTGGACGCGCTGGCGGTCACGGCCCTGGCGCCGCACTCGATCGCCTTCCGCCCGATCGTGTTCTCGGCCACCTGCGACGTCTGGCTCACCATCAACCGCGCCAACGAGGGCACGGCCATGGTGATCGACGGCCAGACCAGCGCCGCGATCGAGACCGGCCAGCAAGTCCACATCCGCAAGCACGCCCACGGCCTGGAGCTGGTGCACAACCCCGGGCTGAACTACTGGCGGCTGGTCAGCACCAAGATGCACTGGGCGGCCCGCCCGGGGCGGTGATCCCAGGCCTGCGTCGGGCGGACGGTCGCGTCGCGACCCGGAGAGCGGCGGGTGGCGTAATGTGATGGGGACTGATCAACTCACGGAGCCGACGGCATGATGCGGATCGATCGAGCGTGGACGGGCTGGGCGATGGCTTTGGCGGTGGCGGTGATGCCGACGTCGGCGTGGGGGCAGGCCGAGACGGCCGAGCCCTTGGCGCCCGAGCCTGCGGAGGTCGAGGAGGTGACCTGGGACGACGCGGTCGGCTGGCTTCGGCTGGACGACGCGCTGCGCGACGGGCCGGTGCCGTTCGGCTGGGTCAGCGAGTCGGACGCCGGGCCGAGCCTGCGCGGCGTGCTCCGCAAGCTCGACGTCGTCGCCGAGCAGGATCAGTTCCTCGGCGTCGTGGTCGCGCTCGACCAACCGATGCTGTCGCTCACGCAGGTCGTGGCGATCGGCGAACGCATGCAGGCGATCCGCGACGCCGGCAAGACCGTGGTCTGCTTCGCCGAGGCCTACGACACGCTGACCTACCTGCTCGCGTCGTACGCCGACCTCGTCGTGCTGCAGCGCAAGGGCTCGATGGGGCTGCACGGCCTGTCGACCGAGGAGATGTATCTCGCCGGGCTGATGGAGAAGATCGGCGCCGAGGCGGACCTGCTGCAGATCGGCAAGTTCAAGGGCGCCGACGAGACGTGGACGCGCAGCCAGCCGAGCGAGGCGTGGAGCGAAAACATCGACGGGCTGCTGGACGACCTGTACGGCTCGATCGTCGGACGGATCGCCGAGAACCGGGACATGACCGTCGAGGAGCTCGAGGCCGCGATGGCCGCGTCGTGGACGCTCGACGACGCCGGCCTGCTGCGTGCCGGGCTGATCGATCGCGTCAGCGGGCGCGACCTGGTCGAGGTCACCGAGGTGCAGTTCGGCGACGCGTTTGTCTGGGACGACGCGATGGGCGAGTCGACCGGCTCGGCCCGCGTGAACAACCCGATGGCCCTGTTCGGCATGCTCTTCCGCGACGAGGACACCAGCGTCAACCGCCCGAGCATCGCCGTCATCCACGCCTCGGGACCGATCCACTCCGGCGAGTCGACCATCGACGGCGGGCCCTTCAGCAACGCGTCCATCGGCAGCAAGACCGTGCTCGAGGCTCTTGGATATGCCCGCGACGAGGACGAGATCAAGGCGGCTGTGATCCGGCTCGACTCGCCCGGCGGGTCGGCGCTGGCGAGCGAGGTGATTTGGCAGGGCGTCCGCGAGCTGGCCGAGAGCAAGCCGGTGTTCATCAGCATCGGTGGGATGGCGGCCAGCGGCGGGTACTACATCGCCTCGGCCGGCGACGAGATCTACATCGAGCCGCAGTCGATCGTCGGCTCGATCGGGGTCGTCTCGGGCAAGATCGTGCTCGGCGGGACGTACGAGAAGCTCGGCATCGGCATCACGCGGCGTGACCGCGGCCCGCGGGCCGGGATGTTCAACTCCGTCGAGGCCTTCACGCCCGAGCAGCGGCAGGTCGTCGAGGACTCGATGCAGCTCATCTACGACCAGTTCCTCGACCGCGTCGCCGTCGGCCGGGGCAACCGCCTCACCGACCTGGACGCGGTGGACGAGGGCATGCTGTTCACCGGGCGTCAGGCGGTGACCAACGGCATGGCCGACGAGCTCGGTGGGTCGTCGGTGGCGATCGCCGCCGCGGCGGCGCGGGCCGGGCTGGCCGAGGGCGACTACGGCGTGATTGACCTGCCGCGCCCGATGAGCTTCCAGGAGTACCTCAGCGAGATGTTCGGCACGGGCGTGCGTTCGCCGCAGGCCGCGTCGCCCGAGGCGCTGGCCGCCGTGCAGGTGGCGCGCGAGCTGATGGGCGACGCCGCGTGGGCCCGCGTGTCGCAGACGCTCGACGGCCTGCTGCTGCTCCGCCAAGAGCCCGTGTTGACACTGATGCCGATCGCCCTCATTGTGCGGTAAAGCCGTCGCGTTGGCCGACGCGACCGGCGGTCGAATCAGGGAGGCCAGATGCGGCTCGGCGTGATCCTGCCCGCGGCCGGACGCGGACAGCGGTTCGCGACCGACGGCGGGGACAACAAGCTGGAGTTGATGCTCGGCGGCCGCGAGGTCGGCGGCGAACGCATGGGCGGCGAGTCCGTGCTGATGCGGTCGGCCGCCGCGTTCGCCGGTCGCGGCGAGGTGGCGTGCGTGGTCGTGGCCGTGTCGCCGGACGACGTCGACAGTTTCGAGCTGCGGTGGGGCGATCGGCTGCGCGAGCGGCTGACCGGCGTCGACGTGCGTGTGGTGGCCGGGGGGACGGTCGAGCGCTGGGAGACGGTGATGAAAGCCGTCGAGGCCGTGCCCGACGATTGCACGCACATCGCGGTGCACGACGCGGCCCGGCCGCTGGTCTCGCGCGAGCTGATCGATCGCTGCCTGACCGCCGCCGCCACGTACCGGGCGGTGATCCCCTGCGTGCGCGTCGCGTCGACGGTCAAGCGTGTCGCCGAGGTGCACGGCCCCGAGGCCGAACGCCGCCGCGCGGGGATCGACCTGTACCGCTCGGTCGATGAGGTGCTGGGCGGCGGCGCCGCGCGCCCGGCGGGGCCCGATCAGGTCGCCGACCAGATGTGCGTGATCGAGACGGTCGACCGCCGCGGGCTCTGGGCGGCGCAGACGCCGCAGGTCTTCGACGCCGGCCTGCTCCGCGAGGCCTATCACCGCCTCGCCACCGGCGGCATGCCCACGGTCGAGATCACCGATGACGCCAGCCTCATCGAGCGGATGGGCGGCGAGCCGGTCGTCGTCGTCGAGGGCGAGCCGACGAACCTCAAGATCACCGAGCCCGCCGACGCCGAGTTGGCCCAGGCGATCGTCGCGATGCGCGAAGCCAAGCGCGACGAGCCCGACGCCTTCGCCAAGCTCTTCGACGACGAGGACGAGTAACGCCACTAACCAAGCAGCGGCAGCTGGCAGCGCACGACCGCCGACCGTCCCGTCAGCCCGAACCACCGCGTCCGCCGGCGCTGATCCGTCAGCGTCACCCGCCGCGCAATCGCCGGCTCGGTCGCGAACACGCGCCTCAGCTTGGTCGGGTGGTTGCACTGGCTCGATCGGTGCATCAGCAGCACGCGCGTCGGCCCGCCGGCCGGGCAGCGGTCGCACACCGCCCGCACCGCGTCCAGCGACTGCTCGTTGCTCAGGTGCCCCGAGTCCGACAGGTTCCGCCGGTTCACGAAGCTCGGCCGCGGGCTGTTGATCGTCATCCGCTCGTCGTAGTTTGCCTCGAGGCACAGCAGCTCGACCCCGGCGAACAGGTCGACCAGCGCCGGCGGCACGTGCCCGAGGTCGGTCGCGTAACCGATCGCCGCGGCCCGTCGCCCACGCCGGCCCGGGAGCTCCAACCGATAGGCGACCGTGCCCTGCCGGTCGTGCTGGCAGCGATGCGTCGTCACGTTCACCGCTCGGCTGTCCACATCGATCGAGAACGCCGGCCCGCCCGACACGATCGGGCGCAGCAGGCCGGCATGGCGGAGATCGGTCGCCCCCGGCAGCCGCAGCAGCTCGTCGGCGTGCCAGCGGTCGCAATACACCGCGATGCCCAGCCCCACCAGTGTCGGCAGCCAGGTCGGGCGGAAGTGGTCGCGGTCGAGGTGGGTCAGCACGATCGCCGCGACGTCACCGAGCGTGTGCCCGGCCTGGGCGAGCCGCTTGGCCGTCGTGCGCGGGCCGAACCCGGTGTCGATGAGCACGAGCGAGCGCCGCCCGTCCGCCCCGCCGTCGACGCGCACGGCCGTGCAGTTCCCGCCCGAGCCCGAGCCCAGGTTGCAGACCCCTCGCGCGGTCGCGGTCCGTCGCAAGCGTCGTGTCGGGGAGGGCATTTCCGCGACGCCGCCGACAAACAGGCCCTCGGCCGTGTCGTGCGGATGGGTCAGCGTCGCGTCCATGCAGGCCGCAGTCTGCGGGCGGGCCCGGTGAACGTCAATGCCGAGTTGGGGCGGTTTATCGGGTCTGGGCGGGGCCGGCTGCGCGGATCGCATCGCTTAAGGCGACCGATAAGCCCGCCCGGGGCGATATCGGCCGACCCGACACCGCCCGGACGATGACAGCCGGCTCACGAATCGGAGGCTTGCATCGTGATGGCTCACTCGACCGCCCAACCCGCCCGCGCCGACCGGATCGACCGCACCGTCGTCCTCGCCGCCGCCGCGGCCCTCGCCCTGGCCGTCCTGGCCTGCGTCGGCTGCGCCGCCGAGCGCGAGCCCGTCACCGCCGTCCCCCCGTCCTACAGCCACGTCCGCGACGGCCGCGCGATCAACCCCGCCGCGCCCGCCCCGGCCACGATGGCCCAGCGCTTCCTGCGCCCGGCCATCGACCGCCCCGCCGAGTCGCTCAACGCGACCGCCGCGGCGGATCGGTTCGAGTAATGCAAACCCGCTCGGATTTCAGCGGAGGCGACCGGCCTCTTCTCGCAAACGACTAAGCAGGCGGGCCTCGTCCATGTCGGTGCGGCCGTCGCTGCGCGAGACCTCGCC
>JBCCZA010000083.1:0-13789 GCA_039188455.1 Planctomycetota bacterium
CAGCGACGCGACGTCGTGCTGGCTGAACTTGTCGAGCACCTGGTCGAGCGTCTCGTCGGGCTTGACGGTCGGCAGGTTCGTGCGGGCGAGCTCCCCGCAGATCATCAGCGGGATGGCCTCGCGTTGGAGCAACGTGGTGCGCAGGTCCTGGCCGACGATCATGCCGACGTAGTGGTCCTTCTCGTCGCAGACGACGAAGTCGGTCGCGGCGTAGTCCTCGAGCAGCTCGACCAATCGCGACGCGGGCTCTTCGGGGTGCAGGATGACGGCGGGCTGGAAGGGGATGTCGTCGACGACGAGGCGGCGGAGGAGCGTCATGTCGGCGTTGGAGCCGTGGCGGACGCCCATGTCGCGGAGGACGGAGGTGTAGAGCGAGTCGCGGCGGAGCGTCTGTGCGACGGTCATCGCGAGGACGGCGACGAGCATCATGGGCAGGATGACCTTGTAGTCGCCGGTGAGCTCGAACACGAGGAGATAGGCGGTGTTGGGGCAGTGGGCGACGGCGGCGATCATGCCCGCCATGCCTGCCAGGGCGTAGGCGGCGGGGTTGGCGTCGGGGTAGAGGCCGGTGTCGCGGAGGATGATGCCGAAGGCCCCACCGAGGACGGCGCCGAGGAAGAGCGTCGGGGCGAAGAAGCCGCCGGCGCCGCCCGAGCCGATCGTCATCGCGGTCCCGACGGCCTTGGCGACGAAGAGGACGAGCAGGAAGATGATGGTGACGCGGGCGGTGAGCTCGACGCCGTCGGGCATGGCGATGCCGCCGTTGGCGTTGGGCAGGCCGACGCCGTAGGTCTCGGGGTCGAGGAGGGACTCGATCACGCGGTAGCCGTTGCCGAAGAACGGCGGCGCCTCGTAGGTCGAGACCACCGACCCCATGGCGACGACGAACCCCAGCCCCAGCCCGCCGAGCACGAGCCCGCCGATCGCCGGCTTGAGCCAGGCCGGCGCGTGCACCCGCTTCCACCCCGCGTCGCTGCGACGCATCAGCCAGGCAAACCCGACGCCCGCCAACCCGCAGACCACCGCCAGCACCGTGTAAGGCCCCAGCTCCCAGAAGGCGACCTCGTACGTGTGCATCGCCTCGGGCACGAGCAGCAGCGACGCGTTCTCGCCGCGCAGGGCCCGGATCAGAGCCGTGCCGAACACCGACGACACGACGATCGGCATGAACGTGCGGAACGAGAAGTCGCGCAGCAAGATCTCGAGGACGAACATCACCGCGGCGAACGGCGCGTTGAAGATCGCCGCCATCGCGCCGGCCGCCCCGCAGCCAACCAGCGTGTGCATGTGCTCGCGGCCGACGTGCAGCGTCCGCGAGATCGCCGAGCCGACCGACGAGCCCACGAAAATAATCGGCCCCTCGACCCCGGCCGACCCGCCCGACCCGATCGTCAGCGACGCGTTGACGACCCGCAGCACGGCGTGCCGGGCCGAGAGGTAGCCGCTCTTGCGCGCCAGCGCGTGGATCACCGCCGGGATCCCCGGGCCGGCGCGATCGCCCAGCGGCAGCAGCCGGATCAGCCCGACCGCCAACCCGCCCACCGCCGGCATGAGCACCACGATCCAGGGCAGCCGGTCCAGCCCGGCCGGGATCCGCTGGAAGAACAACGCGTTACTGTTCTCGACCAGCCACTCGAACCCGAACGCCACCAGCCCCGCGGCCACGCCGATCGTCGCCGCCATCGGGATCAGGTACCACTCGCCCGAAAAGCCGATCCGGCTCAGCAGCCGGGTAAGGCGGACGCGGACGACGGCCAGAAGCGACATCCGATGAGTTTACGGACGCGCCCCGTCGGCCCGCGCCGCCGCCTGCTCGGCCTTGCGCGCCGCGTCGATCCCCTGCGCCAGCGCAACGCCCAGGCACGCGCCCAGCACCCCCGCCGACGCCAGCTGCATCGGCAACGCCAACGCCAGCCCCGACAGCGACTCGCCGTACGCCAGCAGCAGCAGGTCCGCCTGCCCCGCTCCGCCCGTCGCCAGCCACCCGTACACCGCCACGCCGCCGATCAGCGGGCTGATCACCGCGCCGACCGGGTTCGCGTAAGGCGTAAAGAGATAGGCCAGCCCGCCGGCCACCAGGTAGCTCAGCGCCAGCCCGCCGATGACCTGCGCCGGGTCGGTCGTCCGCACGATCAGCCACGCCAGCACCGCGCCCAGCACGGCCGCCGCCACGCTCGACGCCGACGTCGCCAGCGGCACGGTCCACAGCGACGCCGTCCGCGACGCCCCTCCGCCCCCGTGCTGAGCATCACCCCGGCCCCGCCGCATCGCATCCCGCAGTCGCTGCAGCCCCAGGCACGCCACCAGCGCCCCCGCCAGCCACCACACCGCCTCGACCAGCAGCAGCCCGTACCCGCCCGGCAGGTCGTGCCGCCAGAAGAACCCCATCGACGCCCCGCCCCGCCACGCCAGCACCGTCAGCGACGCCGCGATCACCACCATCCCCGACAACGGCTGCCCCGTCGCCGCCGCCACGCCCCCCATCCCCACCGCCACGACCCCCAAGAGCGCCACCGCCGCCGCCCCGACCAGCCACCCCACTCGCGCATCCGCCACCACGTACCCCGGCGTCCCGTCCCCCGCGATCAACAACCCTCCCGCAAACCACCACGCAACCGCCCCCAGCGCGATGCCGACCGCCACGACCCATCGCTGACGCCATCCGGGGATCATTTTGTCAGCCTATCGGAGCGCCGCGCCCCGCGCGTTGAGACGGCCCGACCGGCTCCACCGGGCGCGGCTGCGCGTTGCGCATGCGAATCATCGAGAACCCCAGCGTCGACTCCACCACCTCATCACGCAGGCACCACAGGCTCGGCAGGACCCGGACCTCCACGCCGCGACGGGTCAGGGCATCCAGGCAATCATCGATGACATCCACGCCGATCGGCGTCACCGCGTCGCGCGACTGGTAGTACCCCGCGTTGTCGTCCGTGCAGGCAAACGTCTCACCCGGCAGGCGGTAGCAGAACAGGCGAGCTTGCCTCACGCGAGACAGCCAGGCCGACTCGAACGCCAGCACGCAACGGCTGGACCCGAGGAACCGCGCGATGTCGGCGTCGGTCGTCCGGTCCGTCGCGTAGTACGTCACACGCGGGCAGTCCCGCGGCACCAGGTAGTTGCTCAGCCGATCCTCACGCACGGCCCAGACCACGACCTCGCCGCCGTCCGCGCCGGTTCGAGGCTCGAATACCTCGATGCCTGGCTCTTCACTGACGTGGAACAGTTGCATCGCAAGCGGTTGTATCCGCCGACGGGATGCGTCGGCAACCCTCGATTACTTGTCGATCACGAACGAGATGCCGAAGCAGTGCGGCTCGCCGTCCAGTTCGCCCAGCCACTTGCAGACGTTCAGCGTCAGGTCGCCCTCGTCCGACTTGAGCACGTGTTCCTGCAGGAAGATCGGCTCCCCAGTCGCGAGGACCTGCTTGTCGTGCTCGATCAGCATCGGCGCGTCATCCTTCCACCACATGTCGGCGTCCAGCTTGCCGGCGACGGGCTGCTTGGCCTCCTTGTTGATCTTCGCGTTGCCCCAGACGTAGCGGCTGTCCTTGTCCTTGACCCAGAACAGGAACGGCATCTGACTAAACACTTCGAGGTCTGCAAACTTCATTGCTTAGCTCCGGTCTGTAATTGCATAGAGGTTAGCGAGCGATGAAAAATCCTAACCAAGCCAACAGTGCCGGGATATTCGAGATTGCCGCCAAGATGAGAAATCCCAATCCGATGTCGGGGTCGCCAGGGAACGTGACCCGAGGCGGATGAAGCACGGTGTAGTAATAATAGTTCCATGCAGCAAGGACCAGCAGAAGATGCGGGACGATGCCGAGAACCAACGCCCACACCACGAAACGACGGCGCCACGCCGCTAGTCCCGACTTCGTAATTTCATTGGTCATTCGACCGATCACTCATTGGGGACGTCACGGCGCGATCCACGGTACGTCTTCGACGCCGTTGTCGTGGTTGGCGTGGCGGGCCATGGCGAACAGCAGGTCGCTGAGGCGGTTGAGGTACTGCAGCACCTTGTCGCCGACGGACGCCTCCTGAGCGAGCGTGTAGGTGATGCGTTCGGCGCGGCGGCAGACGGTGCGGGCGACGTGCAGGCGAGCGGCGAGCTCGGTGCCGCCGGGGAGGATGAAGTTGCGCATCGGCGGCAGGCCGTCGTGGGCGTCGTCGATCCAGCGTTCGAGCTCGGCGATCTCGTCGTCCTTGAGCCGGGGGATGTGGGCCGGGCCGGGATCGTCGTCGCTGGCGCGCGGCGTCGCGAGGTCCGAGCCGATCTCGAACAGCCGGGCCTGGATCGTGATCAGGCGTTCGCGCATCGTGCCCTGGGCGAGCACGGCGGCGAGGCCGAGGAAGCTGTTGAGCTCGTCGACCGTGCCGTAGGCCTGGACGCGCAGGGCGTCCTTGGCGACGCGCTGGCCGCCGAAGAGCGAGGTGCTGCCGTCGTCGCCGGTGCGGGTGTAGAGCTTCATGGGTTTGGGTAACTCGTGTTCTCACGCCAAGGCGCAAAGCCGCCAAGAGCTCTTGTTCAGGCCGTTTCTTGGCCCTGCCTTTTCAATGCCTTTCCATAGGACACTGTCTCGTGTTCTTCGCGGCTTTGCGACTTGGCGTGAAAACAATCGATCGATCACAGCGCCGCCTCCAGGAGCTCATCCACGTCCCTAACGAACTTATAGGTCAGCTTGCGCTTCACCTGCTCATCGACCTCGGGCAGGTCGCGTTCGTTGTCGGCGGGGAGCAGGACGGTCTTGATGCCGGCCCGGGCGGCGGCGAGGGACTTTTCCTTGACGCCGCCGATGGGCAGGACGCGGCCGCGGAGGGTGATCTCGCCGGTCATGGCGAGCTTGGTCTTGACGCGCTTGCCGAGCATGAGCGAGGCGATGGCGGTGAACATGGCGACGCCGGCCGAGGGGCCGTCCTTCGGGACGGCGCCGGCGGGGACGTGGATGTGCAGGTCGTGGTCGTTGAGCACCGCCGGGTCGACGCCCAGCGACTCGGCGCGGGACTTGAACAGCGACAGCGCGGCCGCGGCGGACTCTTTCATCACGTCGCCGAGCTGGCCGGTGACCTGGACCTTGCCGGTGCCGGGGTAGCGGGTGGCCTCGATGAAGAGGATCTCGCCGCCGACCGGCGTGTACGCCAGGCCCACGACGACGCCGGGGACGGCCGTGCAGGTGTCGAGCTCGCGGTGGTGCTTCTCGGGGCCGAGCAGGTCGGCGACCTTGGCGGCGTCGATTTTCACGGCGTGGCCGTTGCGGCCGCGCGACGACGCGACCTTCGCCGCCACCGCCCGACAGACCGCACCGATCTGCCGCTCCAGCTCGCGCACGCCGGCCTCGCGCGTGTACCCCTCGATCACCGCCTTGATCCCGCCCTGCAGCCAGCGGCACTGCGCCGCCGTCAGCCCGTGCTCAGCGAGCTGCCGCGGCACCAGGTAAGTCTTGGCGATCTCGAGCTTGTCGTGGTCGGCGTAGCCGGGCAGGTCGATCGTCTCCATCCGGTCCATCAGCGCCGGCGGGATGTTGCCAGCGTAATTGGCCGTGGCGATGAACAGCACATTGCTCAGATCGAACGGCACGTCGAGGTAGCGATCGACAAACGCGTGGTTCTGCCGCGGGTCGAGCACCTCGAGCAGGGCCGACGCCGGGTCGCCGCGGAAGTCGGCCCCGAGCTTGTCGACCTCGTCGAGCATCATCACCGGGTTGTTGCTCTCGGCGCGGCGCAACTCCTGGATGATCCGCCCCGGCATCGCGCCGACGTACGTGCGCCGGTGCCCGCGGATCTCGGCCTCGTCACGGATCCCGCCGAGCGCCAGCCGGACAAACTTTCGCCCCATCGCGTCGGCGATCGACTGGCCGAGCGACGTCTTGCCCACACCCGGCGGGCCGACGAGGCAGAGGATCGGCCCCTTGCCCTCGGGGTTGAGCTTGCGCACGGCCAGGTACTCGATCAGCCGACGCTTGACCTTGTCGAGGTCGAAGTGGTCACGGTCGAGGATCGCGCGGGCCTTGCGGAGGTCGAGGCGGTCTTTGGTCGACTTGTTCCACGGCAGCTCGGCGATCAGCTCGAGATAGCCGGTGATGACGGAGAACTCGGGGCTGGCCGGCGGGATCACGGCGAGGCGGTCGAGCTCGCGCGTGGCCTCCTTCATCACGGCCTCTGGGGGGTCGGCCTCTTCCAGCCGTTCGCGGAGCTGGCCGACCACGCCGTCGCCCTCGGCGTCGTCGGTCTCGCCGAGCTCGCGCTGGATCGCCTTGAGCTGCTCGCGGAGGAAGAACTTGCGCTGCGTCTGGCCGATCGACTCCTGCACGTCCTCCTGGATCTTGTTCTGCAGCTGCTGGATCTCGAGCTGCGTGGTGACGTGCTGGTGCACGGCCCGGACACGCTTGGCGACGTCGGCCTCCTCGAGCAAATCCTGCTTCTGCTCGACGGACAGGTCGAGGTTGGCGACGAGGAAGTCGGCCAGGGCCGAGGGGTCGTCGATGTTCAGCAGGACGGTCATCGCCTGGTCCGAGGCGTTGGGCATGGCCTCGATCAGTTCGCGGGCCTGGTCGCGGAGCTGGTTGATGGCGGCGTTGAAGCGCTTGCCCGAGCCCTTTTTCTCGCGGACGGTCGTGACCTTGCAGCGCAGGTACGGGTCACGCTTGAGGACGCGGCGGATGCGCACGCGGCCGAGGCCGTGGACGAGGATCTGCACGGTCTCGTCGGGCTGGCGGATGAGCTTGAGGACGAGGCCGGCGCAGCCGACGCGGTAGACATCATCGACGTCCGGCTCGTCGTCGTCCTCGTCGCGCTGGGTGAACAGGCCGATGACCTTGGACTTGGGCAGCGACTCGTCGAGGAGCGTCTGGGAGGAGGGCCGGCCGATGGCGATGGGGGTGATGGTGCCGGGGAGCATGACCATGCCGCGGACGGGCAGGATGGGCAGCGTGTCGGGGATGGCGGGCCGCTCGGAGGCGTCGATGACGAGGCCGTCGTCCTCGTCGAGCGACGGCGGGTCGAGGTCGGGCTTGGATCGGGTCTTGGACTTGCTGGCCATGGATCTGGTGAACGGCGTGGGGTGGGCGTGCGGGGTTGGGTGGCGTGGACGGGGTCAGCCGCGGACGCGGCGGGGGAGGGTGACGGTGAGGATGCCGTCGGCATAGGCGCTGGTGACGGCGGCGAGGTCGACCGACTCGGGGATCGGCAGGTCGCGCTCGAAGCGGCCGTAGTCGATCTCCATGAGGCGGATGCGGACGGGCGCGGGGTCGGGCGTGTTGGCGGGCGCGTCGCCGCGGGGCTCGGGGGCCGGGCGGTGGCCGCTGATCGACAGCCGGCCGGGGCGGACGCGGACGTCGACGGCCTGCTTGTCGACGCCGGCCAGATCGACGCACACGACGACCGCGTCGGGCCGCTCGTAGACGTTGACCGGGGGGGACCAGCACGACTCGGCCGAGAACGACTCGTGCACCACCCGGCCGTGCGTCGCCGCGGTGCGGACCTCGAACCGTCGGACATTGCGATGACCGGCCATAGAGCCATGCTACGCCCGCCGCGACAGCCTGTCCGGCGATCCACCGCCCACGGTTCGCTCCAGCAGGCCTGTCCGTCTAAAGTGTGGGGCTCGGTGCAGATTCCCGCAATTGGGGGTCCGCACCATTCAACCGGCCGATCGGCACGATCGGCTCCACGGAGAGACTCATGATCGCCGCCCCCGCCCGCACGATGCCTGACGTCCAGGGGACGTCCGACGCCCGCCAGGTCCCCATCGACAAGGTCGGCGTCAAGCACATCCGCTACCCGATCACCCTGAACGTCTCCGAGGGCTGCCCGCAGCCGGCCCAGGCGACCGTCGCGGACGTGAGCATGTACGTCGGCCTGCCCCACTACCAGAAAGGCACGCACATGTCGCGGTTCCTCGAGGTGCTCAACCGCCACCACGAGTCGATCCACTCCGACAACGTCATGGCCATCTGCCACGACATGAAGGACGTTCTCGAGGCCGAGTTCGCCCATCTCGAGCTGGCCTTCCCGTACTTCATCGATAAGAAAGCCCCGGTCACGGGCCAACTCGGCAAGCTCGACATCAAGGTCAAGTTCGAGTGCTCGTCGAACCACGCGGACGATTTCGTCATGGAGATCGAGGTGCCGGCGACGTCGCTGTGCCCCTGCTCCAAGGAGATCAGCGACTACGGAGCGCACAACCAGCGTTGCGAGATGCGGGCTCGGGTGCGGTTCGCCGAGGGGCAGTCGATGTGGATCGAGGAGCTCTTCGACATCGTCGAGCGGTGCGCGTCGACGCAGGTCTTCGCCGTGCTCAAGCGGCCGGACGAGAAGCACGTCACCGAGGACGCGTACGACAACCCCAAGTTCGTCGAGGACATCGTCCGCGACCTGGCGATCGCGATGGAGGCCGAGGACCGCATCGCCTGGTACGAGGTGAGCAGCGAGAACTTCGAGTCGATCCACAACCACAACGCCTACGCCGTGATCGAGCGGGACAAGCGGTCGACGCAGGCCTGAGCCTCGCGGCAGCCCGGTCCCCGGGCCTGCAACGCGGCGGGCCGTAGAATCTCGGCATGGCCAAGCGACCCACCCTCACCGAGCACGACATCATCCGCCAGAACCGCAACGACATGGACGCCGGCGGCGCCGCCCGGCTCGCCGCCATCGCCGCGCCGATCCTGCTGATCGTCCTCGGCGTGCTGGCGCTCGGGTCCTGCAGCTACAAGACAATCCCCGCCGGCTCGGTCGGCGTGGCGACCTATTTCGGCGAGGTCGTCCGCCCCGCGTTCGACTCCGGCCTGCACTTCCCGGTCAACCCGCTGTACCAGTGGGAGGTCTTCGACGCCAAGCAGAAGACTCACATGGAGAACGCAGACGTCCCCAGCCAGGACCAGCTGCAGACCAACGTCGACGTGTCGATCCAGTACCGGCTGATCGGCGCGATGGCGCCCGACATCTACGAGGACACCGGCACCGCCGAGCAGGCCGTCGCCGTGCACCTCACGCCCAACGTCCGCTCGATCCTCCGCGAGCAGGGCAAGACCATCGAGCGGGCCGAGGACTTCTTCACTGAGCAGACCCAGCAGCGGCTGCAGCAGCAGATGCTCGCCTCGCTGCAGCAGCGGCTCGCGCCCAAAGGGATCGAGGTGTCCGACGTGCTGATCCGCGAGATCCGCCTGCCGGCGTTCATCAACCAGGCGATCGAACGCAAGAAGGAGCGCGAGCAGGAGGCCGAGCGTCAGAAGGCCGAGCTCGAGCGGTTCGCGACCGAGCAGGAGCAGATCCTGGTCGAGGCCAAGGCCAAGCGTGCCGCCGCCGAACAGGAAGCCGAGCAGCGCAAGCTCCTCGCCGACGCTCAGGCCTACGAGATCGAGCGGATCAATACCGCGATCGCCCAGAACCCCGCGTATATCCAGCTCGAGGCCCTCAAGACCCTCAGCGAGATGAGCAAGGACCCGGCGACCAAGCTCTACTTCCTGGACTCCAATTCGCCGACCCCCGTGCCGCTGATGAATATCGGCCAGGGTGACGTCCGTCTGACGCCCAAGCCGTAACGCCCTCGGCCGCGCATCGCGTAACTTCTCCGGCATGCCCGCCGGGCCGCCCCAGCTCCGTACGCCCCCCCTGTGGCGGAACGTCAGCTTCACGCTGACGTGGACATCGACCGCGGCCACCGGCTTCGGCGACCGCGCGATGATGCTCGTGAGCCTCGCCCTCCTCGGCGGGCTCGCCGCGGCCTCGGCCGACGCCACCGCCACGCAGGCCTCCACGCAGTTCTTCTTCTTCCTGCCCTACCTGATCTTCTCCGTCCCCGGCGGGTGGCTGGCCGACAAGCTGCCGCGCAAGTGGATCATGCTCTGCTGCGACGAGTCACGCGGGTTTATCCTGCTGATGTCCTGGTGGGCCTTGCTTGGCGCGACCGGCGACGCGACGCTCTCCGAGGGCTATCACTGGCGCATCTACGCCACGCTCTTCCTCGTCGGCACCGCCGCGGCGATCTTCAACCCCGCCCGCACCGCGATCGTCCCTCAGATCATCCCGCCCTTCCAGCTGCAGGCCGGCAACGCGGTCATCCTCGTCATCAACGTCGTCGCCTCGATGATCGCCATGGTCATCATCGGCCAGACGATGGACGTCACCGACGTCGGCACCGTCCGCGGCACGTTGCTTGCCGGCGCGTCCTTCTACCTCGTCTCCGGCTGCTTCTTTGCCTTCCTGAAGACCCGAGACTTCACCGCCGGCGCCCGCTCACAGTCCGGCAAGGCCATCCCAGTCGACGCACCGGCCGGGCAGACCGGCATGCTCGACGCCGCGTGGTACATCGTCACGCACCGCCGCATCGCCCTGCTCATCGTCATCAACGCGCTCATCTGGTCCTCCGCCGCGCTGGTCATCACCTCGACCTTCGGCGTCGCCAAGGTGTTCTACCTGCTCGAGGGCAACGAGCTGCTCCGGTTCAACACCAGTCTGGGCGCGACGGTCGGCGGCGGCATGATCGTCGGCGGCGCGATCATCGCCCTGATCAACACCCGCCGCGAGTCCCCGGTTGTCTACCTCGCCGCCCTCGTCGCCGCCGGCCTGGCTGTGCTCGTCTACGCCCTCGCGTCCTGGCAGCCCGTCACCTACCTCACGGTGTTCCTCGTCGGTGTGTTCGGCAACGTCGCGATCGTCGGCGTCATCTCGCTGATGCAGTCCACCACGCCGAACTGGGTGCGTGGCCGCGTGATGGGGCTGAGCGCGATGCTCTCGACGACGGCGTCGGTCGGCGTGTATTTCGCCGTCTGGCGCCTGCCCAACGCCGACCAGAACGTCATCCCCGTGCTCTGGGCGCTCGGCCCGCTGCTCGCCGTTGTCGGCTTGGCCGGGCTTTGGCGATACATGCGGTCGGGCCCGCTGGACACGCGCTTCGTCAACGCGATGTGGCGATTCATGCGGCTGTACAGCCTCGTGTGGTGCCGCGTGTCGTTCTCGCACAAACACCGCGTCCCGCACGAGGGGCCCGTCATCCTCGCCAGCAACCACACGACCGGCCTCGACCCCTTCGTCATGCAGGCCGGTGTCTATCGCCCGATCCGCTGGCTCATGGTCAAGTCGTACGAGCTGCCCTGGCTGTGGTTCCTGTGGCGGGAGATCCAGCCCATCTCGCTCGTCGAGGGCGAGAGCACGCTCAAGCAGATCCGCCAGATCGTCACCCGGCTCAAGGCTGGCGAGGTCGTGGCCGTCTTCCCTGAGGGCTCGCTGCAGCGATCGATCCGCCGCGTCAAGCCGCTGCAGCCAGGCATCGCCGGCATCGCCAAGCTCAGCAAGGCGCCGATCCTGCCCATGTGGATCGACGGCACGCCCAAGCGTGAGCACATGTTCTGGCACTTCGCCACGCCCTGCCGCGTGCACATCACGTTCGGCGAGCCCTACACGCCCGACCGCAAGGCCGGCGACGAGGCCGTGATCGCCGACCTGCGCGAGAAGCTGCTCGCCCTCGGCCGACGCCGCGCGTTCGACGTCCACGCCGCCCGCCACCCCGACCGCCGCGAGCAGATCGAGGCCTGGTTCCGCAGCGGCGAGAACACCGACGCCACCACCGGCGAACTCATCTTCGACGACACCCCAGGCGAGTACGAGGAAGGCACGTTCGGCACGGCACGCGAATGACCAACCCGCCTCGCCCGCTGCTACATTGCCCGTCCGCCATATCGCGATCCCACCGAGGAGCCTGCCATGCCCCGCCCCGTCACCCTCTTCACCGGCCAGTGGGCCGATCTGCCGTTCGAGACCATCTGCGAGAAGGCCGCGTCCTTCGGGTACGACGGCCTCGAGCTCGCCTGCTGGGGCGATCACTTCGACGTCGACCAGGCCGCCAAGTCCGCCGCCTACTGCAAGGACCGCTGGGCGATCCTCTCGGACCACGGCCTGACCAGCTTCTCGATCTCGATGCACCTCGTCGGTCAGGCGATCTGCGACCCCATCGACGAACGCCACAAGGCCATCCTGCCCGAGGACGTCTGGGGTGACGGCTCGCCCGAGGGCGTCCGCAAGCGCGCCGCCAAGAAGATGGCCCTCTCCGCCAAGGCGTGCCGCAACTTCCTCAATCACAAGCCCGGAAGAAGCAAGAAGAAGGGCGCTGCGGGGGATGACTTTCCGGGGGTCGTCAACGGCTTCACGGGCTCGTCCATCTGGCACTCGACCTACGCCTTTCCGCCCACGACGCAGGCCTATTGGGACAAAGGCTTCGCCGACTTCGCCAAGCGCTTCACGCCGATCCTCAACGCCTTCGACAAGCAGGACATCAACTTCGCCCTCGAAGTCCACCCGACCGAGATCGCCTTCGACACCGCCACCGCCCAGCGTGCCATCGACGCCGTCAAGGGCCACAAGCGCTTCGGCTTCAACTACGACCCGTCGCACCTCGGCTACCAAGGCGTCGACTACGTCAAGTTCATCCGCGTCTTCGCCGACCGCATCTACCACGCCCACATGAAGGACGCCTGGTGGGGCCACGGCGACGGCACGGTCGGCGTCTTCGGCGGGCACACGGACTTCATCGACCCCCGCCGGTACTGGGACTTCCGCTCGCTGGGCCACGGCGACATCGACTTCGAGGACATCATCGTCGCCCTCAACGACATCGGCTACCGCGGGCCGTTGTCCGTCGAGTGGGAAGACGGCCGGATGGACCGCGAGTACGGCGCCGCCGAGGCGTGCGACTTCGTCCGCGCGATCGACTTCCCGACCAGCGACATCGCGTTCGACGCGCAGTTCGACAACTGACCGTGCCGGCCGACGACTTCACCGCCGAGCAGCGCGAAGGCTTCGCGTGGAACCGGGCGTCGTGGGACGAGCGCGTCGAGGCGCACTGGCGATCGCGGATGTACCGGGAGCACGCCGACGCGTTGCGCGCCGGTGGTCATGACTTAGAGCCACGCCTCGTCGAGGCCATGGGTGATGTCGCGGGCAAGCGCCTGGCTCACCTGCAGTGCCATATGGGCATGGAGACGCTTGGCTGGGAGCGGCTCGGGGCCGACGCCAGCGGCCTCGACTTCTCGCCGCCCGCGATCGAGAAAGCCGTGGCGCTTCGCGATGAGCTGGGCATGTCGTCGCGGTTCGAGGTAGCCAACGTCTACGACGCCCCCACGGTGCTGGGCGACGGGTTCGACGCCGTATTTGTGTCCGTCGGTTCGCTGTGCTGGCTGCCCGATGTCCGGCGCTGGGCCCGGGTCGTCGCGACACTGCTCAATGGCGGAGGGCGGTTGCTGCTGGACGACGTGCACCCGCTGCTCAACACGCTCGACAACACGCCCGGCGAGCCCGGCTTCGGCTTTCGCTACCCCTACCTCGGCGGCGGCCGCGTCGTCATCGACGAAGACGGCACGTACGTCGACGGCGATCACTGCTTCGAGAATCAGCGATCCGCGGAGTGGAACCACTCCCTTGGCGCGATTGTGACGGCGCTGATCGATGCCGGGATGCGCATCGAATCTCTCGACGAATCGCCCCACTGCGTCTGGAAGGCCCTGGAGGTGATGACCACGCAAGACCAGCAGACGTGGCATTTCCCCGAGCCGTGGCGTGGTCGGCTGCCCACCCTCTTTACGCTGGTCGCCACGCGCGGCTGACCGCTGAGTCACGCGAGCGAGCCGGATCGGATCATCGCCTGGATGCGGTCCATCAGCCGGTGATTCGCCAATGTTTCCTCGGGCGTGATGAACGGCTCGGCGCCGTCGAGCACCGCGGCCGCGAAGCGTTCGGCCTCGAGGCCGAAGAGCGGGTACTCCGCGTCGACCGTGTGCACCTCTTCGGGAGG
>JBCCZA010000084.1:0-13787 GCA_039188455.1 Planctomycetota bacterium
GCTCCAGACAAACCTGCTCGCCAAAGAGGATTGACCGCACCCGGACGTGCACGCCGACCGAGCCGCTACGCTGCCGGGTCCGATGCCGCCCGCCGACGCCCAACGCAATCTCCTGGCCAAGCTCGACGAGCTCGACGCCCAGTTCGTCGACCTCGATCGTCAACTCAACGACGCCGACGTCCTCACCGACCCCGACCGCCTGCGCGCCGTCTCGCAGCGCCGCGCGGCAATCGAGCCCGTCGTCGCCCGCTACCGCGACTACCGCCGGCTCGCCACGACCATCGCCGACAACCGATCGCTCATCGACGCCAACGAGGACCCCGAGCTGACCGCCCTGGCCACCGAGGAGCTCCCCGACCTCGAGCATCGGGCCGCCGCCCTGCTCGACGACATCGCCGGCGAGCTCGTCACCGCCGACGACCGCGCCGTCGCCTCGGTCGTCCTCGAGATCAGAGCCGGCACCGGCGGCGACGAGGCCGGCCTCTGGGCCGCCGACGTCTTGGGCATGTACGAGAAGCTCGCCGCCAAACACAAGTGGAAGCTCGACGTCGTCGAGCAGTCCGGCAACGACGCCGGCGGCTTGCGAGGCCTCACCGCCACCGTCGCCGGCGACGCCGTCTATCAGTCCCTCGGCTACGAGGCCGGCGTCCACTGCGTCAAGCGCGTCCCCGCCACCGAGTCGCAGGGCCGGATCCACACCTCCCCCGGCACCGTCGCCGTCCTCCCCGAGCCCGCCGCCGTCGAGCTCGACCTCGACGAGGCCGACGTCGACGTCCACGTCACCACCGCCCAGGGCCCCGGCGGGCAGAACGTCAACAAGGTCGCCACCGCCGTCCACCTCATCCACCGCCCCACCGGCATCGAGGTCCGCATGCAGGAGACCAAGTCCCAGGCCCAGAACCGCCAGAAAGCCTGGCAGCTCCTCCGCGCCCGCCTCTACGAACGCCAGCTCGAAGAAGCCAACAAGGAACGCGCCGACGCCCGCTCGGCCATGATCGGCACCGGCGGCCGCTCCGAACGCATCCGCACCTATCGCTACAAAGACAACATCGCCGTCGACCACCGCCTCAGCCAGAGCTTCAACCTGCAAACCCTGCTCAACGGCGACCTAGACGAGATGACCAAGGCCCTCATCGCCGAGGATCGCGCCCGCCGCCTCGCGGCGTTGTGAGCCCGGCTCGTTCAGGTGGGGCCTTCATCAAACTCATCGATCAATGCGACGACTTCGGCGTCCTCGTCCTCGATCTCCCAATCAAGCCGCGGATCGCCCTCGGCCTTGTACTCCTCCGCCCGAGCGTTGTCGCGCGTCAAACGCGCGAAGTCCGCGAGCTGCCCCCAAGCGACCCGCCAAGCACCCGCCAGCGTCATCACCCAGATCGTCTGCCGGGCGTCGACCCAGCGAGCCAGCCCTTGCTGGACGCTCGCCTCGGCCTCTTGCCGATCGCGTGCCAGCAGATCGTCCGTGATCGTCTCGGGTGAGAACGGCACGGCCTCCTGGCTGTAATTGCTGAGCCGATCGAGGTGAAATCGCAACACCTGCCGCACCGAGCAGTCCGGCAGCATGGCCTGATCTCGCAGTCCGCTCACGCTGCCGTTGCCCGTCACCTGACCGCTAACCAGCAACCGACCATCCGCGAATTCTGAGTACACACGGTAGCCCAGGGTATAGGCATGCCGAGGCAGCATCGCCATCACACGCCCGTCGGGTGAGAGGTAGATGCTCATCTCAGTCTTCAGGATGTTGGACTCGCCATCGCGGTACACGCCGAGGAACAGCATCCCGCAGTCGATCAACTCCTGGTGAACACCTAGCGCCTTGGCGGACGACGGGGCCTTCGCGTCATCCAGAGGCTCGATCGGCCGGAGGTGACGCCGCTCGATCAGCGAGGCGAAGAACATGAATGCAGAGAAACCTACGGCCACAAAGGCGAAAAGCGCCGCGACCGCGATAACAACCCAGACTATCCACATCGATTTTCCCCGTACGCATCGACCACCGCTCGGCCGGCGGCATGTTAGCTCGGTTCCTCCCAATACGCCGGCTGGTACCGCCGCGTCGGCGTGCGGTGCTCGAAGACGGCGTTCATGTCGGCCGCCAGACCGGCCGCGGCCAGGGCGCCGCGCTGCGTCGCTGTGAGCGGGAACATGATTGGCATCTCGTCGGCGTACTCGGGCCACATCTGAGCAAGCGCCGCTTGCTGCGCCGGCACCAGATCGTGCGCCTCGATCCGCACGCCGTGCATCAGGCAACCGAAGTCCACGACCCGCCGCAGCATCGCGAGCAGCCGCCGCGCGTGCTCCGGCCGACCCGACAGGTCACTCAGGCAGAGCGGGTCTTCGGCGAGATCGAACAACTGCATCTGCGACGTGAACGGGTAGTACGCGAACCGGTACCGATCGTCCTCCACGCACTTAAAGGCGTTGCAGAACTCGGTGTAGTTGACCTCGCGCGGGTGCGTCGGCTCGGGCGACCCGGCGTCGACGAGGCTGCGCGACAGACCGATGCCGCGGTCGGCCCCGGCGACATCGAGCGCTGTGCCGGGGATGTCGATCGTGCCGACCAGCGCGTCGCTGCGTGTCCCGGCCGGGATGCCCGGGTGATTGGCGAGGATCATGGGGACCTCGAGCTGCGCGGGGTACGGGAACGGGCCCTTCTCGCCGAGGTCGAGGTCGTGCAGCATGTCGCCGTGGTCCGCGGAGAAGACGATCGTCGTGCCGTCCAGCCGCCCCGCCGCCTCGAGCGCGTCGAGCACCCGGCCGATCTGCGCATCGATGAACACGATGCTCTCCGCGTACGCCCGCCGCCGCGCCGCCATGTCCGACGCATCGTGCGGCCGGGGCATCGTCACCGCCCGCACCTCGTGCACGTCGATGTCGAACGGCCGGTCCGGCACGAGCACCCCCGGCAGCTTCGACTCGTCGCACGCCCCCGCGTAAGCCGCCGGCGGGTCCAGCGGGTCGTGCGGGCCCTGGAAAGACAGCCACGCGAACCGCGGCCGATCCTCGGGCTCGGTCAGGAAGTCGATCGCCCGGTCGGCGATCCACCGCTCGTAGTGCTCGTCTTCATCGAGCGCAAACCGCAGCTCGCCGGGCTTGAGGTTGAACAGCTCGGCGTCCGGCCGACGCCCACGCAGCCACTGCAGATAGTCGTCTTCCTCGCCGAGGCGGTTCTCCTCCATCTGGTAGACGACCTGAAAACCCTTGGCGTCCTTGGGCGGCGCGTGGTGAAGCTTGCCGAAGCTGCCGGTGCGGTAGCCGAGCTCGTTCATCCGCTGCGGGATGTACTCCAGCCCGTCGCGGAACGGCAGGTCGTTGCTCCAGACGCCGTGGTCACAGGGGTAGCGACCGGTCATCATCGTCGCGCGGGACGGGGCACAGACCGGCATCGTGATCGCGCGATCGAACGTCACGCCCATCGCCGCCAGCCGATCCAGCGCCGGCGTGGCGATCGCCTCGCAGCCGTAGGCGGGCAGGAAGTCCTTGCGAAGCTGATCGCAGAGGATGACGAGGACGTGGCGTGGCATGGGGAGTCGCTCGGAGCAAGGGATAAGAACAGGGACACGCGTCTCGCGTCGGCCTTGATGAAATAGACTAACGGCGGGCGAGTAGGGGTCTGTCTGGGGACGACGATCTCGCCGATCCCCTTGAAGCAGCGTTGCGGGTGCGCCGGCACGGCTCGCTCGACCGCGATAGACCCAGGTACGCGGGCCAGCGACATCGCGCTGTCGATCTCTCTCTCCGACGGCAACCCGCAGGCCGCCTGAACGTCATGCTGACAGTCCGACGCGGTCTTTTGCGCTTCGCTCACGAGCTTGCGCATTCGTCGCAATCCGCCGACGGTCCTGCAACATCACCGCAGCGCAACACGCACGAAGTCCAATTGTGCGCGGCGTAGTTTCTTTGCTCGCCGGCGGCCGCTCATCGATGAGCCCGTCGCCCTTCCTTTTTTTCCGCCCCGGAGAAGACCCGTGCTCAAGACGCCGAACATGCCAAGGCTCGCCGTTGCCGCCCTGTCCGCCAGCCTGATCGGCGGCGCCGCCTCGGCGCAGCTGCTCATCACCGAGGTGCACAGCAAGTCGCAGACCGACCCGGAGGACTTCTTCGAGCTGACCAACCTGGGCCTGAGCCCGGTCGACATCACCGGCTGGCAGTTCGACGACGAGAGCGCCGACATCGCCGACGCCGCCCCGATCACCGGCATCACGTCCATCGCGCCGGGCGAGTCCGTCGTCATCTTCCAGCTCGACGAAAACGACCCGAGCGACACGGCCTACGATCCGGCCGGCGAGACGGTCCTGTTCCGCAACTACTGGGGCGGGCTCAGCGGCGTCCAGGTCGGCTACCACGGCGGCGCCGGGCTCGGCAAGGGCGATGCGATCACCCTCTTCGACAGCAGCGACGCGATCGCTCTGCAGCTTGAGTACGGCATGACCAGCCCCGAGCAGACCCACGCCGGCGACTGGGCCGCGGGCAACACCGACGGGTCGGACACCTTCGAGAACGAGTCGGCCATCTGGGTGCCCGGCACCGATCCCGCCGAGTACGTCCTCGCCGCCGACGGCGTCTTCGGCTCCTTCGCCAACAGCGACGGCAACTTCGGCTCGCCCGGCGTCGTCCCCGAGCCCGCCGCCGCGGCGATCCTCGGCGTCGCCGGCCTCGGCCTGCTGCGACGACGCTCGCGAGGGTAAGCCGGCCCGAAACCTACACGCAGCCAACCGCGCCGGTTCATCGATCATGAACCGGCGCGGTTTTTCTTGCGGCCTACGCCCCGCCCGATGGTGACGATCAGCCGGCCCCGCCCGCCCCAGCGTTCCCGAGACTCAAGAACAACGGGATAATGAACGCGTTCGCCAAATCGATGAAGAACGCGCACACCAACGGCACGACGATGAACGCCCGCTTGGCGGCGCCGAACCGCTGGACCACGGCCGTCATGTTCGCGATCGCCGTGGGCGTCGCGCCCAGCGAGATCCCGCCGAAGCCCGAGCAGATCACCGCCGCCTCGTAGTTCCGACCCATCAGCGGGAACACCAAGAACAGCGTGAACGCCACCGCGATCGCGAACTGCGCGACCACGATCACCAGGATCGGCCCGGCCAACGCCGCGAGCGTCCAGACCTGCAGGTTCATCAGCGTCATCGACAGAAACACGCCCAGCGCCAGGTCGCTGATCAGCGCCAGCGCCGGCTCGCCGGCCGGCCACTTCATCCGCTTGAACAGGATCGGCACCGTGTTGGTGAGGATGATGCCCCAGATCAGGCAGGGCACGAACTGCGGCAGCAGCAGGCCAGCCTCTTCGAGGCCTTCGCTGGTCGCCACGCCGAAGCCGATCGCGATGTGCAGGACGAGCAAAGCCCGCAGCACGTCGAGGTAGCCGATCTGCGTGGTGGGCTGGTGGTCATACGTCTCGCCGATGACGGGCTGGTCGTCGGGGGCGTCGGCCTTGAGCGAATAGCGGTTGATCAGCAGCTTGGCGATCGGCCCGCCCATGAGGCTGGCGAGTATCAGGCCGATGGTCGCGCAGGCGACGCCGATCTCCAGCGCGTTGGGGATGCCGTGCTCCTCGGCGATGCGCGGCGCCCAGGCGATGGCCGTGCCGTGCCCGCCGATGAACGACGCCGTCCCGCCCAGCACGCCCACCGCGGCCGGCTGCCCCGTCGCCGTCGCGGCCGCGAGCCCCGTGAGGTTCTGCACGAACATGTAACCGATCGTCAGCGCCAGCAAGATCACCAACGGCTTGCCGCCCGAAAGCAGCAGCGACAGCCGGGCGTTCAGCCCGATCGCCGTGAAGAAGTAGAGGATCAGTGCGTCCCGCGGCGCGAGGTTCATGCCGATCTCGACGCCGCCGGCGAAGTAGATGATTGCCAGCAGGATCGACATGATCAGCCCGCCGGTCACGGGCTCGGGGATGTTGTACTCGCGAAGCGGGCTCCACTTGCTGTTCAGCCACTTGCCGAGGAACAGCGTGACGATCCCGAGGTTGAACGCCTGGAAGCCGCTGAGCTCGAACATGGCCACAGCCTATCGGCCCGAGCGCGGCCGAGGTATCGTGAGACGCGAATCAGCTCACCCGCGGGAGGCCCGCCATGAACGACTCGGAACACAACGCCGACCCGTCACCAATCGAGGCATCCACCGAAGCCCCGAGCACCGGCGCCACGCTGGGGCTGTGGATCGGCGTCGGCGTCGCGCTCGGGACCGGCATGGGGGTCGTCTTCGGCCTGGTGTTCGGCGACTTCGTCCTCGGCATGACCATCGGCGGCGCGTTCGGCCTGGGCATCGGCTCCACCATCGGCGTCATGGCCAACGTCTACCGCAACGGCGACACCAACGCCTGATACCAAAGCTCACACCCAACGCGTCGACCAGGAAGCGATCCGCCATGAAAACCGACACGCCCACCACCGCCGCCGATCGCCTCCCCATCCCCCAAGAAGCGTTCGACTGGTACGACGAATACGCCCACGGCCACATCGACCGCCGCACGTTCCTCGCCCGGCTCGGCACGCTCGCCGCCGCCGGGTTCGCCACCGCCGCCCTGCTCGACGCCCTCACGCCCAACTACGCCCTGGCCGAGCAGGTCTCCTTCAACGACCCCGACATCAAGGCCACGTACGTCACCTTCCCCTCGCCGCAGGGCCACGGCCAAGGCCGCGGCTACCTGGTCGTGCCCGCCGCCCTCGAGAATCAGTCGACGAAGACCGCCCCCGCCGTGCTCGTCATCCACGAGAACCGCGGCCTCAACCCCTACATTCAGGACGTCGCCCGCCGCCTCGCCAAGGCCGGCTTCATCGCCTTGGCTCCCGACGCCCTGCACCCCAGCGGCGGCTACCCCGGCAACGATGACGACGGCCGGGCCATGCAACGCGCCCTCGACCGCGCCAAGATCGAGCAGGACATGATCGCCGCCGCCCGCTTCCTGCGAACCGTTGACCACGGCAACGGCAAGGTCGGGGCCGTCGGCTTCTGCTTCGGCGGCTACATCGTCAACCTCCTCGCCGCCGCCGCCCCACCCGACAAACCACCCCTCATCGACGCAGGCGTCGCCTTCTACGGCACCCCCGCCGCCAAAGAGCTCCGCCCCAACATCCGCACGCCCCTGCTCATCCAGCTCGCCGAGCACGACCAACGCGTCAACGCCACCTGGCCCGAATACGAGCAGGACCTCATCGCCGCCGGCGTCGACTACACGATGGTCATGTACCCCGACACCCAGCACGGCTTCCACAACGACTCGACAGGGAGGTACGACGAGGAGCAAGCGCAGCTGGCGTGGGATCGGACGGAGGCGTTCTTTGACGAACACTTACGAAACACCGCTCGATGATCTCACGCGATCTACACATTACCTGCGAACTAGTATGTGTTACCACGTCGGAAGGTGGCCGAAACGCACCGATCTTACCGGGTTACCGAGGGCAATTTCATCATCTAGGCCAGGAAAGGATCGCCGATGTCGAGTGGTTCCCACTCGATTCGCCACTCGCACCTGGTGATGCATCGACCTGCGATGTATGGTTCGCGAGACCCGAGACACACCTACCATCGATCAAAATCGGCGATTACTTCGAGATGCGTGAAGGAAAGCGAGTTGTTGGACGTGGAACAATTACCGCATTCCTTGAATCATCATTGAAATACGTAGTCGCCTAGTGCGCAAGAGCGTTGAACTCTTCATGTCGATCGACGAACAACTGTTCAAGAGCATCCTCGACGACTGCGGCTTCGAGGTCATACCGCTCAAAAAAATCGCCCGCCTGCAAGCCACAGTCGAGCTCTCCGACGTCGATAGATTAATGACCGAGTTGATCCAACTTGACCTCTCTATGCTAGAAGACGACGCCGGCGATATCGGCGACGAATACTGGAGAATCACTTGCGCCATCGCCCGCATCCTCTCATCCTTGGGCGCAGGCGTTCTCAAGAAAATAGACCCCTTCCGAGGCAGCAACCTTGAGTACGTGCAAATGGCGATCAAGATGACAGAGTCTGCAGTGATAGATCAGAGCTTTTGGTCGGACGCATGATCTGTCTAAGCCAACTTCGCGCCTCGCTCGACGAGGACGGCTACGCCATGGTCCCCAACGTGTTCGCTGGCTTGGCCTGCGACGCTCTGCTCCGCGCGCTGTTGGAGATCGACCACGAGGACGACCGTCGTCGCGGCGGCCTGCGCAATCTCACCGACACGACCCCTGCTGTCGCCCGCGCCGCCGAAGGACCCGCCATCCGAGAGATCATCGACACCGCCCTCTCACCCAGCGCGTTCCTCGTCCGCGCCATCCTCTTCGACAAGACGCCAGACGCGAACTGGCTCGTTCCCTGGCATCAGGACACCACCATCGCCGTCGATCGCCGCATCGACGGCCTCGATGGCTTTGGCCCCTGGTCGATCAAGGCCGGCGTCAACCACGTCCGCCCCCCATGCCGCGTACTCGAGCAGATGGTGACCGTCCGGCTTCACCTCGACGACTGCCCAGAAGACAACGGCCCCCTTCGCGTCGCGACAGGCTCACACCGCAACGGCATCACCGATCAGTGCCCGCACCCCGAAGAGGCCGTCACCTGCCCCGCCAACCGCGGTGACGCCCTGGCCATGCGACCCCTGCTGTGGCACGCATCCACCAAGTCCGACTCGCCCAATCACCGACGCGTCTTGCATCTCGAGTTCGCCGATGTCGAGTTGCCACCGCCGCTGCAATGGGCCGTCAATCGAAGCCGACAATCACGCTAACGGCTCGATCCCTGCGACGAGTCGCAAATCCGCGAGCTTTCGCCAAGTACAGTTGCACGAGATTTCGGATCGTGTCACGGAGCAACCGATGAACCCAGGAGCAGCCACCACCGCCGGCGTGCCAGCCGCCGTCGCCGCGCAGCAGGTCATCGCCGAAGCGACCAAGGCGTCGGGGGTCATCGTCCGCGTCGAGCCTCGCGACTTCCTCACCATCGTCGAACTCAACGACGAGCCCCTGGTCGTCTGCGCCACGGGCGGGTTCTTCTCGAAAAACTACCAATACCTGACCAGCTATCGAGGGCTCGCATTTTTCACGAAGACGAAGACGATGCTCACGTTTGGCCCGGCGTGCGCACTGGTGCTCGCCGACAAGATCTGGCTCCCCGGCTGAGAGACTGGAGTGTCCGCCATGCGAATTTTTCTAGCCGCGCTGCTGAGTATCACGGCAATGACCCCCTTGAACGCCGCCGAAGCCTTCCAGTATTCCACGACCGACACCCTGCTCGCCGGGCTGTTCGATGGCGACGCAACGGCCGGCGACGCGCTCGACAAAGGCGACTTCGGGCTCGGTATCTTCAATGGGCTCGACGACGAACTCCTCGTTCTCGACGGCGCCGCCTATCGCCTCACTGCCGACCGCACCGCCGTCCGAGCCGACGACGACGCGGGGCTGCCGTTCTACACCGTCTGCACCTTCGACGACGCGGCCGCCAAGCCGATCGACGTCGAGGCCACGGCGTACGACACCTTCAAGGCCGAACTCGACGCCAAGCTCGACGGCCTGAACTACCCGCACGCCATCAAGATCGAAGGCACGTTCCGCCGCATGATCGCCCGCAGCACGCACAAGGAGCAAAAATCCTACGCACCGATCGGCGAGGTCATGGAACGCCGGGTCATCATGGACTTCGAGGATGTATCGGGCGTGATCGTCGCCTTCCGCATGCCCAGCTACCTCGCGGGCATCAACACGGCGGGCTACCACTTCCACTTCATCAGCGACGACCGCACCGCCGGCGGGCACGTCATGGACTTCGACATCGACGCCGTCACGGTCAAAGCGATGAAGCTCACCAACCTCGACATCGCCCTGCCGGACAGCCACGCGTTCGAGGCGGTCGACTTCAGCATCGATCGCTCGCAGGACCTCAAGAATGCGCACCGTCTCGATCACGGGCATTAACCCCATCACGAAGCTAAAGCCCGCGCCATGAGCGATGAGTCGATCCAACCCCCGCCCAGCAAACCCACGTTGAGCCCGAAGAAAACGACGGCGCAGTTTCTCTGGCGCTGGTTCTGGCGGGCCATGATCATCCCCGCGATCGTCGCCGTCTGGTACTGCTTCTACGCCCCGGCCAACCACATCGCCTGGGCCGACAGCTACGCCTCGGCCCAAAGGCAGGCCGCCGAGACCGGCAAGCCTGTCCTGCTGTTCTATACGGGCAAGTGGTGCGTGCCCTGCACGATCATGAAGCGCAACGTCTGGGCTGACGAGGAGGTCGCCGCGACGGTCAACGCCTCGTTCATCCCGGTGATGATCGACGTCGGCGACCCGCGCGAGGCCGCGGCGATCGAAGAAAACCAGATTCACGCCACCCCCTTCACGGCCATTGTCGACGCGCAGGGGCAAGTCCTACAGTGGCAGCAAGGCGGGATGAGCAAGGCGGACTTTCTCGCGATGATCAACGGCCTCGATCGTCCCGAGTGAGGTCGCGCCCGCCGGCAAGGCATACTGCACACCGAGGCGACAACGCCTTTGCCGCCCCGCCGAGCCGTGAGCCCGCGCCCGATGACCGAACCACGCCTGCTCTGGATCTCCGTCGTCGCGACCGGCGTCTTCGCCGCCATGGGGATCACATGGGGCATCGCGTCGGGCTCGGGCATGATCGTCTTCGACGGGCTGTACTCCCTCGTCAGCCTCGGCCTCAGCATGATGTCGCTGCTGGCCTTGAAAGAGATCGCCAAAGGCGAAAGCGAGCGATTCCCCTTCGGCAAGTCGCAGTTCGAGCCGATGTTGGTGGCGTTCAAGTCCGTGACGATCATCGGGATGTGCCTCTACGCCGCGGCCGACTCCGTGATGGCGCTCTTCGACGGAGGGCGGGATGTCGCGTTGGGATCGGCGCTGGTGTATGCCATGATCACCACGGGCGGGTCGCTGGCCGTCGCGCTGCTGCTCATGCGGCACGGCCGGCGGCTGGGCTCGGCGTTGATCGACGCCGAGAAGAACCAGTGGCTGGGTGATACGCTGCTGAGCCTCTGCGTGCTGATCGCGTTCGGCGTGGCGTTCGCCGTGCTGCCGTGGTCGTACCCGGCCGCGATCCCCTACGTCGACCCCGCGATGGTCGTGATCGCGTCCTGCCTGTTCCTCGCGTTACCCGCGCGCAGCCTGCTCTCGGCGTTCCGAGAGCTGCTGTTCATGCGGGCCGACGACGCCATCGCCGACCGCCTGGAGGCCGAGGCCCTAGCCGCCGCCGACCACCTCAGCGCCAAACAACACAAGGTTCACGTCATCGCCATCGGCCGCCAGCTCGAGGTCGAGGTGAACTTCCTGCTCGACGACGACCGCGGGTTCGCCGTCACCGAGATGGACGCTCAGCGGCAACGCTTCATCGAGGTCGCCAAGTCATTCAAGCAGCGGGCGTGGGTCAACATGAACATCACACGGGATGCGTCGCAGCTATGAACCGCGAGTCAACTGACACTCGCCTTGCAATCTGAGCCTGTCCGATGTTATTGATATATCAATCACCTAATGACACTTTGATCCAACGTGTCAGCTTGACACGCATCCATCGACTGGACCCCAACCATGAGTCGTAGTCATCTATCAATCGCCGCCGCTCTCCTTACCCTCGTCGCTGCCCACTCATCAGAAAGCCACGCGGAGCAAGACATCTGGATGGCACACGGGACCGGCCCCGCTGTTCGGTACGACGCCTCCACCGCACTCGGAGCAAACGCCCCGGCCCGATCCGAGGCCTTTGCCGACGTCGAGTTCACGGGCCGGTACGCGAACTACACCAAGGCCGACACGTGGTACCCCACGTGGGGTTCAGACGGCAACCTGTACTCGCCCTGGACGGATGGGACGATCGGGAAGATGGAGTGGGTGTGGTCCGGCGCCGGCAAGTCCGCACGGACCGGCTACGCGAAAATCTCGGGCAACGATCCGATGGACCTCACGGTCTCGGATTGGGGAACGGTGATCGCCTCGGCGGCCCCTTACCAAGGCCGCTATCCGTGCGGCAGCCTGATGTACGACGGCGTCTGGTACTACGGGACCTACGCCATCGATCAACCCAACAAGGAAGTCAAGGACCGGTTCGGCTGGTACGTGCTCGGCCCGCTGGTTGGCTTCCGGTGGTCGGAAGACTACGGCAAGACCTGGAACGAAGGACCCCACACACCGAGCCAACCGCTCTTTGCAGAGCCCGCGCGCGACGAGTTCGACCTGCAGGAAGGCAAGAAGGGTCCGTTCACCAAGATGGGCGCCCCGCACTTCGTCGACTTCGGCAAGAACATGGAGCACTCGCCCGACGGCAAGGCGTATCTGGTCGGCCACGGGGCGGAGAACGACGACCCCGAACCACGTGTCGCCAACAACTCATGGGTCACCGGCGACGCCGTTTACATGGCGAGGGTCACGCCCAGCATTGAGAACATGAATGACGCGTCCAAGTACGAGTTCTTCGCGGGTCACGATGCGCGGGGCAACCCCGTCTGGTCGCACGAATTCTCTGAGATCAAGCCTGTGTTCTCGTGGAACAATCGTTGCGGCATCGTGACCGCAACCTACAACGCGCCGCTCGATAAGTACTTCATGTGCATCACGGACGGGCACCGAGGGACGACTAGTCGGCAGAAGTACACCAGCTACATCCTGGAGTCCGATCATCTGACCGGGCCTTGGAAGATCGTTGCATACATGCCAGACTTTGGGCCGCAGGCGTACTTCCTCAATATCCCCTCCAAGTTCACTTCGGATGACGGAGCCACGATGTGGCTTTGTTACTCAGCCAATTACATGAATGAGACTCTTCGAAACAATCCAGAGTTTGTGAGGCAAACCATACCTCCGGGCAGCGCGTACGCATTGAGCCTGCATGAGTTCCGTCTGGAAAAGAAGACCGCGTCGAAGACGCCATCGAAAATCGCGGAATAAGGCCCGCCCAGCAAGAATCTAGATAAACAGCCGGCAAACCATACAGCAAATGTCAAGCAGTAATGATTGCTTCCAATGTCTTGCTTGGTTGCATGGCCAAACCGGTTTTTTTGTCGTCCATGAAGTAGTAGCCACCTAGATCCGCAGGTCGACCTTGCGTGGCGTCGATCTCGTCGAGGATGGTTGCCTCGTTCGCGGTGAGTTGTTCGGCGAGGGAGGTGAAGGCGGCCTTGAGTTCCGTAGAGGCGGTGTCTTTTTCGTCCAGGGCGGCGAGGGCCTGGGCCCAGTAGAGGGCGAGATAGGCGTGGCTGCCGCGGTTGTCGAGCTGGCCGACCTTGCGGAGGGGGGACTTGCCCTCGTTCAATAGTTTGGTGGTGGCGTTGCTGAGGGCGTCGGCGATGAGCTTGGCCTTGGGGTTGTTGGTTTTCTGGCCGAGCTCTTCGATGGAGACCGCCAGGGCGAGAAACTCGCCGAGGGAGTCCCAGCGGAGATGGCCCTCGGCGACGAACTGCTGGACGTGCTTGGGGGCCGAGCCGCCGGCGCCGGTTTCGTAGAGCCCGCCGCCGGCCAGGAGCGGGACGATCGAGAGCATCTTGGCGGAGGTGCCGAGCTCGAGGATGGGGAAGAGGTCGGTGAGGTAGTCGCGGAGGACGTTGCCGGTGACGGAGATGGTGTCTTGGCCGTCCTTGCAGCGTTGGAGCGCGTGCTTGGTGGCGTCGACGGGGGGCATGATGTGGATATCGAGCCCGGCGGTGTCGTGGTCCTTGAGGTACGTGTTGACCTTCTCGATGAGCTGGGCGTCGTGGGCGCGGTCCTTGTTGAGCCAGAACACGGCGGGGGAGCCGGTGAGGCGGGCGCGGGTGACGGCGAGCTTGACCCAGTCGCGGATGGCGA
>JBCCZA010000085.1:0-13758 GCA_039188455.1 Planctomycetota bacterium
ATCCCACCGACTCGGCGAGCAAGCTAGCCGGCTAAACACATAAAGGCCGACGCCCCCGGCTCATCACCGAGGGCGACGACGGGGGGTGCGGCACGGGATGCGTAAGACGAGTTCTGTGCGGCGGTCGAACCGACCCGCCGTGCGGCCATTCATCTGAGGCCCGCCGTTGCCGACGAGCTCCTGCAACCTACCCGCGACGCATCCGGTCGGGCCGACCGGCCTCAGCCGAAGCCGAGGGCGCCGCTGCTTGGTCTTGCACGCGGTGAGGCTTGCCCTGCCCCGACGCTCACGCGCCGGGCGGTGGTCTCTTACACCACCTTTTCACCCTTACCCCCCCGCCCCCGGACGCTCTTGCGATCGGCACACAGGTGGCCTCGACACGCAACAATTTCCGGGGGCGGGGGGGCGGTACGTTTTCTGTGGCGCTGGCTCGCGCTTGGCCGTCGCCGGTCAAGCGGGTGGGAGTTACCCACCACCGTGCCCGATCGTGCTCGGACTTTCCTCAGCCCCGGCGTCGCCGCCGAGGCCGCGGCCGCCACACCCGTGCCGCATTGCGATAGCTTACCCGGCTTCCCATGCCCGCCAAGCCCGATCCCAGCAAGCCGGCCGCGCCCGAAGCGATCGTCGAACCGCAGATCAGCGGCTGGCTGGTCTGGGCCGACGCCGAACGCATCGACGCCGTCGCGGCCATGGTCGACGCGCTCGGCGACGCCATCGAGATCACCGGCGTCGGCGGCTCGCGCGCCGCCAGCGTCAACCGATTCGCTGAGGCCCACGACGCGACCGTCGGCGACGACCTCCGCGCCCTGCTCGCCTCCACCCCCGCCGAGGGGCTGCTGCTCGCCTCGGCCGACGGCGTCGCCCCGGCCGACCTCGCGCTGGCCGTCGACAACGGCGTCGAGGTCCGCGCCACCGAGCTGCCGATCACCGGCCTCGCCGACCTCCGCACGGCGCTCGGCACCGAGGGCGGCGCCAAGGGCGAGTCCCCGCTGATCATCACCCCCGCGATCTCCCGCCTGCCCGGGCTAGCCAAAGCAAGCGACCCCATGCTGACGCTCGGCGACCCGCGAGCCGTCTGCGTCCGGCATGCCGGGCCGTCGCAGGCCGGCACCGTCTGGACCCGCCTCGTCGACGCCTGGCTGGCCGTGCTCTCCCTCAGCGACACGCCCGAGACGATCGACGCCACCCTCCGCACCGACGCCGCCCGCCAGCCCGACGACGCCCTGGCCGTGCACGGCACGGTCCTCGCCCACGGCCGGGGGCTCAAGGCCGCCGCCGCCACCGTTGCCGTCTCCGACCAGGCCGCCGCCACCCGCCGCCGCATCGACGTCTTCGCCGCCCACGGCTATCTCGAGCTCACCGACGACGCCTTCCTCGTCCTTGCCGACGGCGACCCGCCCGTCGACGGCACCCCCGAGCCTAACACCCCGCCCGACCCCGCCGACCTGCTCGCCGACCACTGGCGTCAGCTCGACACGCAGCCCGAGGCCCACCCCAAGCTCGCCCGCCTCCGCCAGGCCGTCGCCTGCGGGCTCGCCACCCTCCTCTCGGCCCGCACTGGCCAGCCCGAGTCGCCCCACAGCCTGCTCGAGATCGATCGCTGAGAGACACGCGGCCACTCCGCCTTCCCTTTACACCCCCCGGGCCGACCCATACACTGCCCGCGTCGTTTCACGCCGACCGCGACGCCTGAGGCGCGGACAGCGAGCCACGATCGTGCCCCCGGAAGCGGGCGTGGCGAGTGTCGAGCGACGCCGGGCCCCTCCGATCGTGGCAATCGCTACGACGCCGAGGTCGGCCCCCTGCGAGGACCGGCATCGGGCCGAATCCAGCAGCCGACCGCTAGGCCCATGGTGTAATTGGCAACACACAAGTTTTTGGTACTTGCGTTCCAGGTTCGAGTCCTGGTGGGCCTGCTTTCCCGCCCGCGTCCGTCCCCGCTCTCGGAGCCGTCCCTCGATGACCGCCCCCGTCGACAGCCCGCCCGCCCCCGCCGCGGTGATCCTCGCCGCCGGCAAGGGCACGCGCATGGGCTCGGACCTGGCGAAGGTCCTGCACGAGGTCGCCGGCAAGCCGATGCTGCACTGGGTCATCGGGGCCTGCCGCGCAGCCGGCGCGTCACCCATCGTGGTCGTCGTCGGCTATCAGGCCGACCGCGTCATCGAGCTCTTCGACGGCCAGCCCGACCTGCGTTTCGTGCACCAGCGTGAGCAGCTCGGCACTGGCCACGCCGCGATGATGGCCGAGCCCGTCCTCGCCGGACACCGCGGCGACGTCTTCGTCCTCAACGGCGACGGCCCGCTCATCCGCGAGTCCACCCTCGCCGCCCTGCTCGAGACCCACCGCGCCGAGCAAGCCGACGGCACGCTCGCCACCTCCCGCCTCGACGACCCCACCGGGTACGGCCGCATCATCCGCGACGCCGACGGGCAGCTCGTCGCCATCGTCGAGCAGAAGGACGCCACGCCCGAGCAGCTCGCCGTCAACGAGGTCAACCCCAACTACCTCTGCTACCGCACGCCCGCCCTGCTCGACGCCCTCGGCAAGCTCTCCAGCGACAACGCCCAGGGCGAGTACTACCTGACCGACGTCCCGCGGCTGATTCGGGCACGCGGCGGCAGCATCGCCGTCGTCGACGCCGTCCCCCCGCAGGACGTGCTCGGCATCAACACGCCCGACCAGCTGGCCGAGGTCGACGCCATCCTGCGCGACCGCCTCGGCCTGACCGCCGCCCAGGAGACCGCCCCGTGAGCTCGCCCGACGCCGACCAGATGAAGGTCTTCTGCGGCCGCGCCTCCCGCCAGCTCGCCGAGACCATCACACAGCACCTCGACCTGCCGCTGGGCCAGGGCAAGACCGAGCTCTTCGCCGACGGCGAGCTCATCGTCAAGATCGACGAGGACGTGCGCGGCCGCGACTGCTTCGTTATCCAGTCGACCTATCACCCAGTCAACGCCCACCTGATGGAATTGCTGATCTGGATTGACTGCCTGAAGCGCGCCTCGGCCGGCCGTATCACCGCGGTGATCCCGTACTTCGGCTACGCCCGTCAGGACCGCAAGGACGAGGGCCGGACGCCCATCACCGCCAAGCTGGTCGCCAACCTCATCACCGCCGCGGGTGCCAACCGCGTGCTCGCGCTCGACCTGCACGCCGCCCAGATCCAGGGCTTCTTCGACATCCCGCTCGACCACCTGCACGCCGACCCGGTGCTCGTCGCGCACCTGCTGTCGCTCCGCGAGGAGATGGGCGACCTGGTCGTCGTCTCGCCCGACGTCGGCAACGTCAAGGTCGCCAACCAATACGCCGGCTACCTCGACGGCGAGCTCGCCATCATCGAGAAACGCCGCCTCTCGGGCACCGAGGTCAAGGCCGGCAACATCATCGGCAACGTCGAGGGCAAGACCGCCCTGCTGGTCGACGACATGATCTCGACCGCCGACACGATCTGCAAAGCAGCCGGCCTGCTGATGGAAAAGGGCGCGACCGACGTCATCGCCGCCGCGACCCACGGCGTGTTCGTCGGCCTCGCGCTCGAACGCCTCGCCGAGTCGCCCATCAGCAAGGTCATCGTTACCGACACGATCCCCTGCGAGAACCGCTGCCAGCCGATCGAGGACAAGCTCACCGAGCTCTCGGTCGCCGAGCTGCTGGGCGACGCCATGTACCGCGTCCACCACAACAAGTCGGTCTCCAGCCTGTTCAAGCACAACGCCGGCGGCAAGCGCTGACCGCGCCGCCGAACTCATAACCCCCGAACCCCACCCCACGAACCACACCTAAACGAGGCAACCCCATGAGCACCCACGACACCCCCACCCTCGACGTCGAGAAGCGCGACCGCATCGGCACCCGCTACGCCCGCCGCCTCCGCGACGCCGGCCGACTCCCCGCCGTTGTCTACGGCCACGGCGCCGACCCCGTCCACGTCTCCGCCGACGCCAAGGACGCCTACGAGACCCTCAAGCAGGGCCACCACCTCATCAACGTCCAGCTCGACGGCACGCCCGAGCCCTGCCTGGTCAAGGACATCCAGTTCGACTACCTCGGCGACACCGTCATCCACCTTGACCTGGCTCGCGTCGACCTGACCGAAGAGGTCGAGATCGAGGTCGACCTGGTCTACAAGGGCGAGCCCGACGCCGGGGCCGGCGCCGTGGTCGAGCACCCGCACCAGCAGGTCAAGGTCAGCTGCAAGGCCAACGCCATCCCCGACGAGATTGTCGTCGATGTCTCGGGTCTCACCGCCGACCACCCGATCATGGCCGGCGATCTCCCCCTGCCCGACGGCGTGACGCTCGTGAGCGAGCCGCAGATGGCCGTCGCCGCGATCGCCACCGTCAAGGAAGTCACCGACGAAGAGCTGGCCGCGGCCGGCGACGCCGAGCCCGAGGTCATCGAGAAGGGCAAGGGCGAAGAGGGGGCCGAAGGCGAGAGCTGATCGTCGGTCAGCCCAGGTCGACCAACTCGCGGCGCAGGTTCTCCCGCGCCGCTTCGCCCTTGACGGCTTCCCACGATGCATCGGTGAACAGCCACCGGCGCTCAACCATCCGCGCGATCCACGCCGATCGCCCCGCTCGCCACTGCTTGTCGGTCACGCCGACCGCCGCAAACTCGGCACGGATCGCTGCGGCGTTCATGCGGTGAGCGTCCGCGGGCTCGGCCAGGCCCGCCAGATCGGCGTCGGCGACGATCGCGGCCACGGGAGACGTCGGTTCGCGATGCCCCTGCCAGTCGTGCGTCGTGGACATGATCGCATCGGTGACCGCGGCCGCCAGCTCATCCGACTCGATCCACGCGACGGCCCTGTCCGCCGAGCGGCGCTCGTTGTCGGCGTCGCCCGGCACGTACACCGCGTCGTGCCAGAGCACGGCCCGTCGCACGGCGTCGCGATCCACGCCGTGATCCATGAACCGCGGGTGAGCCTCGGCATACACGAGCACATCACCCGCGTGCCCGAGTGTGTGATACTGCCGGAAACCCTCGCGATAGCACGCCGTCGCGTTCGCGTACTCCGCGTCGGACACCCCGAATCGGCTGGCACTCAGCGGCAAGGTCACGGATCGCATCATGAAGTTGATTGTGGCGCTCGGCAATCCCGGGCCCGACTACACAAGAACCCGGCACAACGCGGGCTGGATGGCGGCCGACCGCGTCGTTGACCGGTTTGGCTTGACGGGCGGAACAAGCAAGTTCCACTCGGCCATGGTCGACGGCCGCGTCGGCTCAGAAAAAGTCGTGCTGCTCAAGCCGCAGACGTACATGAACCGTTCGGGCCTGGCCGTGGGCGAGGCGGTCAATTTCTACAAGCTCGACCCGGCCGACCTGATGGTCCTCGTCGACGACGTCGCCCTGCCGGTCGGCAAGATCCGCCTGCGGGCCTCGGGCTCAGCAGGCGGGCAGAACGGGCTCAAGGACATCCAGCGCATCCTCGCGACCCCGGTCTACCCTCGCCTGCGCATCGGCATCGACCCGCCCGGCCGCGTGCCGACCGTCGACTACGTGTTGCAGCCGTTCTCCGCTGCCCAGCGCGACGAGCTCGACCCGGCGCTGGACGCCGCGGCCGACGCCGTGGAGACGTGGATCGCCGAGGGCATCCAGAAGGCGATGACGAAGCACAACAGCGGCTGAATCTGCGTATCGATCTAAGAGGACGATCGCTTCACATGACGCCGCCCACACTGCTACGCGTTTTGCTCATCGTCGTCGGCCTGACGATGTGCGCGCTTGCAGCGGCCCAAGGCTTCGACGAACTGTTCGACAACTGGCGCTTCTCGGCGATCTTCGACTCGCCATCCAATCAAAACGCCACGCCGTGGATCAATTGGCCAAGCCGTTACGGGTGGATCATTCAATTCTGTTTTGGAGCCGTCTTTGTCCTCGGCAACCGAAAGATTGCCGGGTACTTTTTCGCCCCAGGGTTGACCTGCCCGCAGTGCGGCTACGACCTGCGCGGCGGCAACAAGAACAAGTGCCCGGAATGCGGCTGGGGAGCTGAGTCCCCCCGTAAGCACTGACCTTACACCGCCGCCTGCGCCGCCTCCTGCGCGACGATCATGTCGTACAGGTCGGTCGGCGTCTCGACGGCCTTGACGCGGTCGCGGAAGTCGGCGTCGGTGAGCAGGCGGCTGACCTTGGCCAGGGCCTGGATGTGCGGGCCGGTCTGGTCGACGGGCGAGGCGAGCAGGATGATCAGTTCGACCGGCTTGCCGTCGATCGAGTCGAAGTCGACGGGGGTCTCGCAGCGGCCGATGGCCATGCGGAGGGTGTCGACGCCGGCGCACTTGCCGTGGGGGATGGCGATGCCGTGGCCGATGCCGGTGGTGCGGGTGGTCTCGCGGGACCAGATGGCCTGCTTGAGCTCGTCGCCGTCGGCGATGGGCGTGTGCTTGAGCAGGAGGTCCGCGAGGGCGAACACCGCCGCCTGCTTGTCGGGCGACGGGAGCGGCACCGCGATGCACTCGGGCTGAACGATCTCGCTGAGTTTCATGCGCAGGCCTGCGTCGGGGAATGATCGGGGCACCCACCCCGCGATCGCCCTCAAGATAACCCGCGCCGCAGCACGGGGCAACGCGGCGAACCCGCCGATCGCGCCGCCCGTAATCACGCGATACACTGCGTCGCTCGGCACGCCGACGCCCCGGCCCCGTTTCGCCCGCCCGCCTGCCCATGATCTCCGCTTCCGACCTCACCAAGTGGTACGGCCCGACCCTCGCGCTCGACCGCGTCGGCTTCGACATCGAGCCCGGCCAGATCGTCGGCTTCCTCGGCCCCAACGGCGCCGGCAAGTCGACCGCCATGCGCATCCTCACCGGCTTCCTGCCCCCCACCTCGGGCACCGCCTCGATCGCCGGCCACGACATCCTGAGCGCCCCCGACGCCGCCCGCGCCGCCATCGGCTACCTGCCCGAGGGCACCCCGCTGTACCCCGAGATGCGCGTCGAGGAGTTCCTGCACTTCCGCGGCCGGCTCATGGGCATGACGCGGGCCGACCGCCAGCGGCGTATCGACACGCTCGTCGACCGCTGCGGCCTGTCGCCGGTCCGCCGACGCGTCATCCGCGCCCTGTCCAAGGGCAACCGCCAGCGCGTCGGGCTGGCCCAGGCGCTGCTGCACGAGCCGCCGGTGCTGATCCTCGACGAGCCGACCGCCGGGTTGGACCCCAACCAGATCACCGCCGTGCGCGAGCTGATCGCCGAGCTGCGGGGCAAGCACACCGTGCTGCTGTCGACGCACATCCTGCCCGAGGTCGAGCGCACGGCCGACCGGGTGATCATCATCGCCGGCGGCCGGCTGGTGGCCGACGACACGCCGACCGAGCTGCGCCGCCAGGTCGCCGAGGGCTCGCGCGTGATCGTCGAGGCCAAGGCCGAGCCGGCCGAGCTCGAGTCGCTGCTCAAGCAAGTGCCGGCCGTCGAGTCGGCCACGGCCCAGTCGCTGGGCGCGTGGTCGCGCGCCGTCGCGACGCCCAAGGGCCTGGCCGACGTGCGGGCCGACATCGGCAAGCTGCTGCTCGACAAGTCGATCGCCGTCCGCGAGATCTCGCGCGAGGCGGCGAACCTCGAGCAGTTCTTCGTGCAGGTCACCGACGCGGCCAAGCGAGCCGCATCCGCCGAGTCTTCCGCCAAGCCCGCCGCCGCGTAAGCCGCCATGAACGTCACCCTCGCCATCGCCAAGCGTGAGCTCGCGGCCCTGTTCGTCTCCCCGACGGCCTACCTGGTCATCGGCATCTTCGCCTTCGTCACCGCCCTGTTCTTCATGACCGTCCTCGTGCCGGGTCAGCCGGCCGAGATGCGGTGGGTGTTCATCTACGTCGTCTGGCTGCTGGTCTTCATCGCCCCGGCGATCTCGATGCGCACGTTCTCCGAGGAGTTCGCCTCCGGCAGCATCGAGATGCTGCTGACCTCGCCGGTCTCGGACGCGCAGATCGTGATCGGCAAGTGGCTCGGGGCGTTCGGCTTTTACGCGGCGATGCTCAGCCCGCTGGTCGTGCAGATCGTCGTGCTGTTCCTGTTCGCCCGGCCGGACTACGGGCCGATCTTCACGGGGCTGGTCGGCTTGCTGCTGGTCGGCGGGTTCTTCCTGGCCGTCGGCGTATTCGTCTCGGCGATGAGCGACTCGCAGCTGGTGTCGTTCCTGGTGACGACGCTGATCACCGGCACGCTTGCGATCGGCGTGTACAGCTTCGCGACCGAGCCGAGCCTGCCCGAGTGGCTCCGCTCGGGCCTGTACTACGTGAACATCTCCGAGCACTACAGCGCGTTCGCCAAGGGGCTGATCGACGCGACCAACGTCGTGTACTTCGTCTCCGCCACGGCGCTGTTCCTGTTCCTGGGCGTCAAGTTGATCGAGTCGAGGCGCTGGCGATGAGCGAACCCACCCCTGCCAAGAGCGAGGCCCCCACGCCACCGTCGCAGGCCAGCCGCCGCCTGCGCATCGGGCTGAGCGTGGCCGTCGCGGCGATCGCCGCGGTGGGCGTGGTGATCGTGCTCAACATGCTCGTGGCATACTCAGTGCGCAACGCCGGGGCGACGGTCAAGGACCTCGTCCGCTACGACCTCACCGCGACCCGCCGCTACAGCCTGTCGCCGCAGTCGCGTCAGGTGCTCGACGGGCTGGGTCAAGACATCGTGATCGTGCGGGTCTTCTCGGCCCGCGGCGCCGAGCCGGTCGAGCGCGTCGTCGACCTGATCGACGAGTACCGCCAGTACAGCCCGCGCGTCTCGGTCGAGGACGTCGACCCGTCGCTCAGCATCACGGCCGTCGAGCGGCTCGGCCAACGCGTGGTGGGAGAGTTCGGCGACGAGGTCGATCCGCTCGTGGCGTCGATCGAGCAGGCACGGCTGGCGGTCGACGAGTTGGGTAACGCCTTCGTCGATGTCGCCGCGCTGCTGCAAGCCAACAGCGACGAGGGCGGGCTCGGCGAGGGGACCGCGGGCCAGGTCAATCAGTTCCTGCTCACCGGCCTGAGCCGGTTTGCCGAGGAGCTGCAGGTCGCCGACGACCGCATCGAGGTCTTGATCAACCAGCCGCTGCCCGAGCTGGGGCGGGTGAAGACGGCGCTGTCGGGCACGCTCGGGGGGCTGGCGCAGGCGCAGCTGCCCGAGGCGGTGCGCGTGCTGGAAGCGGCCGTGCGCGACCCCGAGGCGCCGCCGAGCGCGAAGGATCGATTCCTACAGGCGGCGACGCTGATGACCGCCGCGACGGAGCAGGCCACCGCGGCGGCGACGACGCTGGACGACGCGCCCGATGCGCAGAGCTACAACCGGGTCGCGTCGACGCTGCGTGGCCAGGAGGCCGTGGCGATCATCGGCGACGGCGCCGTGCGGGCGCTGGCGCTCAGCGAGCTCTACCGCGAGCCGGACCAGGCGATGCTCGACGAGCTTGGCAACCGCGAGTTCGGGTTCATCGGCGAGGAGCGGATCACCGGCGCGATCGCCGCGATGCAGTGGCCCGCCCCGCCGCTGGCCGTGTTCGTCTACGACAACCGCCCCGCGACCGGGCCCGGCGGGGACTACACGCGCGTGGCCGATCGGCTGTCGGCCGCGGGGTTTGTCGTCGAGCAGTGGTCGCCGCGCGGCCAGCAGATGCCCGGCCAGTTCGGCATGCCCGGGCAGACCATCCCCACCCCCGCGCCAGAGCCCGACCCGGGCCAGCCGGCCGTGTGGATCGTCCTGCCCGCCGAGCCGTCGCAGACGCAGAACCCGATGGCCGGCATGGACGGCTCGCAGCGCCAACCCGTCGCCGACCTCCTCGCCAGGCGTCTGCCGCAGGGCGACGCGGCGATGGCGCTCTTCGCTGCCAACCCCGGCGTGACCTTCGGCCTGGCCGACCCGGTGCTCGACCTGCTCGCCGAGCGGTTCGGTATCGAGCCCCGCCTCGACGAACTCGTCGCTCAAGCCCGGCCCACGCCCAACGCCGGCGAACAGACCGTTTATCAGTTCAACGTCACGCGCTGGCCCGACGCGTCGCCGATCGACGGCGCCCTGAGCGGCATGCCGGCCGTGTTCAGCGTCGCCAGCCCCGTCGACTCGGCTGAGATTGAGGGCGTCACGCACACGCAGCTGGTCGCGCTCGACGCGGCGAAGATGTGGCTCGTCAGCGACTTCACCTCGATGCAGGCGCTGCAGGACGCCACGTTCGACGAGGAGGCGGCCGTCGAGGACGTTACGATCGCGCTCGCCGCCGAAACCACGGGTGATGCCGAGGCCCCGGCGCAGCGTGTCATCGCCATCGCCGACTCGACCTGGGCGACCGACTACATCACCGGCTACGGCCCGCTGGGCCCGGGTACGGCCGACGTGGTCGGCTCGACGTTCCCCGGCAACGGCGAGCTGTTCGTCAACGCCGTGTACTGGCTGGCCGGGACCGACGAGCTGATCGCCGCGACGCCGCGGTCGCAGGACATCCGCCGCGTCGGCGAGGTCTCGCCCACGGCGGGTCGCGTCGTCACGCTGCTGCTGTTGATCGGGCTGCCGCTGCTGGCCACCGCGGCCGGGGTCGCGGTCGCCGTCGCCCGCCGCTCCGGCTGAGCCAACGCCCGAGGTGCCGACCCGATGAAACCCAAGACCACGATCGTCCTCGTCGTCCTGCTGGCCGTGGTGATCGCCGGCTACCTGATCATCACCCGCTCGGCGCCACCGCAGGGCGCCACCAACACGCCAACAGCGAGCGAGCGTTTCCTCGACCTCGATACCGCCGATGTCGACACGATCCACGTCGAGCGTGGTGACCGGGCGTACACGCTGAGCCGTATCGACGGCACCTGGACGCAGACCGAGCCGACGCGCTTCGGCGTCGAGCCGTTTCGCGTCGAGGACTTGCTCAACGCGGCCGCGGCGCTCGAGGTGGTCGAGTCGTTCACGCCGGGCGCGGACGCTCGGCCGACCCTCGCCGAGCTCGACCTCGACCCGCCCACCGCGACGGTGACGCTCGACGACACGGCGGTGCTGCTCGGGCGGCGGACGATCGGCGGGCGGGGTTACGCCACCGTGGCGGGCACGGACACGGTCGCCGTCGTGCCGGATCGGCTGCACCAGTTCGTCGCGGACACCTCGATCAACGACCTGCGATCGCGCACGCTCGAGGCCGCCTCGGCCGCCGGGCTGGAGGCCATCGAGGTCGCGTGGCAAGAGCCGGCCGTCGCCGACTCGGCCGGCAAGACGACCGGGTTTGTCCTCCGCAAGGTCGACGGCGAGTGGCAGCTAGGCGACTCGCCCGCCGACCGCGTTGATCGCGCGGCCGTGGCCGACTACGCCCGCCGGCTGGGGTCGCTGCGCATCAGTGGGTTCATCGACGACGACGCCGACCTCGCGCCGTTCGGCCTGGCGTCGCCGCGCGAGACGTACATCACGGTCGAGCCCGCGGTGGCGATGAGCGATCCCGACGCCGACACGTCGCCCGATCAGACCCGCACGCTCCGCATCGGCAACACGGCCGACTTCGCCGGCGACCTGCGCTACGCCACGTGGTCGATCGGGCAGGAACCCTCGACGCTGGTGTTCACCCTCCGCGACGGCGATCTGACCGAGCTGCGCAAGACGCCAGACGACTTCCGCGACCCGCGCCTGCTGGCGATCCAGCCCGAGGCGATCGCCTCGGTCGCCGTCGATGGCCCGATCACGACGCCGATGACCGTCCTGCGCGACGGCGCCGCGTTCGCCTTCGCCCCGACCGGCGACGCCCCGCCACCCGGCTACGCCGTCGACAGCCAGGACGCGGCCGACTGGCTCGACACGATCGCCGGCCTGACCTCCGACGTGTTCACCCCGCTGCCGGCCAACGGGGTCGAGGCGGACGCGACGCTCACGCTCACCACGACCACCGAGGTCGAGCCGATCGCGATCCGCCTGTACCGCAACCTCGCGAGCGACGACGCAGCTGAGACGCCCGACGCGCCCGGGGCTTGGCTCGCGGTCGTCGGGGATGAGTCGGCCGCCCGCGCACTCACCCAGACGCAGCTCGAGTCGATCGTGCTCCCGCCGCTGGGCCTGCGTAATCGCGACGCGCTGGACCTCCGCCCGAGCGACATGCAGGCGATCACCCTCACCGGCCCGGGCTGGGCGGAGCTAACACTGCGTCGCGGCAACGACAGCTGGGCTAGCGCTTCGGGCGAAGCAATCGACATCGCCGCCGTCGATCGGCTGGTCGCCGCGCTGGCGACGCTGCGGGCGGCCGAGTGGCTCGAGGTCATCGCCGACGACCCGCCCGACCTGCCCGCGACGGCCGTGATCACCGTCACGCCCGACGACGCCGACGCCACCACGCACACCCTGCGGTTCAACCCCACCTCGGCCATGGCCCTCGTCGACGAGACCCCCGACCGAGCGACGGCCGTGATGCGGCTGTCGGCCACGGCGATCGATCGGCTGTCGAGCGAGCTCCGCCTAACCGAGCTGCTGGACTTCTCCGTCGATCGCGTCGCGCAGGTCACGCTCACGCGCGACGGCCGGACGCTCACGATCGATCAGCCGACCATCGGCCCGCGCGCCACCTCCGGCGACCTGGCCGGCGCGTTCGACGACGCGGCGGTCACGCGGCTGCTCGAGACGCTGGCCGGTCTGGAGGCGCAGCGGTTTGCCCCGACGCCCAACCCCGACGCCGTGAGCGAGGAGCGGGCCGAGTGGCGGATCACGCTGGACGACGGCTCGACCCGCCGGCTCGCCGCCTATGCCGATCCGGCCGACCCGTCGCGGACGCTGTGGTGCACGGCCGGGCCGGGCGGCACGCGGTGGTTCACCCTGCCCGTCGCCGACGGCAACGCCCTGGGCCTGACCGCCGGCGACGCGGACGCGGCCGACGACATCAAGTAGCCCGATCTGGCCGACGTGAGCGACCCGACCGGCGCGATCGGCGCTCGTTTGCCTCGCCCGCGCCGCGCCTCGACAATGCCGGGGTGAAGCCCGAGACGGCCACCCCCAGCCCGCCCGCGACCGCGCCCCCGATCTTCGCCGGCTATCAGCGCGGCGGCGGCGCGTACGACGAGCTGCTCGCCGACGACAACACGCCCCGCCCGCACTGGGCCGACGCCATGCGCGGGCTGGACGCCCTCGGCCCCGACTCGCTCGATCAGAGGTGGGCCGCCGCCCAGCGCGTCATCTCCGAGAACGGCGTCACCTACAACGTCTACTCCGACCCGCGCGGCGTCGACCGCCCGTGGCAGCTCGACCCGGTCCCGCTCGTGATCGATCAGCACGAGTGGGCCGAGCTCGAGAAGGCGCTGATCCAGCGCGCTCGCGTCCTCAACCTCATCCTCAAGGACCTCTACGGCCCGCAGCGTCTGCTGCAGGAGAACCTGCTCCCGCCCGAGCTCGTCTTCGCCCACCCGCACTTCCTGCGACCGATGCACGGCACCGCCGTCCCGGGCGATCAGTACCTCAACCTCTACGCCGCCGACCTCGCCCGCAACCCCGACGGGACGTGGTGGGTCGTCAACGACCGCACGCAGGCACCCTCCGGCTCGGGCTACGCGCTCGAAAAACGCGTCGTCAACTCGCGCACGGTGCCCATGATGTTCAGCGACTGCGGCGTCCAGCGGCTGGCGACGTACTTCGCCCGCATGCGCGAGAACCTGATCCGCCTTGCGCCGCACAACAAGGAGAACCCGCGGATCGTCGTGCTCACGCCGGGCCCTTACAACGAGACGTATTTCGAGCACGCCTATCTCGCCCGCTACCTCGGCTTCCCGCTGGTCGAGGGAGGCGACCTGACGGTCCGCGACAACCAGGTGTTCCTCAAGACGCTCGGCGGGCTGCTGCG
>JBCCZA010000086.1:0-13679 GCA_039188455.1 Planctomycetota bacterium
GCGTAGAGGTACAGCACGAACACCGGGTGATCCGGGGCGGCCGCGTTGATCTCCTCGAGCGTGGGCATGCGGCGTTCCTTGAACTGGAACTGCGAGAAGCCGCCGATCACCCGGATCCACTGGCCCTTGGGCGTGCGCTTGGCCTGCTCGCGGAGCATCTCGAGCGCCTCCTCGACCGACTCGACGCCGTCCCATCGGGTCTCGAGGTGGTAGACGAGGCCCTCGCGGACGAAGTGCATGTGCGAGTCGTTCAGCCCGGGGATGACGCGCTGGCCCTTGGCGTCGATGACGTGCGTGCCCGGCCCGATGAGCCGGCGGACCTCGGCGTCGGAGCCGACAGCGACGAACTTGCCGCCGCGGGTCGCGAGGGCTGAGGCCTCGGGGACGCCGGGGTCCATGGTGGTGACCTTGCCGTTGAAGAGCACGAGGTCGGCGGTGCCGGCGGCAGGCTGCGTGGTGCCGATGGTTTGGCAGGCGCCAAAGGTCCAGGCGGCGGTGCCGGCGGCCGCGGCGGCGAGGAACTCACGACGGGTCGGTTGCGGGGACATGGGCGACTCCTGGATCGAGGGGGAGCGTGGTGGAAGAAGGCCCAGCGGAGGCGTTGACCCCGGCCGGGCGTGACTCAAGGCGTCTGGATCACTCGGCGACGCGACGTTCGGCGGCGTGGCTGGCGGCGACCTCGCCATAGGCCGGCAGGTACTTGCTGAACAGGACGAAGCTGTCGTAGCCGGCGGGGTTGCGCCAGTCGCTCAGCAGCTCGCAGGCGACGGCGAACCAGTTGGTGATCTCGGCGCCGGCCATCGCCATCCGCATGATCGCCGCATCCTGGACCTGCTGGTTCATCGTGCCCGACGCGTCGACGACGACGTACACCTCGTACCCGGCCTGCAGCGCCGAAAGCGTGACGAACGCGACGCAGACGTCGGTCGTGATGCCCGAGACGACGAGCTTCTTGCGGCCGGTCGCTTCAACGGCGGCGACGAACTCGGCGTTGTCCCACGCGTTGATCTGGCCCGGCCGGCTGATGAGCGGCGCATCGGGGAAGCGCTCGAGGATCTCGGGGATCATCGGGCCGTTCGGGCCGAGCTCGTCGGACGTGGTGAGGATGACCGGGACGTCGTAGGTGATCGCGGCGTCGGCGAGGCCGAGGACGTAGTTGCGATAGTTCACGGTGTCGACGTTGTCGACGAGGTTCATCAGGCCGGACTGGTGATCGATGAAGAGGAAGACGCAGTTGTCGGGGGTGAGGCGTTCTTTCGTGCCGCCGGGGGCCCAGAGCTCGGGGTGGCCAGGGCCGTCGTCGGTCTGGGCGTGAGCCGGCGCATGCGCCAGCGCGGCGGCGATCGCGACAAGGCCGAGACAGCCCAGGCGGGCGAGGTTGGCGGGACGGAAGCGGGCGGGGGCGTGCATCGGGTGGTCTCCAGGGGTGAGGGTTGGGGTGACGGCGGCAAATAATCGTTTTAACAATAATTGTTTTAACTGTGATTTGGCCAAAGTCAACGCGCCTCACGAAAAACTCGTCGGCCTGAGACACGACGCCGCTGCGGGGACTCAAGCGATGACTACGACCGCGGCACATACGCCAAAGGCGAAGCAGGCCTGGCCCTGCCGAACAGCCTCGGACGTCGTCCTGGGCACACACTTCGGGACAACATCGCAACCACGTGACGCCCCCAACCCGGGCATGGCGTGGCACCCGAAATCGCCGCGATGGAAAACACCCCAGCCCGACTGCCCAACTGGCTCAAGGCCTCCCGCGCCTCTCGGACGCCTGGCCAACGCAACCGACCCGACACGCCCGGCAAGCCCGACCGGATATCGCCCATGCCTAGCAGTAATAGGCATGGGCGAGGTGGCCGCGGACAGCCCGGCAGCGCGACGATGTCGTTGCTGTCGAAGCGATCGGCAGGCGAGCAGTCGCTCAAGCAAAAGGCGCTAGCGTGTCACGCACGGCCGCGCCGTCGCTCGGGAGTTAGCCGCCGGTCTCCACCAAGTCCGGCATCAGGGGCTTGTCGATCGGCGTGGCGACCACCGGGAGACGCAGCGTGAAGGTCGCCCCGCGCCCGGGGGTCGAGTCGAGCTCGATCGTGCCCTGCAGCAGCTGCGCGAGCTGACGCGAGATCGTCAGGCCCAGGCCCGTCCCGCCGTGCTGCCGCGTCTCGACGGCGTCGAGCTGGACGAACTTCTCGAACACGCGCTGCCGATCTTCCTCGGCGATGCCGGGACCGGTGTCCGACACGCTGATCCGCACGTGCCCGGGGTGGTTGGTCCGAGCCGACGGCTCGCGACGGACGGCCAGCGTCACCACCCCGCCGTCGGGCGTGAACTTCACGGCGTTGGACAGGAAGTTGAACACGATCTGCTGCAGCTTGCCCGCGTCGGTCTCCAGCGTCGGCAGGCCCGGCTCGAGCTGCACCACCAGCGTCACGCCCGCGCGGTCGGCCTGCGGGCGGATCAACGCCGTCAACCCCTCGGCCACGTCCGGCAGGCTCACCGCCTCGACCCGCACCTCCATCCGCCCCGCCTCGATCTTCGCCAGGTCCAGCAGCTCGTTGATCAGCTCGAGCAGGCGGCGCGAGCCCGTGATGATGTGGTCGCAGTAGCGAGCCCGCTTCGCGTCGCTCGGCTCGGCGGCGCTGTTGGCGAGCGTCTCCTTGAGCACCTCGGCGAACCCGACGATCGAGTTCAGCGGCGTCCGCAGCTCGTGCGAGACGTTGGCCAGGAACTCGCCCTTGAGCTTGTTGGCCTCGAACAGCGAGATGTTCGTCTCGGCCAGCTCGTTGAGCTTGAGGTCGAGCGTCTTGTTGACCAGCCGCAGGTCTTTCTCGTTGGCGCGGACGCGGTCGAGCATCGCGTTGAACATGTCGGACAGCTGCTCGAACTCGTCGCCGGTGTTGATGTCCGAGCGGATGTGCGTGTCGCCCTGCGTGACCTTGCCGGCGTAGTCGCGCAGGACGCGGACCGGCGAGAGGATAATGCGGGTCGTGATGTACCAGAACGCGGCGATCGCCAGCAGCCCCGCGATCAGCCCGGCACCCGACAGGCAGATGACGTTGATCAGCCGCTGCAGCTCGGCGTCGCGGTCGCGCAGGTCGATCGCGAAGACCAGCTCGACCGGGTCGGTCAGCGCCGCCTCGCCGACGCCGGGGCTGAACCGCTGCGCCCCGGCCGGCTGGATCGTCAGCTCGCTGCGTCGCACGGCCCGGGCGTAGCGGTAGTAGCGCTGGCCGTCGCGGTCCCGCGCGACGCCGAACTTCTCGTTGCGGTCGTCGTCGACGAACGAGCGGATCGCCTTGCCGAGGAAGCCGTCGCGGTCGACCTCGTCGAAGTCGTCGGCAGGGATCATCGTCGTCAGCAGCTCGTCGCCGGGGTCGAGCATCGCCGGCAGGTCGTCCAGCGACCGCCACGCCCCGGGCAGCTGCACCTGGTCGGCCAGCCAGGCGTTGGCGAAGTCCTGCGCCCGGCGCATCGGCTGGCGGTCGGCTAGGGCCGTCATCCGCACCCACGCCACGCCGAGCGCCGCGGCGATGATCAGCACCACCGCCGCGCCGAACAGCAGCTGACACTTGTTCGCCAGGCTCACCATCACCCGCTTGGCCATCGGCCCATCGTAGCTCGATCCCCCCGTTCAACACGCGTACCGCCTGGCGTTTCGGGGACGTGTCTGCAAGCCGTGCCGAATATCATGGCCGCGTGGCTCAGCCGTGGGATGTCATCGTGATCGGCGTCGGCTCGATGGGCGCGTCGGCCTGCTATCAGCTGGCCCGGCGCGGCGCATCGGTGCTCGGCCTCGAACAGATGGACACCGCGCCGCACGAGCTCGGTGCTCACCACGGCCACAGCCGGATGTTCAGGCTGAGCTATTTCGAGCACGCGGACTACGTGCCGCTGCTGCGGCGGGCGTTCGACGGGTGGCGAGAGCTGGAACAGGCCAGCGGGCAGCGGCTGATGTACACGACCGGCGGCGTGTGGGCAGGCCGCCCCGACGACCCGCTCGTGGCCGGCTCGCTGGACGCCGCTCGGCGGCACGGGCTTGAGCACGAGGCGCTGAGCCGACCGCAGCTCGCCGAGCGCTACCCGCAGCTCATGATCGCCGACGACTGGTCGGGGCTGTTCGAGCCCAAGGCCGGACTCATCGTCCCCGAGCGGGCGGTGAGCGCCTGCGTCCGGCTTGCCGAAGAGCACGGCGCCCGCATCATCACGGGCCAAGCCGTGACCGATGTCGCGGAGGACGGGGCGCTGATGCGTGTCGCCACGTCAGACGCGGCCTACTCGGCGAAACACGTCGTGTTCACCGCCGGGGCCTGGACGCGCGACATCGGCGTGCCGCTGACCGTCACGCGCCAGGTGATGGGCTGGGTCCGACCCGTACACCCCGATCGCCTGACGCCCGACGCACTGCCCTGCGTCGCGCTCGCCACGGCACCGGGGTCGGTACACTACGGGTTCCCGCTGATCGCCCCGTCCGGCCCAAGCGATCCGACGGACGCCGACGCACCGGCGCTCGACGACCCCGGCGTCCCCCCGCCCGGCCTGTTCAAGTTCGCCCATCACTACCAAGGCCCGACCACCACGCCGCACACCGTCGATCGCCAGCCCAAACCCGACGACGCCGATGACTTCCTCCCCGCGCTGCAGCGCTTCCTGCCCGACGCCGCCGGCGAGGTCGCCGACGTGCGTATCTGCCTCTACGCCAACTCGCCCGACGGACACTTCATCATCGACCGCCACCCGCGCTACGCCCCCGGCAAGACGACGCTCGCCTGCGGCTTCTCCGGCCACGGGTTCAAGTTCGTCAGCGTCATGGGCGAGGTCATCGCCGACCTCGCGCTCGACGGCCGCACCGATCAGCCGATCGGCTTCCTAGGGCTCTCGCGTTTCGGCAACACCGACCGCGCTTAGGCCGGGCAGCGCTCACTCCGCGGCGGTCTCGAACACGAGCAGGTACGGCACCGCGGGCGTGCCGGCCGCGTCCTTGAAGTTGCCGAACCGCTGGCTGTTGAGCCAGATCGCGTACGTGCGGCCGGGCTCGAGCTCCACGGGCAGCACGCACGTCCGGCCGTCGGCCTCGTAACGAGGCTTGCCCGTCGTCTTCGGGAACGTGTCTTGCCCCCAGGTCGACCACGACCAGCTCTGATCGGTCATGTCTTTGCTGAAGGTGACGCGGATCTCCTTGATCGTCGGATCGGCGTCGGTGACTCCGGCACGGGGCGTCGTCTCCACCACGACGGGCGGGGCGGCTGAGACGCTCACGGCCGGTCCTTGGTTCGGGGCGGGGGCGTCTTGGCCCAGGAGCATCGGGGCCGCGGCCAAAACGGCAACCAGGGGAAGGAAACGAGGGAATCCGGGCACGTTGACCTCCAGTCCGAGGGATGAGCGGCGAAGATGACCACGCTCTACAAGTAAGACGCCGCCCGGCTCAGTCTTTTCAGTCGGTGCAGTCGCGGGCCCCGCTGCGCGATCGGCGGGCGTCGACTTCTCGACCGCCTAAGCGGCTCGAGCCGCGAGAAAAGCGTATTGCCGTCGCTAGTCGCCCGCCGTCGCGTGCGGCGCCGACCCTTGCCCGCCGAGGTAGCGATCCAGCAGGGCCCGCATCTCGGCGGCGCGTTCCGGGTACTCAACAAACAAGTTCTCGCGCTGCGCCGGGTCGTCGGCAAGGTTGAACAGCATGGCAGGCGTGGGTGCCCGCTGGGGATCGCCCCACGACTCGCGGAACCAATCGGGTCGCTTGGAATGCTCGCCCTGCGGACCGTTGATGAACAGCCACTCGCCCTGCCGCAACGCGTAGGCGTTCGGACGGGTGTTCTGCACCGTGGCGCGCGGTGCCGAGGAACCCGACGGCTCGCCCCGGAGCAGCGGCAACAGGTCGTGGCTGTCGATCGCCTCGTCTCGCGTCAGCTCAACCCCGAGCAACGCGGCGAACGTCGCGACCAGATCGACCTGGCTGACCGTCTCGTCCGAGACCCGGCCGGGCTCCACCACCCCCGGCCAGCGCACGACAAACGGCACGCGATGCCCGCCCTCCCAGAGGTCGCGCTTGACGCCACGCAGCGGCCCCGAGCTCCAGTGGCCGTGGTCTCGCCAGCGCTCGAAGGCGTAGACCTCAGGGCCGTTGTCCGACGTGAAGATCACGATCGTGTCGTCCGCGAGGCCGTTGTCGTCCAGCGCTTGCAGCAGCCGCCCGACCATGGCGTCCGACTCGACCACGAAGTCGCCGTAGGCCCCGGCCCCCGACTTCCCGCGATAAGCCTCGTTCGGGATGATCGGCGCGTGCGGCGATGGCATCGCGAAGTACATGAAGAACAGCCCGTCCGCGCCGTGATCGTTCAACCACGCCACCGCTCGATCCGTGATCGTCGGCAACACGGCATACGGGTCCCAGCCCTCGACCATCGGCCCGTCGCGGAACTCCCAGCGGCCCTCGGGGATCGGCCGAAAGGTCGCCGTGTCCATCATGACGGTCGGCGGTTCGACCATGCGGTCGTCCTCGATCCAGCCGTAGGGCGGGAAGTTGATCGTGCCGTCGCCGAAGTAGCTGTCGAAGCCGTGGGCGAGCGGCCCGTCGGGGATCGGGCGATCCCAGTGGTAATGCTCGGGCTGCGCGGGGCGCTGCTTAGTGGGCCGGGGCGCCCCGTCGCGGCGCAAGGCGTCCCAGCCCCACCCCAGGTGCCACTTGCCGATCGCCACGGTTTGGTAGCCCTGCGCCTGGAGCGTCTTGGGCAGCGTGAGGTCGTCGGGCTCAAACACGCTGCCGCCGAACGAGCCGGAGATGTTGTGGAACCGTCGCCAGTGGTATTGGCCGGTGAGCATCGCGAATCGGCTGGGCGTGCAGATGCCCGAGGAGCTGTGAGCGTCGGTCAGCCGCAGGCCTTCGGCCGCGAGGCGATCGAGGTGCGGCGTGGGGATCTTTGACTCGGGGTTGTTCGCACCGAGGTCGCCGTACCCCATGTCGTCGGCGTAGATCAGCAGGATATTGGGCTGAGCTAAGACCGGCGCGGTCAACAAACCAAGCACGCAAAGTACGAGCAGACTCAAATTCTTTAGGCAGGCGCGCGATGAATTCATACAGGTAAACCAGGTATCGGCAATGCCATTGCCGGTGTTTCAATTGCCCGGAACAAAGCGATCTACGGGTCGGATCACGATGTAATCGTGGCTAAACTGTTCCACGCTGCACGCGGCGAGCAGAGCAACGAAGTCTTTGTTTTCGTCGAGATAAACCTGCGCCCGCTCGACTCGGCTGACTTGCAACTCCGTGCCGTCTTCGAGAGGGATAGGGTCCGCCTGCGACCAGACCGGGATGTCCGAGTACAGCTCATAATCGATGCCGTTCTTCGAGGTGTAATAGACAACTGCTTTCTGGATGCCTGTCGCTTTTCCTTCCCAGTCGTTGCAGATTATGTTGTACTGATCGTTGGCCCACCAGAGCGTCGGGTCTTCCAGTTCTAGATCGTACGGCAGTCGATTCCGTCCTTCGCCAAGGGTGCGATAGGGGCCGTCGACATGCTCGGCGACGTGGGCTTTCAGGCAAGCGTCCCACCTGCCGTCTTGCGTGGGCTTGGGTTTGTGCTTTGAGACGAGATAGGCGGACCCGTCATCGTGGATCAGCAAGGCGGGGTTATTGGCTTTCACCACTGGCTCGGGCAGCGGTTCCCAGGGCCCATCGATGGAATCCGCGTACGCGAAGCCCGTCGACCAGCCCGGGATACCCAGGTGATACAGCAAGAAACGATCGCCGACACGCGTGATCTTGGGGTTGTGCACGCCCGTTGTCGCCCAGGGGTGGGTCTCGGGACGCAGGACGACCTCCTGGAACTCGTAGGGCCCGAATAGGTTCTTCGAAGTCGCTCGAATGACGTGGCCGCGCATCCAGCCTCGATTCACGGAACTGTGCCCCTCCCTGGGCCAGCGGGAGCAGAACAAGTGGTATGTGTCGCCGACCTTGATCAACGAGGGGTCCCATAGACACCAGCCCTCCATCGAAAACACGGCCGTGGTCGGTACGGGCCGAAGGGCTTCGCGGAGCGGGTTCGACTCTGTGTGTGTCACCACCGCGTCGGATGGCAGCTTCTTGCTGATCTCGTACTCGTCGTCCGCCGTCGCCATCGAAGACACGACAACGACTAAACTTGATATCAAAATGCACAAGGTTGACCGCATCGATGAGGCTCCTGCCTGTCAAGACACATCGCCTAGGTGTGAATCACGTTTAAATCATAGTAGAAATGCCATGATTGAGCGCCAGCAGGGTCTGGTTTGCGCCCAGGTCGTCGTAGCCTGTGTTGTCGGCGTAGATCACAGCAGGACGTTCGACTGGAGGACGGTGAGCCCGCAAAGCACGCCAACCAGGCAGAGCAACATCAGACGCAGGTGCATCGCAGACACACGGAACGGATTCGTCTGCATCGACACCAGATAGAACGCTGAGAGCCAATCGAGGCGCGGCTCAGTTGTCGGGAATGAAGTCATCCACCGGCCGGATCACGATGTAGTCGTGGCTGCGTTCCTCGATGCCCACCGCAACGAGCAACGCGCTGAACTGACCGTCTTCGTCAACATAAACCTGCGGCCGTTCGATCCGGCTGGCGGCCAACTGCGTTCCGTCTTCGAGGAAGATCGGTTCGTCCTGGCTCCACACGGCGATCGGCGAGAACAGCTCGTAGTCGATGCCGTCTTTGGAGGTGTAGTAGACGACGGCCTTCTGCGTGCCGGTCACCTTGCCCTCCCAGTCGGTGCAGATCAGGTTGTACTGGTCGTTAGCCCACCAGAGCGTGGGGTCTTCGAGCTCGAGGTCGTAGGGCAGGCGGTTGCGGCCCTCGCCGAGCGTGCGGTAGGGGCCGTCGACGTGGTCGGCGACGTGGGCCTTGAGGCAGGCGTCCCATTTGCCATCCCGCGTCGGCTTGGGCTTGTGCTTGGAGACCATGTACGCCGAGCCGTCGTCGTGCACGATCAGGGCGGGGTTGTTGGCCTTCACGACCGGCTCGGGCAGCGGGGTCCAGGGGCCCTCGATCGAATCGGCGTAGGCGAAGCCGGTGGACCACTGCGGGATGCCGAGGTGGTAGAGCAGGAACCGGTCGCCGACGCGCGTGATCTTGGGGTTGTGCACGCCGCGCGTCGCCCAGGGGTGGTTCTCGGGGTGAAGCACGACCTCCTGAAACTCGTAAGGGCCGAAGAGGTCCTTCGACGTCGCGCGGATGACGTGGCTGCGCTTCCAGCCGGAGTCGAAGGAGTGGTCGTCCGCCTTGGGCCACCGCGAACAGAACAGGTGATACGTGTCGCCCACCTTAATTAGCGACGGGTCCCAGAGGCTCCAGCCTTCCATCTCGAACACCGCGGTGGCGGGTACGGGGCGAAGGGCCTCGCGGAGTGTGTTCGAGTCGGCGTGCGTGACCACCGCGTCCGAGGGGAGCTTCTTGCCGATCTCGTACTCGTCCTCTGCCGTGGCCATCGAAGGCACGACCATCGCCAAACTCGACACCACAACGCACCAGGCTAGACGCATCGGATGGGGCTCCTGCCCGCTAAGAGACATCACCAAAAGCTGAAACGGACTAAAATGATACCCGGCACACCACGGTCAAGCTTTAGCCACACGGGAGGCCAACTGTGCAGAGCATCCGCGTCCGCGCGTTCGGCGGCATCGATCAGCTCGAGCTCGTCGAGGAACCGACGCCCAAGCCCGACGCCGGCGAGGTGCGGATCAGGCTGACGTCCATCGGGCTCAATCACGCGGAGCTGATGGGCCGGCGCGGGGAGTACCGGCTGTCGACCGGCGACCCGCCTTTCGTGCCCGGGCTTGAGGGCGGCGGCCGGATCGACGCGGTCGGCGACGGCGTGACCGACTGGGCGGTCGGCGATCGCGTGACGCTGGCGCCCGGCATCACGCGCGTCGGCGACGGCGGGCGCGGGGGCAGCTACCGGTCGCACTACCTCTGCTCGGCCGACGCCGTGCTGCGTGCGCCCGACGCGATCCCCGACGACCAGCTCGGCGCGATCTGGCTGCCTTACCTCACCGCCTGGGGCTGCCTCGCGTGGCTGCACGGCCTGGGCGACAGGCCGGCCGACCAACGCACCGTCGTCATCCCCGCCGCGTCGTCCTCGCTCGGCCTGGCCGCGGCGCAGGTCGTCAAGGCGCTCGGCGGCACGGCCATCGGCCTGACCTCCTCGCCGACCAAAGTCGACGCCATCCACGCCCTGCCCGCCGCCCGCTTCGACCACCTCGTGGTCACACACGACGCCGACCGCCAGCTCCTGCCCTTCCACCGCGACCTCTTCCGCTTGACCGACGGCCGCGGCGTCGACGTCTTCTTCGACCCCGTCGCCTCGGGCGGCTACCTCAACAACGAGATCAAGGCCCTCGCCCAGCACGGCGTGGTCTACGTCTACGGCCTGCTCGGCGACGCCGGGCCGGTCGACGTCACGCCACTGATCCGCAAGCACGCCGCCATCCGTGGCTGGGTGTCGGGCGAGGTCATCGCCGCGGGCGAAGCGACGTGGCGGCGGGTCTGCGGCGACGTGCTCGACCGCTTCGCCGACGGCACGTTCGTCCAGCACGTGGCCGAGACGTTCCCGCTCGCCGAAGCCCGCCGCGCCCACGAAACGATGGAACGCGGCGGGCATATCGGTAAGCTCGCATTGATCCCCTGAGTCTGTCTCGAACCCGCTCGCTAGGAGCCCCTCCATGCCGGCCCTCGACCAAGCCCTCACCGACGATCAGTGGCTGCAATACACCCGCGAAGGCTATCTCAAGCTCGGCAAGCTGCTGCCGGCCGAACGCCTGTCGGCGCTGCAGGCCCGCATCGACGACATCATGCTCGGCAAGGCGGATGTCGACTACGACCGCATGCTGATGCAGGAGGACTCGGCCGACGGCGCGTACGGCAACGCGGGCGAGATGAGCAAGGGCCACAAGGGCAGCCACCTCAACTACCGCAAGATCGAGCAGCTTGAGTTCGACCCGATCTTCCTTCGCCTGATGCAGGAGCGAGTGTTTCTCGACGCCTGCCGTCGCGCGTACGGGATGCACGTGCCGGTCGGGGCGTTCCGCGCGATGTTCATGAACAAGCCGGCCAACCGCGGCACGTTCCTGCCGTGGCACCAGGACCGCTGGAACCACCTCGACCGCGACCCGCTGGTCACCGTCTGGATCGCTTTGGACCCGGCGACGAAGGCCAACGGTTGCGTGCAGGTCATCCCCGAGACGCACAAGTACGGTGTCGTCAACCCCAAGCACGGCTCGGGCTTCATGTCCGACGAGCAGGTCGCCGAGATGTGCGACGAGTCCAAGCGCGTCTACCTCGAGCTTGAGGCAGGCGAGGTGGTCCTGCTGCACAACTGGCTCATGCACGGCTCGGACCGCAACAACAGCGACCAGTCCCGCCGGGCGTTTTCCGTGTGCTACGCCGACGCTCGAACCAAGGACGCCAACGGCGGCGACCCGGGTTTCTCGCCGATCTTCGGGGAGGGTGCGCTCGACCCCGACACGCTGCCCAAGCCGCAGGTCGCCACGACGCCGTAGATCAGGTCGCGTCGGCTTGGTCGAAGTCGCCCATCGACTCGAGCTCGCGGCCCTTCGTCTCGGGCACGAACAGCAGCACGAAGAACAGCGAGAGCAGCGCGCAGCCGGCGTACATCGCGTACGTCAGACCCAGGCCCAACCCGGTGGCCATCAGCAGGAACGTCGCGCTGATCACGTAGTTCGCGATCCACTGCGCACAGGCGCCGACCGCCAGGCCCCCGGCGCGGATGCGGTTGGTGAACATCTCGCCGAGCAAGACCCACACGATCGGGCCCCACGAGAAGCCGAACGAGAACACGAACACGTTGGCCGCGATCACGGCCATCAGCCCCTGCTGCTTGTCGAGCTTCAGCTCGCCGTTGACCACGTCGCCCGACGCCAGCGCGTACGCCTCGACCGCCAGCGCCACGGCCATCCCGATCGACCCGGCGATCAGCAGCGGCTTGCGACCGAGTTTGTCGACCAGGGCCACGGCGATGAGCGTCGTCAGGACGTTCGTCGTCGAGGTGAGGATGCTCAGCAGCAGCGCGTCCTGTTCCGAGAAGCCCGCCGACAGCCAGAGCGTGGCCGAGAAGTAGAACACGACGTTGATGCCGACGAACTGCTGCAGCACGCTGAGCAGGATGCCGATCCACACGATGCGCTTGAAGAGTGCCGGGCCGAGGATGTCGGTGAACTTCGGCGGGCGCTCGGAGCTGAGCGTTCCGCGGATCTCGTTGACCTTGGTCGTGGCGGTCTCGTCCGAGCCATAGACCTTGGCCAGCACGGACTCGGCCTGGCTGTCGTGGTGGCGCATCACGAGGTAGCGCGGCGACTCGGGGATCCCCAGCGCCATGACGCCGTACAGCACCGAGGGCACGGCCTCGGCCCAGAACATCCACCGCCAGGCCTCGGCGCCGAATAGCAGCTTGTCGGCCCCGCCCGCGAGGTCGGCGATGAACCAGTTGCTCACCTGCGCGATGAAGATGCCGATCACGATCGCCAGCTGCTGCAGCGACCCGAGCCGGCCACGCATCTTCGCCGGCGAGACCTCGGCGATGTAGGCCGGCGCGATCACCGACGCCGCCCCGAACGCCAGCCCGCCCAGGATGCGCCAGAAGGTGAAGTCCAGGATCGTCGCCGGCAGCCCCGAGCCGATGGCCGACACCAAGCACACCACCGCGGCCACCACCATCGACCGCTTGCGACCCAGCCAGTTCATCAGCGGCCCGGCGGCGAACGCCCCGATCGCCGCACCGACCAGCGCCATCGCCACCGACTGACCGACCCAGAAATCCCTCGCACGCTCGCTGATCTCCAGCCCACCGGCAAAGCCGCTCTGCGCGTCCATGTACATCGTGCGCAGGACCGGCACCGCCCCGTTGATCACCGCCGTGTCGAAACCAAACAGCACGCCGCCAATCGCGGCCACCAGAACGATCCGCAGAACAAACGGCATCCGGACTCCTCATCGCGGGCCGGCCAAAGCCCGCCGCTTCCACCGCCGCTTAGAGATGGTTCGTGCGGCGGTCGGCACGCGGACGCCACATCGGTTCCGCGGCCTAAGACAATTTGTCCAGCATAACACGAATCGCGCGCCAAATCGTGTGTTCATAAGCGCTTCGCGTCACATCTGCGTCGACGACAAACAGCCACGCCCGGGTTTCGCCGCGCTTGCTGTGCTACGCTTCCTCACGTCAAGCGACGCACTCGGCCATGGGGCTGCGGCCTCAATTGGCGAGTCGGAGCCTGCATGACACAACTCACATCTTCCGCACCCGCCGGGCCGCGCCCCGGCGAGCCGTGCATCGACCACCCGGGCATCACCGCCTCGACGCGATACCGCCCCGGAGATCGATCGTTCAGCGACGGTCAGTCCGCGATCGACCGCCGGATTGCGCTTATCAACTTCGGCGCGATTGTCGTGCCGCTGATCGGACTGGGCGCCGCGATCGCCCTGCTGTGGGGCACGGCGTTCAATGCGTGGTACCTCTTGCTCATGGTCGGCATGGCATTGATCTCGGCGCTGGGCGTGACCGTCGGGTTCCATCGGCTGTGCACGCACCGCTCGTTCGCGACGCCGGCGTGGCTTCGGTACTGCTTCGCCGCGGCCGGGTCGATGGCCGTGCAGGGCTCGGTGATCTATTGGTGCTCCGAGCACCGCAAGCACCAACAGCACTCC
>JBCCZA010000087.1:0-13558 GCA_039188455.1 Planctomycetota bacterium
CCAGGGCGATGACGACGTCGTTCTACGCGCTGATGGTCGAGTACCGCGTCGAGATCGTGCTCTGGGGCATCGCGACGTGCCTGCCGCTGATCATGATGGGCGTGTGGTCGCAGGCCGCCGAGACCGGCGAATTTACCCTCGACCGCGTGGGGATGATGCGGTACTTCCTGGCGGTGTTCATCGTCCGCCAGTTCACCGTCGTGTGGGTGATCCACGACGTCGAGTGGCACGTCGTGTCGGGGCGGATGACGCCGTACCTGCTGCACCCCGTCGACCCGTGGTGGCGGTTCTTCTTCATCCACGTCGGGGAGCAGCTCTGCCGTCTGCCGGTGGTCGTCGTGCTGCTCGTGATCGCGCTGATCATCTTCCCCGAGGCGTTGTGGGGCTCGCCCGCCAACCCCGAGCTGTGGACGCCCCAGCCGCAGCGCGTCGTGCTGGCGGTGCTGGCGACGTACCTCGGGTTCCTCTTGAGATGGTGGATGCAGTACGCCATGGCGATGGGCGCGTTCTGGGTCGAGCGCGTGACCGCGTTGCACGACATCATCTTCCTGCCGTACCTGTTCCTGTCGGGGTTGCTGTTCCCGCTGGGCGAGCTACGCAACCGCATCGAGACGACGGTCACGCTGTTCGGCACGGACATCCACTTGGGCCAGGCGGCCTACGAGCTGGCGCTGCTCACGCCGTTCCCGTACATGGCCTGGTTCCCCGCCATGCTCATCGCCACCGATGCCGACGCGACCACCGGCGATCTTCCCATCGTCCGCGGCTTCGTCACGCTGATCGTCTGGATCGGGCTGATGATCACGCTGCAACGCTGGCTCTGGCGACGCGGCGTCAAGCGCTACACGGCGATGGGGGCGTGACTCAGAACGACGGGATATCGATGCTGGGGATGTCGACCTGGACCCCCGTCACCGCCGCGACCAAGACGGCCAGGCAGATGACCAGCACGGCGAGGATAAATCCGGCGATCAGCAGGCCCCAATAGATAACGGTGAGGACGAAGGTCAGCACGGAAACCCCCAGCGAGGCGGCGAGCGAGCCCAGGCGGGCCGGCTCACCGATGATCACCGAAACGCCCCCTAGCGCAATGCCCAGCACGGACCCGCCGACCATGAGGATCGCGGTCAAGATCGCCACCCAATCGGGCGGGCTGTTGGACGGTTGAGTCGGGTTGTTCGAGGGCGGCAGGATCGTGATCTGCCAGCCGCTCGGGGTATTTCTCACATCGATCACGGTCTCGTCGAGTTCGATCGAGAGATGGTCGGTCTCTTCTGCGTCGCTCGGACTTGTCGGTGTGTCGTTACCCTCGAGCCGATTACGCAAGCCATCGACCAGCGATCTTCCCGCGTCCTTCGCGGCTTCTTTCGCCGCGTCCTTGAGGGTCCCGCTCTGCTGCTGGATCTGCTGCATCCGCTGAGTGGGCGTCGGCGGAGGCGGCGGCGCTGGCGCTGGCGTCATCAGCCACATCGCCGCCACGCCGATCGGAATCGCCAGCAGAGATAGCAGCGAGAGGGTGAACGCGACAAGGCCGAGCCACGGATATCGCTGTCGCCTCTTGGCAGGTTGTTCTTCGGATAGGGTCCCGGTTTCACCCATACGCACGTCAACATACCCTCCGGGTCCCATGGTTCGCTACGCCCGCACCCTCTACGCCTGCTGGTCGGCGGCCCTCGCGGCCGAGGTCGAGTACCGGCTGAACTTCGCCGCCGCGGCCGTCATCGCGCTGTTCACCCTGATCGGCTCGCTGCTGGTGCTCGCCATCTTCTACGGCCCCGACACCGGCGCCGACGCCACCATCCTCGGCGGCTGGACCTACTACGAGGCCCTCTGCGTCACCGCCGTCTACACCCTCCTCGACGGCTTCCAGCAGACCTTCCTGCAGCCCAACCGCCAGCAGCTCACCGAGATGGTCCGCGAGGGCCAGCTCGACTTCGTCCTCATCAAGCCGATCGACCCGCAGTTCTGGCTGTCGACCAACCGCCTGGCGATCTTCGGCGTGCCCAACCTCGTCTTCGGCGGCGTGCTGCTCGTGTTCGCCATGAGCCAACTCGATGCGCTGCCTTCGGCGTTCGCGGTCGCGCTGGGTTTGTCCGCGATCGTCGTCGGCATGGCGATCGTCTACGCGCTGGGCTTCCTGCTGGCGACGCTGACGATCTGGTTCGTGAAGATGGACAACATCACGCTGGCGATGAACGCCTTGCTCGAGGCCGGCCGCTACCCGATCCCCGCCTACGCCCCGGCTTACCGCGTGTTCTTCACGTTCGTCCTGCCGGTCGCGTTCATGACGACCGTCCCCGCCGCGACGCTCACCGGCCGGGACGCGCCGGGCTGGGCGCTGGCCATCGCGTTCGGCATTGCCGCGGCGATGGTGCTCGGCTCGCGGCTGCTGCTCAAGTTTGCGCTGCGGTTCTACACCTCGGCGTCGAGCTGACCGAGTAACGTGCCGCCATGCCCGCCCCCGACCGCCTGCGTGTCGCCGCCGTGCAGTACTTCATCCGCCCGGTGAGCTCGTTCGATGAGTTCGCCGAGCAGGCGCGTTCGGTCGTGGCGTCGGCCGCGGAGTACGGCGTTCACGCCGTGTTGCTGCCGGAGTATTTCTCGACCCAGCTCGTCGCGCTGGAAGACCCGGACCGATCGCCGCGCGAGCTGCTGCGTGGCCTCGCCCGTCACGCCGACGCCACCGTCGAGTTGCTCGCCGAACTCGCTCGGCGGCACGGCGTCTACCTCATCGGCGGCGGCGTCCCCACGCCCGACCCCGCCGACCCGGACGTCGTCTACAACGACTGCCCCGTGGTCGCGCCCGACGGCCGCGTGGAGACGCAGGGCAAGCTGCACCTCACGCGGTGGGAAGCCGAGCACTCCGGCGTCACGCCACGCACGGCGTTCCGCGTCTTCGACACGGCGATCGGCCGGCTGGCGGTCAACATCTGCTACGACGTCGAGTTCCCCGAGCTCGCCCGCGCTGCCGCCCGCGCGGGTTGCTCGGTGCTGTTCTGCCCGACGTGCACGGAGGACCGCCGCGGCTACCTGCGTGTGCGGTACTGTGCCCAGGCGCGGGCGATCGAGAACCAGCTGTATGTCGTGCAGGCCGTCGCGGTGGGCGGGCTGCCGCGCGTTCCCTCGGCGAGCCTGCACTACGGCCGGGCCTGCGTCCTGACGCCCTCGGACGTCGCGTTCGCTCGCGACGGCGTGCTCGTCGAGGGCGAGACGAACGCCGAGACGGTCGTCGTCGGCGAGTTGGACCTCGCGGCCCTGCATCGATCTCGCGAGGACGGGACGGTGCTGCCGCTGCGCGACTCCGAGCCCAGCGCCGCGCTCGCGGCCGAGACGCGGGTCGTGTCGCTGTGATCCGCTTGGCTTACGATCCACGGCGATGATGATCGCCACACCGATCGCGATCCTCTTTCTGGTCATCCCGCTGGCGCTGCTAGCGGCGACGGTCTGGCTATGGGCGCGGGTCGTTCGCGGGTTCACGGCCAAGCTCGCCGAGTCGGCGACGTGCGGATCGTGCGGGGCCGGGGTGCGGGGGATCGGCACGTTCGAGTGCCCGGAGTGCGGGGCAGACCTGCGCGAGGTCGGCATCGTGACGCCCCAAGGACGCCGGGCCGTGTCGCTGGTCGCGTTCGCCCTGGGCTGGACGCTGCTGCCGCTGGTGCCTGCGCTGGTGGCGTTCGCGATGCTCTTGGCCACGGGCCCGACGCACACGAGCTCGAACTTCCGCGTCACGATCACCGACGGCCCGCAGCGGCTGGTCGTCTCGGGCCGGTTCGTCGGCGCGGTGACGGGCGGGATCAGCACGCAGAGCAGCTCGTCGACGGCGAACAGCCGACGCACGGCGACCACCACGCTGGGCCTGCCGCTGAGCCCGACGGCCGTGCCGGAGCGCCTGGACGTCCGAGTCGAGACGCCGAGCGGGATGACGGCCATGGCTTATGACCCGGTGGCTGCCGCGTTCGTGGCGTCGGGGCACGCGGGTCTGTCGGGCTCGCCTCAGCTGGCGTTGCCGATCGCCCCGGCAGAGGTCAGCGCGGTCCTGCCCCCCGCGGCCGCCGGTCAGCCGACGCTCAACGACGATCAGGTGGCCGGGCTCGCCACACTGCTCAACGGCGTCGCCGCCGGGCAGCCGTCGATCGCGGTCTCGGGCTGGGGCGGCAGCGCGTCGTCGGCGTTCGGCAGCTCGAGCAACCCGCCGCTGTGGTATGTCGCGACGCTGATCGCAGTCTTCGGGCTGATATACATCGCCGGCTACGTCATCTACTTCCGCCTCGCCGCCACCACCCGCTCTACGCCCACGGTGAGCACCCCTCCCACCGTTTAGCCCAAGGCCCAAAGGGCCGGGCTTCAGCACCAAGCGGGACTCAACACCGGGCTTTCCCCAGCTCTCCCCCGCCGTCCACCTCCACGGTGACATCTCAGATGTCACCACCCCAACAAAAACTAGACAGGCATATTGACGGATGCCGAACAAGCCCTAACGTAGGCCATCCGCTCAGAAACCTAACGGTCTGAGCCAGGGCCGACGGCGAGCCTGTCGCTCGCGGGCCCGCCGAGCCTTTCCGGGCTTCACCGGCGTCGCGTCGATCCGACCGTCGCACCACCCAGGAGCCGAGCCGCCATGGTTGCTACCCTCGAACGTCCCGCCCGCAAAAACGGGTCCGCCCGGAAAGGAATCCCCATGGCCAAGGCCACCGCCGACCCTCAGGCAGACCGACGCAAGGCCGTCGACTCCGCCGTCGCCCAGATCGAACGCAACTTCGGCAAGGGCTCGATCATGCGGCTCGACGACGACCCGTCGAACCTCCCGCCCGGTATCGGCACCGGCTCGATCTCCCTCGACCTCGCCCTCGGGGGCCGGGGCATGCCTACCGGGCGCGTGGTCGAGATCTACGGCCCCGAGTCCTCCGGCAAGACCACCCTCGCGCTGCACGTCGTCGCCAACGCACAGAAAGCGGGCGGGGTCGCCGCGTTCATCGACGCCGAGCACGCCCTCGACCCCTCCTGGGCCCGCCGCATCGGCGTCAACCTCGACGACCTGCTCGTCTCCCAGCCCGACACCGGCGAGCAGGCCCTGGAGATCTGCGAGCTGCTCGTCCGCTCCAACGCCGTCGAGATCATCGTGGTCGACTCGGTCGCCGCCCTGATTCCGCGTGCCGAGATCGAGGGCGAGATGGGCGACAGCCACGTCGGCCTGCAGGCCCGCCTCATGTCCCAGGCGCTCCGCAAGCTGACCGGCGCGATCAACCGCTCGCGCACCACCGTCATCTTCATCAACCAGATTCGCGAGAAGATCGGCGTCATGTTCGGCAACCCCGAGACGACGCCCGGCGGCCGGGCCCTCAAGTTCTACTCGTCCGTCCGCGTCGATATCCGCCGCACGGGTTCCTTGAAAGAAGGCGACACCGCCGTCGGCAACCGCGTCCGCGCCAAGGTCGTCAAGAACAAGATCGCGCCGCCGTTCCGTCAGGCCGAGTTCGACATCATGTTCAACGAGGGCATCTCCGCCTCGGGCGACCTGATCGATCTCGCGGTCGAGACCGACGTCGTGCAGAAATCCGGCGCGTGGTTCAGCTACGGCGAGATCCGCCTCGGCCAGGGCCGCGAGAACGCCAAGACCTTCCTGCGCGAGAACACGGACGTCTTCGACGAGGTCAAGGCCAAGGTGCTCGACGCCAAGGGCGTGACCCCCGCGGTCGAAGAGCCCGACGACGAGACGGACGGCGGCGAAGAGGGCTGAACGGGTGGCCTCGATCGGGTTCCGAGCGGCCGACGGCGATCGGTCTTGGCTGCGGGTACGTGTAGGCGACAGCCGATACACGGCATGACCCGCACGCGATCGCGAGACGTCCCGGTGAGCAAAGATCAAACCCAGGCCAACCCCCAGCCCGGCGACCGCCCGCCGATGAAAGGCGAGGATGCGCAGGCGGCGATGCGCCGTTTGTACGGGGCGTCGAGCCGGTACGCGTCGACGTCCGTCGGGGGCGCGGCGGGGACGGCGGCCTCGGGCGGTGCCGCGGCAGCGGGGGATGGCGTGGCCTCAGGGGCGCGGCCGTGGATCGCCATCCGCTGGGAGTGCTGCTCGAGCTATTCGCGGATCTACCGCAACCCGGCCGGCACGGCCTACGCCGGCCAGTGCCCGCGGTGCGGGCGACCGATCAGCGTCCGCATCGGGCCCGGCGGGATCGATACGCGGTTCTTCGCCGCCGGCTGACTCGGCCTGACGGCGTCTCGCGTGGCGTCCTGGCGGCCCGCCACGCGGCGTCGTAGACATGTCCTCTCGTAGGGACCCGACTTGACCGGCGATCGGCGTGCGCCCGGGCGTGGGGCGGCCTTACCTCTTCGCGTCCAGGCCGCGTAAAGCGGCATCCTCATCGACTTTCCGCCCGCACGGCGGGTCGAGAAAGCGGCCCCCGACATAGAATGCCAGCGGAGCGGGAACGAGAGGACCAAGCGTCGATGCACGCCGAGCACAATCCTGTGATGCATGCCCGAGCCGATGAGTCGGTGGTCGTGATCCTGGATCGCGATCGCGGCGAGGCGACGTCGCTCTTGATGAGCCATCTCGCGGCGCGGGAGCGGCGTGTCGAGGTCGCGCGCGACGAGGTGTCGGCGATGCGTCGGCTGATCCGAGGTGGGGTGTCCCTGCTGATTTTCGTGACGCCGACATCGCCTTCCGCCGCGTCGGACCTGCGCGAGGCCGCTGGCGAGACGGCTCATCCACCCACCGTGGTTGGCTGGGACGCGAGCGAGCGTGCCCTTCGCTCGTTCGATGATCTCGTCCAGTCGAGCGAGCCTGCTGGCGTCGCTAACGCGATCGATCTGTCGGGGCCGGTGGACACGTCGGACGGTTCACTCGAGGCGCTCTCCCAGGCCGAGCTGGATGCCTTGCTCGGCGGTCTGGAGCCGACGCCCCAATGAGCGGGTTCGGCACGAGCGAGGCGACCGATCAGCGGGCTATGTCACCGCAAGGCGCTGACGTGACGCCGCGCGAGCAGGCCACACCGCCATCCCTAACGGTCGCGCCCCCGGCGGTGGTCGCGGTCGGCGGCCCCGACGCCGCGTCCGAGATCCGGCATCGGCTCAACGGCTCGGCCGCCGCGATCGACGTCTTGCCCACGGCCAACTACCTGTCGGCCCTCTCCGTCGTCGCGGCCCGCCCGGACGTCCGCGCCGTCATCGGCCCGATCGACAGCCCGCCCAAGCTGCTGCCGCGATGGGTCCGCAGCATGCGCGAGCTCGCCCCCGAGGTGAGGCTGTACGTGCGGGTGCCTCAGGGTCGCGAGAACGACGCGGCGGCCGTGCTGTCCGCCGGGTTCGACGGGTACGTGCTCGAGCCGTTTGGCACCGATGAGCTGACGTCGCTGCTGACCCCGACGGCCCCGGCTGCTTCGGCCAGCGCCTCGACGGACCCGATCGCGGCCGACGCCGGCGAGAGCCCCGACACGCTCGGCGACACCGACCTGGTCGAGGCCGTGCTGCGAGGTAAGTTCGAGCTGACGCGGCTGGCCTGCCGGCTGATCGAGCAGCAGGGCGGGCCGACGGGCGTGGCGGTCGCGCGGGACCGGTCGGCGGTGCCCGAGGGTCAGGCGAGCGTGGCGTTGACGCGCCAGGACGGCGAGCTGGGCTGGCTGCACGCTCCGGACGTCGACGAGCCCGAGCTCGAGCGTTGGGCCGGCTGGCTGGCGTGCTGGCTGGCGCTGGATCGCAAGTTCAGCGGCCTGCGTCGCCTGGCACTGACCGACGAGCTGACCCGCGCCTGGAACCGCCGGTATTTCGATCGCTTCCTGGCCCGCGTGCTCGAGCACGCCCAGGACGACCGCTCGCAGGTCACGCTGCTCGTTTTCGATATCGACGATTTCAAGCTGTACAACGATCGCTACGGCCACGCCGCCGGCGACGAGATCCTCCGCGAGGCCGCGCGTCTGATGCGCTCCGTGGTCCGCGAGCACGACGTCGTCGCGCGCATCGGCGGCGACGAGTTCGCCGTGATCTTCTGGGACGCCGAGCCGCCCCGCACCGAGGACCCTGCCGCTGCGCAGCACCCGACCGACGTGCTGCAGTGCGCTAAGCGGTTCCAGGCCGCCGTCTGTCGGCACGAGTTCCCCAAGCTCCTCGACCAGCAGGCCGGCACGCTCACGATCTCCGGTGGGCTCGCGTCGTACCCGTGGGACGGCCGCACCCCCACCGAGCTGCTCGCCCGCGCCGACGCGATGGCCCTGCGCTCCAAGCGGCAGGGCAAGAACGCGATCACTCTCGGCCCCGGCGCCATCTCACGCTGCGAGCTGGAACGCTGATCTACGCAACGCGCCCGGGCCGTTGCGATCCGCCTGGGCTACCGTGCCGGCGATGGATGACACGTCCAACTCGCGAGGCGGCGGGCTGCGGCTGGCGGCGCTATCGGTCGCGGCGATCGGCCTGCCGGTGGTCGGGTTGGCGGCCGCGGGCTGGCTGATCGGCGACGACCTGGCGGCGCGGCTGGCGCTGCCGACCTGGTCGGCGCCGCTGATGGCGGTGGCGATCGCGCTGGTCTGCGGGCTGGCGCTGCTGCCGACGCACCTCGCGAGCCTGGCGTGCGGGTACCTGCTGGGGCTGGGCGTGGGGCTGCCGACGGCGGTGGCCGGGGTGCTCGGCGGGGCGGCGTTGGGGTATTGGCTCGCGCGGCGGATCGACGCCGCGGCGTTGCGGCAGCTGGCAGAGAGGCGGCCGATCGGGCGTCGGCTGACCGAAGCGATGCTGGACCGCGGCCCTGCGCACGCGACCGCGGCGGTGGCCTTGGTGCGCCTGCCGCCGCACGTCCCGTTTGCGCTGGGCAATGTCCTGGCGGCGTCGCTGCGGATCCGGCTGCGGCCGATGCTGATCGGTACGGCGATAGGCATGACCCCGCGCGTGGCGCTGGTGGTGTGGCTGGGCAGCGAGCTCGCCGCCTGGGATCGCACGGCCTCGCCGCCGATGTCGCTCTACCTGAGCATCGCCGCGACAGTCGTCGGCCTGGGCGGGCTGACCGTGTGGACGGCCGCCGCGCTGCGCGCCAAGCGGTCCACATAATTGTCGGTGCACGCAGCCCGACGACCGCTCTTTTCGACCGTGAACAGGCACCTCATGCCTCGCCCGTACACTCTGCGATCCCGTCGAGCGGTCGTCGCGATCGCCGGCCTTACACAAGCTCCCCTCGGAACCCGCCATGTCCTTCGACAGCACGATCCACGCCAAGGCCGTGGAGTTGACCAAGCTCACCTTCGAGATCACCGCCGCGGCCGGGTCGGGCCACCCGACGTCGGGTGCGTCGCTCGCGCACCTCGTCACCGTGCTGATGTACGACCACATGCGTTATGAGCCGGCCAACCCGGCCCACCCGGCGAGCGACCGGCTCGTGCTCAGCGAGGGACACGCGGTGCCGATCGTCTACGCGGCCTGCGCGGACCTGGGCGTGATGGTCGGGCGTAGCAAGGACGAGTGGCACGCGCTGACGGTTGATGAGGCCAAGACGCTCCGCGAGATCGACTCGCTGGTCGACGGCCACCCCAACCCGGCCGAGGGCTTCCCGTTTTTCGACACCGCGACGGGCTCGCTCGGCCAGGGGCTGAGCCAGGCGACCGGGCTGGGGATCGCGGCCCGGCTGAACGGGATGGACAAGCGTGTGTTCTGCCTGATCGGCGACGGCGAGTCGCGCGAGGGCAACATCTGGGAGGCCGTTGACTTCCTGGTTGACCACGACCTCAAGGCGGTGTGCCCGATCTTCAACTGCAACAAGTTCGCTCAGTCGACGCCGACCGCGCCGCAGCAGCTGCCCGGCGCCACGCAGGCCAAGCTCGAGGCCGTGGGCTACGACGTGCAGCGGATCGATGGGCACAGCCCCTCGGCGATCAAGGACGCGCTGTCGGCGCACGCCCGGGCGCAGCACGACCCCAACGCTGCGCCGGTCGCGATCGTCGCCGAGACGGTCAAGGGCTGGGGCGTGCCGAGCCAGCAGGGCCACGGTCATCACGGCTCGGCGGCGACGGGCGAGGCGCTGGTCACGGCGCTCGCCGAGCTGGACGCGACCGGGACGCAGATCGGCGCCGCGGCCGACACGCCGCTGAAACGCGACCTGATGACCCCGGCCGAGCGTCCCCGGCTTGATCCCAAGCCGGCTCCCGCGTTTGACGAGGCGTGCAGGCTGTACGGCCAGGAGGCCGCGCTCGACAAGGGCAAGCTCGCGACGCGCAAGGCGTTTGCGGTGGCTTTGCGTGCGTTGGGCCACGCCGACCCGCGGGTGGTGGTGTTCGACGGTGACGTGCAGAACTCGACCGGTGCCGACGCGTTCGCCAAGGACGAGGCGCTGGCCGAGCGGTTCGTGCAATGCCGGATCGCCGAGCAGCAGATGGTCGCCGCGGCGGCGGGGCTGGCGGCGACGAACCGCGTGCCGTTCTGCGTGACCTTCGGCAAGTTCTTCGCACGGGCGTACGACCAGGTCGAGATGGCGGTCAACAGCGGGGCGAACCTCAAGCTCGTCGGCTCGCACGCCGGGATCACGCTGGGCGCCGATGGGCCGTCGCAGATGGCGATCGCCGACGTGCCGTACTTCCGCGGCATCGGCACGATGAAACTCAAGCAGGGCCAGCCCGGCTTCTACGTGCTGACGCCGTCGGACGGCTGGTCGTGCTACGCGTTGACGCAGCTGATGGCCGAGCACGTCGGGCCGGCTTATCTGCGGACCCTACGCCCGGACACCGAGTTCCTCTACGGCCCGAGCGACACGTTCCGCCTCGGCGGCATGTCCGTGCTAAGCGAGGGGCGCGACCTGCTGATTGTCGCGCACGGCTACATGGTCCACGAGGCCAACCGCGCGCTCGAGCTGCTCGACCAGCAGGGCATCGACGCCACGCTCGTCGACGCCTACAGCCTGCCGTTCGACGGCGACACGCTGTGCGACCTCGCGAACGAGAACAACGGCATGGTGCTCACGCTCGAGGACAACTACGGCGGCGGGCTCGGCTCGGCTGTGGCGGATGCATTGACGGCGTCGGGCGACGGGTTCACCTTGCACCAGATGCACGTCACGCACCTGCCCAAGTCGGGCAAGACGCCCGACGACCTGCTGAACTACTGCGGGCTGTCGGCCGAGCACGTGGTGCGGTCGGCGATGGGGATGCTGAACCTGACGTCGGTGTGATCGGTCGGGCGGCGGCCGCGCGGCGGGTATGCTCTGCCGATGGAAGCCGTGTGGCAGAGCGTGGTGGGGCTGATGACGCGGGGCGGGATCGCGATGTGGCCGCTGCTGGCGCTGAGCCTGCTGGCGGTGACGGTGTCGTTCGAGCGGGTGTGGTTCTTCGTAAGCCAGAACCGACGGGGCGAGCTGAACCGCGTGCAGAAGCTAGCGGACCGGCTTCGTCGGGGCGATCGCGCGGGGGCCGAGGCGCTCGTCGACGGGGACGGCTCGGTGTACGGCCGCGCGGCGGCGGTGATGCTCGGCAATGGCCTGCCCTGCGGGGAGGCGGCGACGGCGGAGGCGGTCGAGAGCCAGCGCGGGCGGCTGGAGCGATACCTGCCGCTCCTGTCGACGATCATCACCGCGGCGCCGATGCTTGGCATCCTCGGCACGGTGATCGGGATCATCACGAGTTTCGAGGCGCTTGGCGCGCCGGGGTCGGCGGGCGAGGACGGGAGTCTTGCCGACCCGCGGGCCGTGTCGTCGGGCATCGCCGAGGCGCTGTTGAGCACGGCGGCGGGGCTGACGGTCTCGCTGATCGCGCTGTTTCCTTACAACGCGTTCCGCGCGCAGGTCGACCGGACGATGAGCCGGCTGGAGATGCTGGGCGTGTCGGCCGAGCTGGCGGAGAAGCCGACGGCGAGTCAGTCGTCTGAGGCGGACGGCGCGTCGTCGGGCGCGACACCAGCGCCGGCGGCGGGCAAGGCGTAGAGCTGGGGTGCGACGGGTCGCCAGCCTCTGGTGATCAGGTCGCGGAGGCGGTCGAAGGTGACGTCGGGATCGAAGCCGTAGGTGCGGTGCAGGCGGGCGAGCTCGGCGGCGCCGAGGTAGACGTGGGTGAAGCCGGCGTCGCGGAGGGCGGCGGTGATGTCGTGGGGGTCGGGGCCGCGGGCGCGGATGATCTCGCCGAGCGGGTTGGGGTCGAACGGGGTGGCGTAGGTGACGGGGTTGGTGAGGTACAACAGGGTGGCGTTGTCGGCGACGATCAGGGTGTGGGTGTCGGGTGGCAGGCCGTTGACGGGGTGCATCCCGGCGACGCCGCGTGGGGTGAGGGGCCAGGCGTCGACGACGAACGCCACGGGGACGGGGATGGTTCTGCCGGCGGGGTCGCGGAGGAGTTGGCCGTCGTCGTCGATGGCGGGGCGGGGCTGGGATTGCACGACGAGGTAGGCCGTCGTGGCGATCGGCAGGACGATGACGAGCGCGGCGAGCCAGGCGGCGGTGCTGCGGCGGTCGGCCGGGGTGAGTCGCAAGGCGACGAGCAGGCCGACGCCGATGAGCAGCAGGCCGGGGAGCAGCGTGACGACGAGGAAGCGCGACTGCAGGTGCGTCGAGGTTGCCCAGAAGACAAGCTGCAGCGCGAGCCACGCGAGGCAGGACGCGGTGACGACGCGGTACCGGGGCGTCACGAGTCCGGCGATCGCGCCGATGCCGGCAAGCAGCCAGACGACGGGAAGGCCGCCCTCGACGGTGAAGCGGGCGACGTTGTCGCGCTCGGGCGGGGTCGGGCGTCCGCCGAACGCGCCGTAGCCCTGGTTGCCGAGCCACTGACGCCAGACGGCCGAGGAGAGGGCGGGGCGTTCGTCGTGGGTGTCGAGGCCGTGGGCGCGGTCCCAGCGTTCGGCGAGCGCGTCGTCCCAGTGGCCGTGGCCGAGGACGCCGCCGGCGAAGGGGAACACGGGGTTGCCGCGTTGGACGGCGTTGCGTGCGAGGTAGGGCGAAAGGGCGAGCAGGCCGATGACGGCGAGGACGGCCGCGGTGGTCACGCCGACGCGCACCCTGGCGGCAAGCGGGCGGCGCCGACGCACCGCCAGCACCGCGATCAAGGCGACGCCCAATGGCACGGCGATCATCGGCCCGGCCGTCGGCTTGCTGAGCACCGCCGCGCCGAGCACGAACCCCACCAGCGTCACCCGTTGCCAAGCGATCGTTCGACCACGCGCTGACCGCGCGACCATCACGCACGCCGCCGCGGCGAACGCCGTGACCGCCATCTCGTTGTAAGCCATCGACCCCAGCACCACGACCCATGGCACGACCAGCCATGTCGCCGCAACGATCGCGCCCGCCTTGGGCGCGTCATGCCGGGCTCGCCGATCGCGCCGTCCGATCGCGGTGACCGCGTCGGCGAGGCACCACGCTGTGAGCAGCGCGAATCCGGCGTGCAGCCACTGCGCCGCGATCGTCGACGGCAGGACGCCGTCGGCACCCGACCCGCGCAGCGCCGCCGCCTGCATCATCATCGACTCGACCAGGCTCGGCAGGTGGCTGTAGACGTTGTGCTCGAGCCCGCTGAGCCGCCCGGCCGCCAGCCACTCACGCGGCAGCTGCAGGTGATAGCTCAGCACGTCGTAACCCATCGCTTCCACG
>JBCCZA010000088.1:0-13406 GCA_039188455.1 Planctomycetota bacterium
CAGGTCGAACGCCTCGAGGTTGTCGCGCAGGCTCCTCGCCCGCCACGCCGCCTTGACGATCGCGCAGTGCGGGTGCTCGGCCATGTCGGCGACGCTGCGGGTCAGGTCGGCGGGCCGGCCGGTGAAGTCGTGCGTGCTGAAGATCAGCCCCCGCTCGCAGCCCGCGGCCAGCTCGCCCAGCGCCGCGGCCAGCCTGGCGTCCTGCTCGACGCGCAGCAGTTCGACGTCGATCGCGATCGGCTTGCGTGCCCCGCCGATCGCCGCGCGGTAGCGGTCGACTAATTCCTCGCCGTCGCCGATGAACGCCCCGCCCTCGGCCTCGGTCCGGCAGGTCACGACGCTCGGCAACGCCGATTGCTCGACCAAGACGGCGATCGCCTCGGCGTCGGCCAGGGCGTCGATGCGCCACTCGATGAGGTCCGCCCCGTGCTCGGCCGCCCGCGCGGCGTCGGCCAACGCCGGCTCGACCGCCTCCACCCCCGGCACCGCGATGGGAACGGCCAGGTGCGTCAACGCTGGTCAACGGGCACGAAGTCGCGAGCCGTCGGGCCGGTGTACACCTGGCGGGGTCGGTAGATCCGCGACCCCTGGTCCCGCACTTCCTTCCACTGGGCGATCCAGCCGGGCATGCGGCCGATGGCGAACATGACGGTGAACATGTTCACCGGGATGCCCATGGCCCGCAGGATGATGCCGGAGTAGAAGTCGACGTTGGGGTAGAGCTTGCGCTCGACGAAGTAGTCGTCCTCGAGCGCGGTCTGCTCGAGCTCGCGCGCGATGTCGAGCAGCGGGTCGTTGACGCCGAGCTTGTCGAGCACGGTGCCGGCGGCCTTCTTGAGGACGTTGGCGCGGGGATCGAAGTTGCGGTACACCGCGTGGCCGAAGCCGAAGAGCAAGGCTTCCTTGTTCTTCACCTGCTCGACGTACTTGGCGACGGTGAGCGACGGGTCGGCGTGGATGCGATCGAGCTGCTCGAGCACCGCGACGTTCGCCCCGCCGTGCAGCGGGCCCCACAGCGCACACACGCCGGCCGAGCAGGAGGCGAAGAGGTTCGCGCCCGACGAGCCGACCATGCGGACCGTCGAGGTCGAGCAATTTTGCTCGTGATCGGCGTGCAGGTTGAACAGGACGTTCAGGGCGTGGACGGTGTCGGGGTCCGGGTGGAACTCGTCGTGCGGCCGACGGAACATCATGTGCAGGAAGTTGCCGCAGTAGTCCAGCTCGGGGTTGGGGTACTCGATGCGCTGCCCGATCGAGACCTTGTAGGACGCGGCGGCGATGGCGGCGACCTTGGCGATCAGCCGGGCGGCGGCCTCCTTGAACCCGTCGCCCTCGGCGGTGACGTCCATCGCCCGGGGGTAGTAGCAGGACGCGGCGTTGATCAGCGCGGAGAGGATCGCCATCGGGTGCCCGCCGCCGGCGAAGCCGTTGAAGTGGTGCCGCATCGCCTCGTGCATGCCGGCCTCTTGGCTGATCAGGGCCTCCCACGTTTCGAGCTCGGACGCCGTCGGCAGCTCGCCGTAGATCACCAGCCAGGCGGTCTCGAGGAACGAGCAGCTCTCCGCGATGTCCTCGATCGCGTAGCCGCGGTGGCGGAGGATGCCCTTCTCGCCGTCGATGAAGGTGATGGCCGACTCGACCGAGCCGGTGTTGCGGTAGCCGGGGTCGAGGGTGATGTAGCCGGTCTCGGACCGGAGCTTGGTGATGTCGACGGCGTGCTCGCCTTCGGTGCCGACGGTGATGGGCAGGTCGAGGGTCTTGCCGTCGAGCTGCAGGGAGGCGGAATCAGCGGCGGTCTCGGGCGAGGCGGTGTCGGGCATGGGGATGTCGGGGGGGTGGGACGAATCGCGGGCCGGTCCATGCAGCATAGGGTCGGCGGCCGGAGGGGCCAAGGCGGGGGATTCCGGGCCTCAATCGCCGTCTTCGATCCCGAAGTGCCTCAGCCAGCGGTGGATCTGGTCGTCGGACAGCCGGCCCTGGGGCTTGGCGTCGCGCGGCGGGGCGGGGCGTCGGTCGAGCGTCTCGGCCAGCCGGGCGATGAACGCGTCGGACGTGGTCGACTGGCACCGCCGCTTGCGGGCGGCCGCTCGGATCTGCCGGTCCGTGCTCACGACGATCAGCCGGCGTGGCGTGTGGCTGGCTTCGATCCGCTCGATGATCACGTCGTCGGCCGACTTCACCGAACCCGAATACACCAGCTCGACCCCGTCCACCGGCGACTCGCTCGGCCCCAGCGGCTTGACCCGCCCGTCGCAGACCACCACCGCCCGGTGCAGCCGATACGCGCTGCGCTTGAGCGCCACGCACAGCCCCGCCTCGTCGAGCCCGGCCAACACCGTTGGCATCGTCGTGTGCAGCACGTTGTACGCGTCGATCAGCAGCACGGTCGCAGCTTACGCAAGCCCACGGATTGAATCCGTGGGCGTCCGTGTTAGCCTCGGCGGCAGTCTCCGTTCTCCAAGGCCCGCCTCATGTCCCAGCCCACCTCCGACGCCGTCCAGTCCTCCCTCGACGAGTCCCGCAAGTTCCCCCCGCCCGACGCGTTCGCCGACCGGGCCAACGTCCGCTCGATGGCCGAGTACGAGGCGATCTATCGGCGGTCGATCGACGACCCCGAGGCGTTCTGGGAGTCGATCGCTAAGCGGCTGCACTGGTTTGAGCCGTGGCACACGACGCTCGTGTGGGACGCGCCCGACGCCAAGTGGTTCGTCGGCGGCAAGCTCAACGCCTGCGACAACGCCGTCGACCGCCAGGTCCGAGACGGGCTGGGCGACAAGCCGGCGATCATCTGGGAGGGCGAGCCCACGGACGACAACGGCGAGCCCGAGGTCCGCGTCCTCACCTACGCCGACCTGCAGCGCGAGACCGCCCGCTTCGCCAACGCCCTCAGGGCTCACGGCGTCGAGAAGGGCGACGTGGTCACGATCTACATGCCCATGGTTCCCGAGCTGGCCATCGCCAAGCTCGCCTGCGCCCGCATCGGCGCGCCGCACTCCGTGATCTTCGGCGGGTTCTCCGCCTCGGCCATCCGCGACCGCGTCGAGGACGGCAACAGCAAGATCGTCATCACCGCCGACGGCGGGTGGCGCCGCGGCCAGGTCGTGCCGCTCAAGCAGAACGTCGACGACGCCTGCGCCATGACCGACCGCATCGAGACCGTCATCGTCTACCAACGCTGCCACAACGAGGTCACGATGAAACCCGGCCGGGATGTCTGGTGGCACGACGCGGTGGCCGACGTGTCGGACGATTGCCCGTGCGAGCCGATGGACTCCGAGGACCTGCTGTTCATCCTCTACACCTCGGGCTCGACGGGGAAGCCCAAGGGCATCATGCACACCACCGGCGGGTATCTCGTCCACACCTATCTCACCGCCCAAACCACCTTCGACCTCAAGGGCGACGGCAACGCCCTGGTGCCCGAGCGCGACGCCGACCGCTCCCGCAACACCAACGACGTCTACTGGTGCACCGCCGACATCGGCTGGATCACCGGGCACTCGTACATCATCTACGGCGTCCTGCCCAACCGCGTGCCGTCGCTCATGTACGAGGGGGCGCCGAACTACCCGGGCTGGGACCGCTTCTGGGATATGGTCGAACGCCACAAGGTGACGATCTTCTACACCGCCCCGACGGCCATCCGCGCATTCATGAAACAGGGCGAGGAGCCCATCGAGAAGCACGACCTCTCGTCGCTCCGCCTGTTGGGCACGGTCGGCGAACCCATCAACCCCGAGGCGTGGATGTGGTACCACCGCGTCGTCGGCGGCGAGAAATGCCCCATCGTCGACACCTGGTGGCAGACCGAGACCGGCGGGCACATGCTCACCCCCGTCCCCGGCGCGACCACCACCACGCCCGGCTCGTGCACCCGACCGTTCTTCGGCGTCGACGCCGCCTGCGTCGACGAGCAGGGCAACGACGTCGAGAGCAACACCGGCGGCATCCTCGTCATCAAGAAACCCTGGCCGTCGATGCTCCGCGGGATCTACGGCGACCGCGACCGCTTCGTCGAGACCTACTGGTCCAAGGTCGTCACCCCCGATGGCACGCCGCACTACACCGCCGGCGACGGCGCCCGCATCGATCCGGAGGGCAACTTCTGGATCATGGGCCGGATCGACGACGTCATCGTCGTTGCCGGGCACAACCTCGGCACGATGGAGGTCGAGTCGGCGCTGGTCTCGCACCCGCGCGTCGCCGAGGCCGCGGTCGTCGGCTTCCCGCACGACGTCAAGGGCAACGGCATCGCGGCGTTCTGCATCCTCCGCGCCGGCGGCGTGGAGGCCGAGGGCTTCGAGGCCGAGCTCAAGGCCGAGCTCCGCGACCACGTCGCCAAAGAGCTGGGCCCGATCGCCAAGCCCGACAAGGTCATCCTCGCCGACGCCCTGCCGAAGACCCGCTCGGGCAAGATCATGCGCCGCCTGCTTCGCGACATCGCCGCCGGTCGCGCCATCACGCAGGACACCACGACGCTCGAAGACCGCTCGATCGTCGACAAGCTCGCCAGCCAGGCCTGACCGCATTCCCCCGGGCACTCACGTGATCGCACTGCTGGGTTGGCTAGTGATCTTGGTTGGCTTGGCGGGCATCGTCTTTCCTGTTTCTGTCTCCGCTCAGACGCCTCGCTGGCACGCCACGCTGCCGCTACTCAGCCTTCTGCTGTTCTTGCTGTATGAGTTGACCAACGATCCGCTCGCCAGCATCCGGATCGATTGGGCCTGCATGTTCCCGCTGCTATTTCTCTCGCTCGTCGCAATGCTCTATCGGATCGGCCGAATACGCATTCTGCGCGAGCAGGTCGATTGCTCGGGCAAACCGTGAAGCACCTATGCCAATCGCACGGCTGATCTGTCGACCAACCGTGCGTTCAATCGATCAGTCCTCCTTCAGCGGCACCCCGTCCGGCTCGCCAGTGATGTTCGAGCCGAAGCGCAGGCGGTGGCCGTCCGGGTCGGCGACGTTCATCTCGCGGACGCCCCACGGGAAGTTCGTCGGCGGCTGCTTGATGATCGCGCCGCGCTTGACGTATTCGGCGTGCAACGCGTCGACGTCCTCGGTCCAGACCGACATCCACGTGCCCGGCTGGCCTTGACCGTCCTGGCAGAGGAACAGGGTGACCTCGCCGCGGCTCACCGACGCGAACCCGACGGGATCGCCCCAGGCCCAGTCCTCGTGGAACCCGAGCTTGTCGACGTAGTAGTCGATGCTTGCCGGGACGTTCTTCACGTTGAGGATCGGCGTCACGCCGGTCAGCGGGGTGTTGGTCTCGGTGTACTCGTCGAGCACGACGCCGCGTTGCTCGAAACGGCTGATCGACTCGGCGTCGTCCTTCACCAGGGCGAGGTGCAGCGGCGTCTGCTGGTTTTTGTCGGTGAGATACGGGTCGGCGCCGAGGTCGAGCAGCAGGTCGATCATCGCGTATTGCTGCTTGGTGACCGCGAGGTGCAGCGGCGTGCGGTGCATCTCCCAGCGCGACATCGTGCGGGTCAGCGCGGTCGGGTCGGCGTCGACGATACGTCGCAAGGCGTCGCCGTCGCCGAGCGCCACGGCCGAGAAGACGTGGTGCGTGGCGCCGCGGTCGAGCAGGTACGCCGCCACGTCGTGGCGCGTGAGGGCCATGCACGTCGCCCAGCCCAGCACGCCGAGCCCGTGCGTGTCGCCGCCGCCGCGGACGTCGCCGCCGGCGTCGGCGAGCATCTCGACGATCGGCAGGTAGCCCAGCTCGGCCGCGAAGTGCATCGGGTAGGCATGGTCGCCGCGGTCGCGCGCGTTGGGGTCGGCGCCGCGGTCGAGCAGCAGGCGGACGAGCTCGGGCTTGTTCTGCCAGGACGCGAGGTGCAGCGCCGTGCGCCGATGGCCCTCCAGGCCGACGCGAACGAGCGAGGGATCGGCGTCGATCGCCGCGGCGATGGCGCCGACGTCGTTGCGCTGGATCATCGCCACGAACGGCGCGTAACGATCGACGTGCCGCTGCTCGACCGCCTCCTTGAGCGCACGCCAGCTCGGCAGGCCGTGCTCGCGCGCGACGGCTCGCTGCGCATCGGCGAGCTTGGCGTTGGGTTGGTCGGCGCGGAGTTCGCCCAGCCGTTGCTTGGCGAGCTTGCGCAGGAACTCGATCGACGGGCGCTCGGGGAGCGACGACGGGGACGCGGATTCGTTGGACATGGATGCACCTTTCTTCCGTCAGCGCCCGATGTCCGCGTCTTCGGGCTGGGAAGTCAGGTGAGCGGGATGTGCAAGCGTCAGGCGGGTTCAACCCTTTACGCGGACCGTCGGCTGCCTGAGACAGCCGTATCGAGTGTCGGTACGGGTGTGACGCATGTCAAGGATGTCTCACGGCGTGGCCGCGAGGTCGACGACCACGGCGTGGTGATCCGATCCCAGCGTCGGCCCGACGGATCGGCTCAGTGCCGTGAGCCCCTCGGTGTGCAGGACGTGGTCGATGGGGATGCCGAGGCCGATCCGGACCAGACGGTCGGGCCAGGTCGCCGACCAGCCGTGGCCGCGCTGGCTGCTGATCAGGCCGGCCGGGTTGGTCAGGGCCGGCCAGGCGGAGCTGAATGGCGTGGCGTTGAGGTCGCCGGCGATGACGACCGCGTCGATCGCCGGGTCGGCGCTGCGATCGGCGGCGAGTTTGCCGAGCCAGGCGAGCGTGGCCGCGTGATCGGCCGCGTAGGCCGCGCCCATCGGCGGCACGGGGTGGGCGACGAGCAGCGCGATCGTCTCGTCGCCCAGGTGGAGCGTCGCCTCGAGCGTCGGCAGGCGGTACGCGTCTTCGGGTTGGTAGACGACCCGCGTGTCGGTCATCGCAATGCTCGCGCGTGGCGTTGAACGTGTCAGCAGCGCGACGCCGAAGTTGTCGCTCCTCGGCTCGGCGGCGGCGACGCGGTATCCGTCGACATCCTCGAGCGACGCCACCCAGCCGCGATCGACCTCGAGCACCGCGATCACGTCGGCGTCGGTCGTCGCGAGCCAGTCGGCGACGGCAGCGTGGTTGGGGTTCGCCGTGTTCACGTTGAACGTCACGACACGCAGACGCGTCGCGCCTTCGGCCGCCGGCGCGTGACCGCCGAGGTACAGCGGCGCGAGCAGCCACGCGTTGATCGCCAGCCCGACGACCGCGACCGCCGCCCAGGCCCAGCGCTTCCGGATCAGCAACCACGCCAGCGCGACGAGCAGCGCCAGCGCGTAGACGCGGCGCTGATGGCCGAGCAGGTCGATCGCCCAGTGGAGTTGGCCCAGCAGCCCGAGGACGGTCACGCCGAGTGTCAGCGTCGCCGCGGCGGCGAACAGGCCGTCGATGCCGAGGCGTGGACGCTTGGGCGCCGTGGGCGTCGCGTCGGGTTCCGTCATGGCCACAGCCTAAGGGCGGCGGGTTATGGCATAGCGCTCACGCCATAGCCCCGCGGGCCCGCAGCAACGCGACGATGTCCTCGTGACCCGCCTTGATTGCGCGGGCCAGCGGGGTGGCCCAGGCGGGCGTGTCGGGCTCGTTGGCGGGCACGCCTCGGTCGAGCAGCAACGCAACGAGCGCCGGTCGGCCGTAGTGGCACGCCCAGCCGAGCGCGGTGCTGGCGAGCAGGTCGTCGCGGGCCGCGGGGTCGGCGCCGGCGTCGAGCAGCATCGCGGCAAACCCATTACGCTCGTCATCGGGGATGACAGGGCCGTTGTGCGGAGCGTCGCGCGCGGCGACGAAATGCATCAGCGTCAGCCCGTACAGCCCCGTCACGTCGGCCGGCGGGCCGACCTCGAGCAGCATCCCCAGGATCGTGAACCGATCCTCGTCGCGGTACCAGTCGGGGCGGACGGCGTCCGTCGGCTCGTGGCCGCGCATTGGCTGGCAGTACATGTCGTGCCAGTCGATGTCGTCGGCGAGGCCGTCGGCCATGGCCTGCTCGACCCGCGGCAGGGCCATCCGCAGCGCCGGCAGGTTCTTGCAGCACGCAGCCGACCACGCCAGCTCGCGCGCCTCGCGCGGCGTGACGTCCCGCTCCTCCAGCATCCGCCGCACCATGTCGTTGTCGTACGCCGCGCACACGGTCCACGTCGTCGGCGTCGCGCCGCGCTCGTGCAGCAGGTCGATCATCGGCCGGTCGTTGCGCTCGTACGCCCGGTCGAGCGGCCAGCCCGAGGCGTAGACGTTGCCGTTGGGGTCGGCACCGCGATCGAGCAGCAGCCTGGCAAGCTCGATCCGCCCCATCGCCGCCGCCCTCCACACCGGCCCGCCCCACGAGATCGCGTCCTCGTCGTCGCTAGTTGGGCTCACGGGGATCGGCTCGTTGGGGTCGAGGCCGAGATCGAGCAGGCACTCGACCGATACGCGACGGTCGAAGATCACCGCCGTCGACAGCAGGCCGCCGCGCAGCCAGTGCCAGCGCTGCCCCTCGGCCGGGCGTAGCGGCGACTCGCGATCGATCTCCCGCAGCCGGCGTTCGTCACCCATCGCCGCGGCGGCCATCTCCGTCGTCGGGCTGCCGTGGGCGATGAGCCGGCGCACGATGCGCAACGCCGGCTCGATCCGCTCAGGGTGCCGCCAGTCGGCCGCGAAGACGGCGCGGTCGATCGGCAAATGCTCAGACGTGTCGCGCTTGCGGGCATCGGCCCGATGGTCGCAGAGCCAGGCGACCAGCCGCTCGTCGGCGACGGCGCAGGCCGAGTGCAGCGGCGTCGCCCCGTCGCGATCGCACTGTCGGATCAGGTCGGGCGAGGCATCGAGCATCGCGATCGCGTCGTCGGTCCGCCCGGCGCGGATGGCTTCGCCCAGCCGGTCGAGCTCCGGACTGATCGTCACGTTCGGGCAGCTCATCGACTCGCGGCGCTCGGCCTCGACGTCCTCGATCACGGCCGTGATTGCGTCGAGCCCGCGGTCCGCGGCGAGCTGCGCGGCGGTGTTGCTGTCGCGGTGGGGCCAGATGCCGACGCGGGCGTCCGCGCCGTGATCCATGAGCAGCCGGAGCATCGCCGGGTCGTTGTTGAGCACGGCCAGGTGCGCCATGCGCTGGTCGCCGTCGCCGGTGGTGGCGTTGGCGAGCTCGGGCCGACGGCGGAGCAAGTCACGCACATCGGCACGATTACCCGTGTTGATCGCCGTGACGAGGCGTTCGCGCGTGACGCCCTCGACGTAGGCCTTGAGCTTCGGCCAGCTGTCGTAGCCGTAGGTGCGGGCGAGCACGAGCTGCGCCTGCGCGAGCGTGAGCGGCTCGCCGTCGCGCGCGTTGAAGTGCCGATCGACGGTGGCGACGGCCTCGGCTTCGCCGTCGCGATAGCCGTGCAGCAGTTCCTTGGCCTGGGTCTTGAGTTGGTCGAGGTCCGGCCGATCCGGCAGCTTGGCGAACGGGACGGGCGCGGCGGTCAGCGGGGGATGTTCGGGCATGACGATCTCCTTCCGAGAGGGGTTGCCCGGTGTCCGCTCGCTCGGGCCGAAAGAAGATCATCACGAGGATGAACGCATGAATTGTCGGACTCGGCGGGGCTCAGCCCTTCCCGCGGACACGGCGGCCTGCCTTGCGGCCGCTTTCATCCTGCCGGTGAGGTCCCGGCCCGTCAAGCATGTCGCGGAAAAATACTCACGCCGGGACGATGAACGAGAAGTGCAGCTCGGCGTGGCGGCAGTTGAACCGCTCGTACTCCTCGGGCGTGAGCTTGCCGAGCAGCGGATTGGGCTGGGTCATGCCGCGATCGCGGGCGGCGGCGAGGTTCGTGCGGAACAGCTCGAGCGCGGCGTCCATCGTGATGTCGGGGTCGGGGGCGAAGGTCTTGGCGATCTCCGGCGGCGGCTTGATGCCCGGGCCGAAGCCCTTGGTCAGCACGCGATTCTTCATCAGCCGCATGATCGTCTTGACCAGGAACGGCGTCTTGGCCGCTTCGGGCGGGTAGCCGTCGACGGCGAAGCCGATCGGGAAGGCCACGTGCTGAACGTTCATCGCCGGCGTCCAGTTGCCCAGGGCCTCGATCGGGCCTGCCTCGGCCAGCGCCTCAACGTCGGCCAGCGCCTCATCGAGCGTGGCGAACCGCACGGTGCGTCGGCCGGTGACCTGCTTGGTGTTGACGGGCGGGGTGTCGGTCATCGGGGGATTCCCGGGGGGGGTGTGTCGCGAGTGAGCTCATCCTGGCCGGCGACTTACGTTAGCACCGCGAAAGTGATCGCCCGATCGGACGGCAGCCGATAACTAACGCGATATAGCGTCTGAGTCTTCCTTCCCCGCAAGAGAGAGCGTGATGAGCGTCAGAACGATTTCCCGTGCCGCGGCGGCGTCGGTGCTGGTTGCGCCGTGCTCGCTGGCGTCCTCGCTTTACGGCGTCGATTTCGAGGTCGAGATGACCAGTGACGTGCTGACCGGCGTCTACTTCGGCTCGGTCTGCTTCGAGAGCGACACTTTCCCGGTCGACGGCTACTTCTTCACGCCCGACTCGGCCGACTTGACGCTCACGTTCGACTTCGTCAGCGACACGGCCGCCACGCCGGCGACCTACACCGAGATGGACGACAGCGACTTCCCCAACTTCCCGCGGCTTGTGATTGGTGACGGGTTGGATTACCGGGTCGTCGTGGAGTCGGCTGGCGCAGTGGAGCCCGGCGGCCTGCTGGAGTTCGAGATCGATGGGGACGGCTTCTGGGCCGAGTTTGCTGCGTCGGCGGTCGCGGGCGGGGGAACCTCGGTGACGACGCACGGCCGGGTGAGCTACTCGGAGGTCTACCGCAAGGGCGAGGTCGTGCCGACGCCGGTCGCTGCGGCGATGGGTCTGGCGGCGATCGTGGGGCTGGCGGCCAGGCGCGAGCGACGCGGCGCGGCCGTGATCGACTGAGACCGACGGCGGCCTACTCCGCTGAGGGCGGGGCGGCCTCGGGGGGCGCCGGGGCCTCGACGGGCGCGGGCTTGGGCGGGTCGGTCGGCGTGGCCTTGGCCTTGCCGCCGAGCTTCTCGCTGATCGACTGGATGACGGTGTAGAACGTCGGCACGAAGACGACGCCGATGCACGTGGCGACGATCATGCCGAAGAACACGGCCGTGCCCAGCGAGACGCGGCTGGCCGCGCCGGCGCCGGTGGCGATCACCAGCGGCAGCGTGCCGAGCACGAAGGAGAAGGCCGTCATGAGGATGGGCCGGTACCGCAGGCGGGCGGCTTCCTTCGCCGAGTCGACGACGGACTTGCCTTCCTCGTGCAGCTGCTTGGCGAACTCGACGATGAGGATGGCGTTCTTGGCGACCAGCGCGATCAGCAGCACGAAGCCGACCTGCGTGTAGGTGTTGTTGTCCAGCCCGCGCGACAGCACACCGGCCAGCGCGCCGAGCACGCCGAGCGGGACCGTCATCAGGATCGAGATCGGGATCGTCCACGACTCGTACTGGGCGCAGAGCACGAGGTAGACGAGCACGAACCCGAGCCCGAACGCCAGCGGCGCGGCGTTGCCGGCGGCGAGCTCCTGGTACGTCATGCCCGACCACGCGAAGCCAAAGCCCGGCGGCATTTCCTGGTTGGCGATCCGGGAGACCTCCTGGACCGACTGGCCGGACGACACGCCGGGCGCGGGCGAGCCGGTGATCGAGGCCGAGGGGTAGAGGTTGAACCGGAAGATCGCGTCGGGGCCGGTGATCTCCTCGACGGTCAGCAGCGTGTCGAGCGGCAGCGTCGCGCCGTCGGCGTTGCGGACCTGCAAGAGGCCGATGTCGTCGGGCTGGGCGCGGAAGTCGGCGTCGGCCTGGGCGTAGACGCGGTAGACGCGGTTGAAGAGGTTGAAGTCGTTGACGTAGCTGCCGCCGAGGTTGGTCGCCAGCGTGTCGAACACGGTCGGCATGCCGACGCCCAGCTGCTGGGCCTTGACGCGGTCGATGTCGAGGAACAGCTGCGGCGTGCGGGACTGAAAGCCGGAGAACAGGCGCGACAGCTTGGGGTCGGCGTTGCCGGCGGCGACGATCTCGTCGGCCGTCTGCATCAAGACGTCCAGCCCGCTGGCCGAGCGGTCCTGCAGCTCCATCGAGAACCCGCCGGCCGTGCCCAGGCCCATCACCGGCGGCGGCGTGAACGGGAACGCCTGCGCCTCCTCGATCTGCCCGACCTTCATCGCGATCGACCCGACAATCGCGTTGAGCTGCGTTTCCTTCGAAGTGCGATCGTCCCACGGGTCGAGGATCACGATGGCCGTGCCCTTGTTGGGGCTGATCGTGCCGTCCAGGATCGAGTACCCCGTGATCGCCACGACCCGACGCACGCCCGGCGTGTCCATCACGATCTGCTCGACCTCGCTCACCACCGACGCCGTGCGCGACAGCTTGGCCGCGTTGGGCAGCTGCATGTTGACGAACATGTAGCCCTGGTCTTCGTCCGGCAGGAAGCCCGTTGGCACGACGCGGAACCCGACCACCGCCAGCGCGCAGAACCCGGCGAACACCAGCACCGTGATCACCGACACCCGGATCGACTTGTCGACCAGCCACAGGTAGCCGGTCCGCGAGCCGTTGAGCAGGAAGTTGAACCCGGTGAACAGCGGGAACTTGGTCTTCTTGCTCGGTCGCAGGAGGATCGCGCAAAGGGCCGGGCTGAGCGTGAGCGCGTTGACGGTCGAGAACAGCGTCGCCACCGCGATCGTCAGGGCGAACTGCCGGTACAGCACGCCCGTGAGCCCCGGCAAACAGGCGGCGGGGATGAACACGGCCAGCACGACCAGCGTGGTCGCGACCAGGGCGCCCGAGACCTCGGTCATCGTTTCCTTGGCCGCGGCGTTGCCGTCGAGCCCTTCGTCGAGCCGGCGGATCGTGTTCTCGACGACCACGATCGCGTCGTCGACCACGATGCCGATCGCCAGGATCAGCCCGAACAGCGTGAACAGGTTGAGCGTGAAGCCCATCGCCAGCATCACCGCGAACGTCGCGATCAGCGACACCGGGATCACCACGACCGGCACGAGCGTCGCCCGCCAGTCCTGCATGAAGATCCACGTGATCAGGATCACCAGCCCGACGGCGATGAACAGCGTGGTCACCACCTCCTCGACCGAAGCGACGACGAAGTCGGTGAAGTCGAAGGCGACGGTGTAGGTGATGTTCTCCGTGAAGCCGACCGAGAGCTCTTCCAGGGCGGCCTTGACGCCGTCGGCGGTCGAGAGGGCGTTGGAGCCGGGCAGCTGGTAGATGCCGTACATCGCCGCCGGCTGGCCGATCTTCTTCGTGCCGTCGTCCAGCGTCTGGCTCAGCTGCGCGTTCCAGTCGTACGAGTCCGCCCCCAGCGTGATCTCCGCGACGTCCCGCAGGTACACCGACGCCTGGTCCTCGTTCGCGAGCAGGAGGCGCACCTCACCCGGCGAGCCCGCGAACTCGACCACTTCGATGCCGGTGAGGCGGTCCTGCTCCGCCCCCTCGCCGACCAGCGCCCCGGCGCCTTCGAGCGCGAATGCGGTCTCG
>JBCCZA010000089.1:0-13372 GCA_039188455.1 Planctomycetota bacterium
CGGTGTCGGGCCGTACACGTCGTCGCCGACGACCGGTCGGCCGAGGTGGGCGAGGCTGACGCGGACCTGATGCAGGAAGCCGGTGTGCAGGTCGACCGTTACGCGCGCGTAGCCGTCGCGCTCGTCGGTCACCGCCGCCGCCATCGAGCAGTCGCTGCCCGGCTCGCCGGTCGAGACCACCGCCACACGCGCCGGCTTGTGCTGTCGAACGGCGAGGCGCAACGCAATCGGCTCGGTCGGCAGCGCGCCCCGGCCGTGGACCAGGGCGACGTAGCGCTTTCTCGCCGTGTGCTCGGTGAACGCCTCTCGCAGCCGTGCCCACCGCGCCGCGCTCGTCGCGAACAGCAGCACGCCCGACGTCGCGACGTCGAGCCGATGCACGACCCCGCTACGCAGCCCGCCCTCGCCGACGCCCACAACCTCCGGCCGCATCGTCGCCACGGCGTTCAGCACGGTCCGCCCCTGCGTCGCGTCCAGCGGGTGCACGGCCACGCCCGCCGGCTTGTCGATCGCCACCCAGTCGTCGCCCTCGTTCAGCACCTCTAGCCCCGAGTCGTGCCACGCCGCCGGCGACGAGGCGCGGTCGTCGATCGCGCCGGTCACCACCACCGCCTGACCCGCCTTGAGCGTCACGCCCGCCGCCGCTCTCGCGCCATCGACCCGCACCCGCCCCTGATCGATCGCCCGCCGCGCCGCCGCCCGCGCCACGCCTGCCGCGTCCGCCAGCCAGCGGTCCAGCCGACACCCAGCGCCGGACGCCTCAACGGTAAATCGGTGTTGCTCAAGCTCGTCCGGCGCATCGCCCACCGCCCGATGCTACCGGCCGCGTCCGACGATCACGCGGCCTTGCGCATCGCGTGCTCGGCGAACCGGTTCGAGATCGACACGAACGTCTGCTCGCAGGCGAGGAAGGCGTCGACCACGGCCGGGTCGAAGTGCTTGCCGCGGTCCTCGACGATGATCGACTTGGCGACGTCGTGGTTGAACGCCTCCTTGTACGCCCGCTTGCTCATGAGCGCGTCGTACACGTCGGCCAGCGCGACGATCCTGGCGCTGAGCGGGATGTCCTCGCCCGCCAGGCCGTCCGGGTAGCCGCTGCCGTCCCACTTCTCGTGGTGCCGCAGGGCGATGGCGTGGGCGATCTTGAGGTACTGGGCGTCGGGGTTCTGGCGGATCGCGGCCTCGAGCGTCTCGGCACCGCAGACCGTGTGCGTGCGCATGATCTCGAACTCGCGATCGGTCAGCCGGCCGGGCTTGAGCAGCACGCAGTCGGGGATGGCGACCTTGCCGATGTCGTGCAGCGGGCTGGTCGCGTAGATCAGCCGGACGTACTCGGCGTCGATGCGGTCGGCGAACTCGGGCGTCGTGCGCAGGTGCTCGGCTAGCACCTTGGCGTAGTTCTGCACCCGCTCGAGGTGCCCGCCCGTCTCGGGGTCGCGCGACTCGGCGAGCTTGGCGAGCGCGAAGATCGTCACGTCCCGCGTCTCCAGCGACAGCACCCGCATCCCCGCCCGCACCCGCGCCTGCAGTTCGGCCGGCCGGAACGGCTTGACCATGAAGTCGTCGGCACCGGCGGCCATGCCCTCGACCACCGCGTCGGGGTTGTCCTTGCCCGTCAGCAGGATCACGTACGTGTAGTGCGGCAGGTCGGACTTGCGGATCGCCCGCGTCAACGCCAGCCCGTCCATCTCGGGCATCTGCCAGTCGGAGATCACCAGCCGCGGCGTGCCGTCCTGCAGCAGGTCGAACGCCTGCTGGCCATCCTCGACCGACTCCACGTCGCAGCCCAGGCCGGTCAGGGCCTTGGCGAGCATCTCGCGGGCGATCGGGTCGTCATCGACTACCAGTGTTTTCATGGGAATTAGCCTTGAGCGTTTGACGGAGCGGGGTCAATCGTCTCTCGGGTCTGAGCCACGCCGCTTCGGCGGACGTGGTCAACGAGCGTCTCGACCTCGTCGCGGAGGTCGTTCAGCAGCGGTGCGGATTCGTCGAGCGTGGCGGCCCGGCCGAGGCGTTCGAGGCGCTCGGCCGCGTCGCGGACACGCCGGGCCTCGACGTTCGCCGAGGCGCCCTTGAGCGTGTGGGCCAGGCGGGTCACGTCGTCGATGCTCTCGGCGTCGATCGCGGAGGTGATCTCGCTCACGAGGTCGTCGGCCTGGCGGGTGAACTTCTCGAGGATCGACTTGGCGAACGCCTCGTCACCCATGCAGCGCTCGACGAAGTCGTCAAAGCTCAGGATCGGCGTCTCGTCGCTCGGCGTGGCCGAAGATGCCTCCGGCTCGGCGGGGATCGTGTTCTCGGCGGAGGGCTCGGCGGTCGACTCGGCGGTCGACGGCTCTGCTTCGGCCTCGGCTTCGTCGCCGTCGCTCAGCGCCGACTCGGGCAGCACCGCCAGCAGGGCGTCGCACACGGCCGAGGCGTCGATCGGCTTGGTGACGTACCCGTCCATCCCGGCGTCGAGGCAGCGCTCGCGGTCGCCCTTGATGGCGTTGGCCGTCAGCGCGACGATCGGCAGCCGCCCGCCGAGCCGCGGCGACACCGCGCCCTCGGCCTCGAGCCTGCGCAGCTCGCCGGTCGCCTCGAACCCGTCCAGCTCGGGCATCTGGCAGTCCATCAGCACCGCGTCGAACCCGCGGTCTTGCTTCAGCTTCTCGACGGCCTCGCGCCCGTTGCCGGCGATCGTTGCGTCGATGCCCAGCTTCTTGAGCAGCTCCCGCGCGACCAGCTGGTTGACCTCGTTGTCCTCGGCGACGAGCACCCGCACGCCGCGCAGGCGCCGCGCATCCGGGCTCGCCGTCGGCCCCGCTTCGGCCTGCGTCAGCGTCTCGCCCGACCCCATCGCCAGCGCGATCGCATCGAACAGCTTGGACTGCCGCACCGGCTTGGTCAGGCAGCCGAGGATCTGCAGCCGGCGCAGCTCCTCGATCGGCAGCGAGTCGCCCATCGATGAGAGGATCATCAGGCGAAGGTCGTCGAACGCCTTGTCCTCGCGGATCATCTCGGCCAGCGCCTTGCCGTCGACCTCGGGCATCATCATGTCCAGGACGACCAGGTCGAACGTCCCGCCGCCGCGCTCGGGGTCCTTGAGGGCCGCCATCGCGTCGCGCGCCGATTCCACGCAGACCGTGCGGATGTCCCAGCGGCCGAGCTGCTCGGCCAGGATCTCCCGGTTGGTCGCGTTGTCGTCGACCACCAGCACCTGCAGCCCCGCCAGCCGATCGGCTCGCGGCTTGGGCACGTCGCCGGCCTCGCAACGCGGGGCGCGGATCGTGAACCAGAACGTCGACCCCTGCCCGGGCTCGCTTTCGACGCCGATCCGCCCGCCCATCGCCTCGGCCAGCTGCTTGCAGATCGCCAGCCCCAGGCCCGTGCCGCCGAACCGCCGCGTCGTCGACGCGTCGACCTGCGAGAACAGCCGGAACAGCCGGTCCTGTCGGTCGGGCGGGATCCCGATGCCGGTGTCGCGCACGGTGAAGCGGATCATCGGCTCGCCCTGCGGGTCGTCGATTGGCTCGGCCTGCATCACGACCTCGCCGGACTCGGTGAACTTCACCGCGTTGCTCACGAGGTTGACCAGGATCTGGCGCAGTCGTTCGGGGTCGCCCGTGACGTGCTGCGGCACGCCGGGCTTGGCGTGGCCGATCAGCTCGATGTGCTTCTTCTCGGCCCGCGCGGCGAACATCTCCGCCACGTCGGCGATCAGGTTGGGCAGGTCGAACGGCGCCTTCTCGAGCTCGAGCTTGCCGGCCTCGATCTTGGAGAAGTCGAGGATGTCGTTGATCAGCGAGAGCAGCGAGTCGGCCGACGTGCGGGCGATCCGGGCGTAGCGCGCCTGGCCGGCCTCGAGCGTCGTGCCCGACAGCAGGTCGAGCATGCCGATCACGCCGTTGAGCGGCGTGCGGATCTCGTGGCTCATGTTCGCGAGGAACTCGGACTTGGCGCGGCTGGCGGCCTCGGCCTTGTGCTTGTCGGCGACCAGCTGGTGCTGGCGCTTGGCGTCGGAGATGTCGCGGGCCGAGCCCTCGAGGTACGTCTCGCCGAACTCGTCGGCGACGCTCAGCACCGCTAGCTCGGACCAGACGGTCGAGCCGTCGTGCCGGCGGAGCCTGGCCTCGAAGTTCCTCACCCGGCCGTGCCGCTCGAGCTCGTTCTGCAACGCCGTGTACCGCCCCGGCTCCTCGAACAGGTCGTGCGACGGGTCCTGCACCGCGTGGATCAGGTGCCTGACGTCGTCGTAGCCCAGCAGCCGGGCCAGCGCCGGGTTGACGTCGCGGAACCGCCCGTCCGGGGTCATGCGGAACATGCCCTCCAAGGCGTTCTCGAAGATCGACCGGAACTTGCGCTCGGCGATCGCCAACGCGTCGGCCGTCGCCTCGCGCTGCCCGATCTCGTCGGTCACCTTCTCGAGAACGCGGTTGTACTCGGTGGCGATCTGCCCGACCTCGGTGTTCGGCTCGATCGCGACGGGGGTGTCGAACTCGCCGCTGACACGCTGCGTCTCCATCTCGTTGAGCAGGTCGATCAGCTCGGTCGAGGCGCCGTGCTCGGCGACGTTGAGCCCGGCGTGCTCCTCGTCCTCGGTGACGCGCAGCGGGTTCACGAGGTTCAGCAGGCCGAAGAAGAAGAACGCGCCGCCGAAGGCCCAGACGAAGCACGCCGCCACGCCGGCGAACTGGATGAGCAGCTGCTCGAAGCGCGTGTGCTCGCCGAAGGCCGACTCGGCGGCGAAGATCGCCACCGCCATCGTGCCCCACGCCCCGGCCATCGCGTGCGCCGGCGCCGCGGCGATCACGTCGTCGATCTTCAGCCGCTCCAGCAACGCCGTGCCCGCAAAGCACACGCAACCCGCGATCGCGCCGATCACCACCGCCCAGGTCGGCGTGACGATGTGGCACGACGCCGTGATCCCCACCAGCCCGGCCACCACGCCGTTCAGCGTCGCCCCCACATCCGGCCGCTTGAAGAACAGCATCCCCAGCATCAGCCCCGCCACCCCGCCGAACGCCGCGGCCAGCGTCGTGTTCGCCAGGATCAGCGGCACCTCGGCCGTCACGCCCAGCGTCGACCCGCCGTTGAAGCCGAACCAGCCGAACCACAGGATCAGCACGCCGAACGTCGCCATCGGCAGGTTGTGCCCGTGGATCGTCGACCGCTCGCCGTCGAACCGGCCCTTGCGCGCCCCCAGGATGATCACGACCGCCAGCGCCGCCCAGCCGCCGACCGAGTGCACGACCGTCGACCCGGCGAAGTCGATGAAGCCCATCTCCCCGAGCCACCCGCCTTCGCCCCACACCCAGTGGCCAAAGATCGGGTAGATGAAGATCGAGACGACCAGCGCCACGAGCATGTAGCCGGTAAAACGCATCCGCTCGGACGCGGCGCCCGAGATGATCGTCGTCGCCGTCGAGCAGAACACAAGCTGGAACAAGAAGAACGCCAGCTCATCCGGCGCGGTGACGCCTTGCAGGAAGAAGCTGTCCCGCCCGAACCAGCCACCCCAGTTCGCGCCGAACATCAGCCCGTAGCCGACCATCCAGAACGCCCCGGCCGACACGCAGAAGTCGAACAGGTTCTTGACGGCGACGTTGATCGAGTTCTTCGCCCGCACCAGCCCCGACTCGAGCAGGCAGAACCCGCCCTGCATCAGCATCACGAGCGCCGCGCTAAGCAGCACCCAGGCCGTGTCGAGCGGGTTGGCGAGCGTCATGGCAAAGCAACCGAACGGGGCGGGTAAGCAGGTATTGGGCAATTCGGGTCTTCGCCCCGGCCACTTCACTCGCGGGCGTCCCGGATCCGCATTCCCCGGTTATCGGCTGGGCAGCATGTCGCTTCCGGCTCGCACTTGACGGCGTCGACGCCCGCCGCCCTAATGCCGGCCAGCATGAGTCCAACCCCCAAGCCGCAAGGCACCGCCCCCCCGCGCTACCAACGCGTCCTGCTCAAAGTCTCCGGCGAGGCGTTCTGCGCCCCCGGCGGGTTCGGCATCGACACCGCCGAGCTCGAGCTCATCGCCGCCGAGGTCGCCGCCGCCGCCAAGGTCGGCGCCCAGATGGCCGTGGTCGTCGGCGGGGGCAACATCATCCGCGGTGCCACCCTCGCCCAGCAGGGCGCCATCGAGCAGGCCACCGCCGACCAGATGGGCATGCTCGGCACGGTCATCAACGGCCTGGCCCTCAAGGAACAGCTCGAACGCCTCGGCCAGCCCGCCCGCGTGCTGTCTGCCCTCAACGTCACCTCCGTCGCCGAGACGTTCATCCGCGGCCGCGCCCTGCGCCACCTCGAGAAGGGCCGCGTCGTCATCTTCGTCGCCGGCACCGGCAACCCCTTCTGCACCACCGACTCGGCCGCCAGCCTCCGCGCCGCCGAGATCAACGCCGACGTCGTCCTCAAGGCCACCAAGGTCGACGGCATCTACGACAAAGACCCCAACCAGCACGCCGACGCCGTCCGCTTCGACGAGCTCACGTTCGACGAGGCCATCGAACGCCAGCTCAAGATCATGGACATCACCGCGTTCGACATGTGCCGCCAGCACGGGATCCCCATCGTCGTGTTCGACATGAAAACCCCCGGCCACATCGCCGAGGTCGTCGGCGGGTCCGGTCACGGCACGCTCGTGCGGGTGGCCTGAGTCGGGCCATCAAAAAAAAAGCTCGGCCGCCCCAATGAGCGGCCGAGCTTGGTTATTCACGGGGTTTCGGTCAGTAATCAGGCCGAGCGACGACGACAAGCCATCAGCAGGCCGCCGGCCGCCAGCAGCGACAGGGCCGCGGGCTCGGGCACCACGCCGATGCTCAGACGCGTGGCGTCGAACTGAAAGTTCGAGGCACCGGCGTCGGTCGTGATGATGCCGCTCGCGTTCCCATTCGGACTTGCCGAGGGGACGAACGCGACGTTCGTCACCGTAGTGATCACGGCTCCGTCGACCAAGACGCTGATGTCGTAGTTGGCTGAGTCCACCGTCGAGACGTTGAAGTCTAGGGCCAGATCGAACACCTCGCCGATGTTAAAGCCGGTGTCCACCCCGGCGATTGAGACATTCGTCCCGTCGGCGGAGACCACGACACCCATCCCAAGAGACGTTCCGCCCAACAGGTTGGAATCGTTCGCCGCCAGACCGATGGTTATCTGGTTGCCCATGGCACCGTCGGCGAGAAGACCGAATCCAACCAGGTTGTAGCGGATCGTGTCCGGAGCCGTGAGCCCCGTGATCTGCGCTGTCGTAAAGGGCAGCGCCCCGTTGTTGCCGTTGGGTGTCAGCATCCGCAGAAAGTTGGTAGGTACGTTCGTGGTCACGATGCCGGTCCCGGTCGGATCGATCGAGCCGGTGATCTGTGACGCGATCGCGCCACCGACCGGGGCGTTCACGAAGTTGATGTTGGCCGTTGCGGCGTAGCCTTCAGCTTCCGAGTACGACGTATCGATGATCACGTTGTCCAGGAGTGGGGCGGCCACGGCCGGTGCTGCGATCAGAGCCGCCGCGGACAGGCCGGCGAGCATGATCGAAGTACTCTTCACATTGACAGTTTTCATTGATTTTGACCTCCAAATTGCGAACTTCGAACTAGAGAAATGAAAGAAACGACATTCAAATCGACATTGCGGTCTGTTCACCCCGCCATGGGGAACGTGGGTTTCCGGGCCACAAAGTGGCATATGCTTAAGTATGTAATCATATTAGCTGTGGGGTCTTGATGCGTCAAGCGTGATTTGTGCTTGCTAACAAAGCGCTAAAATAACTAAGGCATGCGAGCTGGCTCTAAGCCCGACCGCACGCATCCGAGGGGCTTCAGATTCGTGCCGCGCTGCCGGTGCCAACCTGCGGCCGCAGCTCGCATCGACGTCCGGAGCGTCGCCGCTTTCGCGAACATAGTCTCAGCAAATCACGCGTAACCATCGGCTGCATCTCGAATTCGCGCGATCGTGGAGCGGAACCTGTCTGGTCAAGCTACCTTGACGGACTCGACCCCAAGGCCGCAGCGGCCGCGATAGGAGCTGAGCGATGGACCTGGACACGATCCTGCTGGAATGCGAGGAGGCCATGGACAAGGCCTCGTCGTATCTGATGAGCGAGCTCAAAGGCGTCCGCACCGGCCGGGCCTCGCCGGGGCTCATCGAGTTCGTCAAGGTCGAGTGCTACGGCGCCGAGACCGACCTGCGCTCCGTCGCCATGGTCCAGGCCCCCGAGGCGACGCAGCTGCTCGTCAAGCCGTTCGACCCCGGCACCGTCCGCGACATCGCCAAGGGCATCGAGGCCGCCGGGCTCGGGCTCAACCCCCAGGTCGACGGCAAGCAGGTCCGCATCAACATCCCGCCTCTCTCGGGCGAGCGCCGCAAGCAGCTGATCGGCTCGGTCAAGCAGATGGGCGAGCACGCCAAGGTCAGCCTCCGCAACGCCCGCCGCGACGCCAACAAGCACATCGACGCCCTGGGCAAGGACAAGTCCGCCGGCATCAGCGAGGACGACGTCGACACCGCCAAGGAAGAGGTCCAGGACCTGCTCAAGAAGCACGAGTCGGCCGTCGAGAAGGCGATCAGCGAGAAGTCGGCCGATATCGAAGCGGTCTGACGTTTAGCCGGCGACGCGAAGCGTCCGGATCGTTGCGTCTCCTCACGTCTTCCGCTTCGCCAAGCCAAGCCCCGGCACGCCGCCCCCCAAGTGCGGCACCCCGACGCCGACCTCCGCCCGGCCAACCACCCGCACTACCATTGAGGGCTATGACCCTCGCCCGGGACCTCAACATCGACGCCGTCATCGCCGGCGAACACCGCCTGTCGCGCGAGGACGCGGTCCGCCTCTACCGAGAGGCCTCGCTGCACGACCTCGGCCGCTGGGCCGACGCCGTCTGCCGTCGCATCCACGGCGACAATGTCCGCACGTTCATCAAAGACCGCAACGTCAATTACACGAACGTCTGCTCGGCCCGCTGCACCTTCTGTGCCTTCCGCCGCGACGACGGCGACGACGACGCCTATGTCCTCGACATGCCCGTCCTGCGCAGCAAGCTGCAGGAGCTCGTTGACGTCGGCGGGTTCCAGGTCCTGCTGCAGGGCGGCATGCACCCCGGCCTGCCGCTGAGCTGGTACGAGGACATGCTCCGCGAGCTCAAGGCCGAGTTCCCGCAGGTTCACCTGCACGCCTTCAGCCCGCCGGAGTTCGTCGAGTTCGTCGCCTGCCTCGACATCGACGGCTTCCCCACGCCCGGCGTCGGCCGAGCGGCCGAGCTCTCCGACGAGACCTTCCGCGCCAAGCTCGACGTCATCATGCAACGGCTGGTCGCCGCGGGGCTGGACTCGATCCCGGGCGGCGGCGGCGAGATATTCGCCGAGCACGTCCGCCGACGCATCGGCATCGGCAAGGCCACCGCCGACCAGTGGCTCGAGGTCATGGCCGCCGGCCACCGCGCCGGGCTGCTGACCTCGGCGACGATGATGTTCGGCCACATCGAGGGCGTCGCCGACCGCGTCGACCACATGCTGCGTGTCCGCGACTGGCAGGACCGCGCGATCAACGAGGGCTGGCCCGGCAAGTACCTCAGCTTCATCTCGTGGCCGTTCCAACGCGAGAACACGCCGCTCGGCCGCGTCCGCGACTGGGACCCGGATGCCGCGGCCGGCGAAGGAGATCAGCCCGGCGAGCCCTTCCCCGGCGACGCCCTGGCCGACGGCGTCTACGCCGGCCTGGTCGATGGCGACAGCAAGCCGGACTGCGACCGCTTCGCCCCCCGCGCCGGCAAGCGCGTCCGACTGGCCGGGGCCAGCGAGTACCTCCGCACCCAGGCGATCAGCCGGCTGTTCCTCGACAACATCCACTCCATCGGCGCCAGCTGGGTCACCATGGGCCCGCGCATCGGCCAGGTCGCGCTCGCGTTCGGGGCCAACGACATGGGCTCGATCATGATGGAGGAGAACGTCGTCTCCGCCGCCGGCACGACCTACTGCCTCGACGAGCCCGTCCTCTGCCACCTCATCCGCGACGCCGGCTTCACCCCCGCCGTCCGCGACAACGCCTACCGCATCGTCCAAACCCACGACGGCTCCGACGCGCCGGATTTGCAAGTCACCGACTGGTCGCAACACCGCGCGAAGGCGCTGCATCACGAGAAGCCGGAGGAAGAGATTCCGGCCAACGCGGATGTGGCGCTGACGATTAGCGGCGATACGCCGGCATGAGTCGTGTCGACCCGCCCATTCGTGATGGCGACGACTTAGGTGAACCAGTTAAAGCGATTGAACTTGCTATTCCCCTGATTTGTTTGATCGCGGGTGGTGTCTTGTTCGGTTATTGCGTTGCCGAGATGTGGCGAAGAGGCGATTGGTTCTACACGCTGATTGCGATTTTGGTGTTAGTGGGCTTCTTTGTGATCGGGGGAGCGAAAGCAACTCTGCCGATATCCAGGCGTCTTAGCCGCCGAACGCTGCAAGGCACAGCTACACCAATTTTCGAGGATGGTTTTTTACCGAGACTATGCATGTTCGTCGTGTCTAGTTGCGTCGCTTCCGCAGTAGTTTCTACGAGTCTCTATGCCATGGGTTGGATTGCTGGTAGTTTTGATCTTATTTTGGCAATTTCGGGAATACTTGTTTTATGCATACTTGTGATCGTGTCCCTGCCTGGTTTCCTAGGTAGCGGAAGTGACTCATGAGTTTTGTTGAAGCGGCACGGTACTCATGAATTGCTCGGGTGCCACACCTCGTGCGTAGCACGATGTGTGCCGATGGGTATTCGAGACCGCAACCACACATCGCCTAACGGCGAGGCGTGGCACCCAGTCGAGATAGTCTCAGGCGGCGTGGCGCGTCGATTGTGATTCGCTTAGCAGCGTGTCGTACGTCCCCAGCACCTTCTCCATCCGGGCCGCGAAGGTGAAGCGGTTGGCGATCTGCTGTTGGGCGGTGGCGATGAACTGCTCGCGCTCGGCGGTGTTGTGCAGCAGGGCGGCGAGGCGTTCGGGCCAGGCGTCTTCGTCGGCGGAGTCGAGCAGGACGCCGCATCGGCCGTGGGCGAGCAGGTCGAGGACGCCGCCGACGGGGGTGGCGGCGACGGGGACGCCGGCGTGCATCGCCTCGAGCAGGGCGTTGGGCAGGCCTTCGGTGGCGCTGGTCAGCAGCACGGCGTCGGCGGCCGCGAGATACGGCGCGATGTTGGTCTGCCAGCCGTGGAAGGTCACGCGGTCGGCGAGTTGAAGCCGACGCACGGCGTCTTCGAGCACCGGCCGCTGCGGGCCCTCACCGATAAGGTGCAGGTGTACGGCCTGCCCCGCGTCGCGCAGCCTGGCGATCACGCGGATCGCGCGGTCCAGCCGTTTCTCATTCGACAGCCGGCCGATGCACGCGACGTGCTTCGTGTCCTCGCCGAGTTCGAGCGACGCACGCGCGTCGCCGCGGCTTGGCGGTGTGGGTCGGCCGTGCGTTTCGATGCCGTTGGGCAGGTACGTCAATCGGTGCTCGCTGACGCCGAACCGCCGGGCAGCGTTGACCAGCGGCGGGCTGACGGCGAAGACGTGGTCGTAGAACCGCAGCAGGCGGCGGTCGATGGCTTCGTAGAGCGCGAGCTTGTGGGTGACGGGCATCCAGCCGTGCACGGTGGTGACGAGCGTCATCGGGTGCTGGCGGCGTAGGGCCAGGCCGAGCAGGTCGGTTTTGTAGTCGTGGGCGTGCCAGACCGAGACGCCGAGCTCGCGGCAGAGACGCAGCGCCTCTTGATAGGTCGCGAGGCTCAGGGCGTGCCTCTCGGGGATGGCGTGCAGCGGGCAGTCGTTGGCGGCTGCGAGCTGGCGGAGGGGGGCGAGGTCGGCGTTGGCCGAGTCGGACGCCGGGTGGATGTACGCCGCGGCCATGCGGTAGCGCGGGGCGGCGTAGCGGGCGGAGTTGAAGACGGTCTTGTCCGGGCCGCCGCCCTGGTTGCCGACGACGCGGGCGTGCAGGATGAGGGGGGCGTCGGATTGTGTATTGTCGGAACTAGTGGACGACTGGCTCACCATTCTGGGGGTTGCCTTGATGGGGTTGTCGTCGGCGTGGGCTTTCTATCAAGCCAGAGCTACGTCACGATCTGTCGCAGAGTCTTCCGCGGATTCGTCTGCTGAAGATCAGCATCAATCGCGGCGGTTTGCAAGGTCTTTGTATGCGTTGGGGGCTGTATTGTTTTGTTTCTTCATTTTTTGCTTAGTAGCGCTGCTTACAGCATGAAACCGGGGCAGGACGCGCAGGCGTTGTCCTGGGCGTCGTCGTCGCTGAGCTTCTTCTTGAACGATCGACGGGCCATGCGGTATTTGCGGTTGTTCCAGACGGTCGCGAAGCCGTCGTCGAAGACGTTGCCGATGTCTTCCTTGGGGTCGAAGTTGCCGCAGCACATCACGACGTTGCCGTCCCAGTTGATCACGGTCTGCCGCCACGGCCAGGAGCAGTTGAACTCCTTCTTGCCGTTGTATTCCTCGCCGGGCACGACGCCGTCGCGGGCCATCTTGATGTACGGCTCGAGCACGTAGTCCAGGCGTTCCTTGGGCATCCAATGCTCGATGTGTTCTTTGACCTTCTTCTTCGCGAGGTCTTCGGATAGCCCGAGCGAGACGAGCTTGTCGTCCTTGTCCTGGAAGCGGGCGTTGAACGAGGCGGTGGAGAACACGGCTTTACAACCCAGCTCATCGGCGAGCTTCTGGAAGTCGTCGATCTCGTGTTCGTTGAAGCGGGTGACGACGAAGTTGAGCTGCACCTGCGGGGTGGCCGAGCCGAGGCGATCGCGGGTGGCGAGGATGTGCTTGATCTTGGCCAGCGAGTCGGCGAGGGTCTTGCCGGGCTGGTAGATCTCGTAGGTTTCCTGGGTCGCGCCGTGGAGCGAGCAGGTCATAAGGTCCAGGCCGGACTCGACGAGGTGGGTGGCCTGGTCTTTGGTTTCGCCCTTGGCGGCGGCGGCCTTGGGGATGTCGATCTTGAAGGCGTGGAGGTTGGAGGAGATGTAGGTCCAGATGCCCTTGTCGTGGGCGTAGCGGATCATCTTGTAGATGTCGGGGACGATGAGGGGGTCGCCCCACATGGAGAGGTCGAGGTCGCGGACGTACCAGGCCATCTCGTCGACCAGGCCGGTGTACTGGTCGAAGGTCATCTTGCCCTTGGGCCGGCCGGACAGGCCGATGCCGGTGGGGCAGAGCTGGCACTTGGTGTTGCAGATGTTGGTCGACTCGAGCTTGACCGAGTACGGCCGGCCGACGACGTTTTCGGTCTTCAGTCGGAACTGCAACTCGACGAGCCCGATGTTGGCGAGCTTGATGGGGGTGAGGTACGCGCGGTTGCGCCAGACGTGGAAGACGCCGCGGGCGAAGAAGTCGATCCCGTCGGCCACGGGGACGATCGCGCGGAGGATCGCGGCCTTGGC
>JBCCZA010000090.1:0-13359 GCA_039188455.1 Planctomycetota bacterium
GGATCGGCGACTACAAGATCAACCCGGCGTTCATGGCCTCGGCCGTGACCGTCGCGCTGTGCTCGCTGTGGGCGACCATGGTGAACACCGCGCTCGGTGTCGCGTCGGTCGACAAGGACCACATCAACGTCGCCCGCGTGCTGCGGCTGGGTTTCTTCAGCCGGCTGTTCAAAATCGTCCTGCCCGCGTCGCTTCCGCTGGTCTTCGCGGGCCTGCGGATCTCGCTGGGCGTCGGCTGGATGGTGCTGATCGCCGCCGAACTGCTGAGCTCCTCCGAGGGCATCGGCAAGTTCGTCTGGGACCAGTTCAACAACGGCGCCAGCGACTCGTTTGCCAAGATGATGGTCGTCGTCTTTGTCGTCGGCGCGATCGGTCTGCTGCTGGATCGCATCATGGTCGTCTTCCAGCGCCTCGTGAGCTTCGAGGGCTCGGTCGCCGCGGTCTGATCGCCCCGGCCCTCACGCACGCGCCGCACGGAGAGAGCGATGGCTTTTCTTGAACTGGTCAACGTCGCCAAGGGCTACGGCCCGCCGAGCCACCGGTACGAGGTGCTCACGGACATCAACCTCGCCATCGAGGAGAACGAGTTCGTCGCCGTCATCGGCTTCTCGGGCTCGGGCAAGAGCACGCTGATATCGCTGCTGGCCGGCCTCGAACAGCCCGACGCCGGGTCGGTGCGCCTGAAGGGCCAGGTGGTCACCCAGCCCGGCCCGGACCGCGGGATCATGTTCCAGAACTACTCGCTGCTGCCCTGGCTCAGCGTGTACCAGAACATCGAGATCGCCGTGAAGCAGGTCTTCCCCAAGATGCGCCGCGGCGAACGCAAGCGCTACATCCAGAGCTACATCGACATGGTCAACCTGACCAACTCGGAGTGGAAGAAGCCCTCCGAGCTGTCCGGCGGGATGCGGCAGCGGCTCTCGCTGGCGCGGACGCTGGCGATGAAGCCCGAGGTGCTGCTGCTCGACGAGCCGCTGTCGGCGCTGGACGCCCTGACGCGGGCCGTGCTGCAGGACGAGATCATCCGCATCTGGGAAGAGGACCGGCGCACGGTCGTGATGATCACCAACGACGTCGACGAGGCGGCGCTCATGGCCGACCGCATCGTCCCGCTGACGCCCGGCCCGTCCGCGACGCTTGAGCGCAACTTCCCCGTGACGCTCGACCGCCCGCGGGATCGCACGACGCTCAACTTCAACCCCGAGTTCAAGGCCCTGCGCAACCGCGTCAGCACGTTCCTCATGGACCTCAACGAGGAAGCCAAGCAGCTGCGCGTCGAGACCAGCTACAAGCTCCCCGACATCGAACCGATCGACCTGGCCAAGCTGGCCTGATCGCCCGCCGGAGACACCGATGCGTGACCGTTACGTCGAGATCGTCAACCTGGTCAAGGCCTATCCCAACCCCGTGGGCGAGCCGATCCGCGTGGTGGATGGGTTCAACTTCTCCATCCGCGAAGGCGAGATCATCGGCGTGATCGGCCACTCCGGCTGCGGCAAGTCGACCGTCCTCACCATGGTCGCCGGGCTCAACGACATCACCTCGGGCGACGTCGTCGTCGACGGCAAGGTCATCGACGGCCCCGGCCCGGACCGCGCGGTCGTGTTCCAGTCGCCCTGCCTGCTGCCGTGGATGACCGCCTTCGGCAACGTCATGCTCGGCGTCAAGCGCGTCTACCCCCACGCCACCCGCGTGCAGCGCAAGGAGATCGTCGAGCACTACCTCGCGCTCGTCGGCCTGGCCGACGCGATGCATAAGTACCCCCGCGAGCTGTCCGGCGGCATGCAGCAGCGCGTCGGCATCGCCCGAGCCATCGCCCTCAAACCCAAGGTGCTGCTCCTCGACGAGCCCTTCGGCCGGCTCGACTCGCTCACGCGCATGGACCTGCAGGACGTCATCCTCGGCATCCTCAACGAGTCGAAGATCACCACGATGGTCATCACGCACGACGTCGACGAGGCCGTCTACATGTCCGATCGCATCTGCATGATGACCAACGGCCCGCGTGCCCGCGTCGGCCAGGTGCTCAACATCCCGTTCGAGCGGCCGCGCGAACGCCGGGCCGTGCTCGAGCACGACCTGTACTACGACCTGCGCGGCTGCCTGGTCGATTTCCTCGAGAAGTTCGACAAGCACAAGCAACCGAAAGCGCAGGTCGAGGCCGCTGACACTGAGCAGCCCGCTCCAGCCTTACTCGACGCAGACACGCCGTATGGCGTTCCGCTGACCCTCGCGGAGATCGGTGCGTGACCACCATGACCATGACACAGGCGAACGGAATGACGGCGGCGGCCGAGGTGTGGGCCGTGGACGCGGACGGCGGCGCGGCGCGGCGCATCGAGGGCGTGTACGGCTCGTGCGAGGCGTTGCGGCTGACGAGCGACGGGCTGCGGCTGGAAGCGGGGCAGGGACTCGTCGGTGCCGTCGCGGCGCGCGAGGTGCCGATCCTGCTGGACGAGCTGGACGACGAGTCGTTCGAGCGATGCGAGGCGGCGCGGGCCAGCGGCGTGGATGGCGCACTGGCGTTGCCGCTGTTCGACGAGGGGCGGCTGACACACGTTGCGGTGCTCATGTTCCGCGGCGCGGCCGGGATGGTCGGCGCGGTGGAGCTGTGGACCGGGCGGCGTGGCCGATTCGAGCTGGGGCTGGCGGAGGCGTTCGCGCCCGGGCTCGACCGCTTCGCCGCGCTCAGCCAGCACGTCAACTTCCCGATGGGGTCGGGCTTGCCCGGCCTGGTCTGGCAGAGCTCGCGACCGATGCTGCTCAAGGGCATCGGTACGTCCGTCAAGTTCCTGCGCTCGACCGGCGCCGAGACGGCCGGCCTGACGACCGGCATCGGCTACCCCGTCCGCAAGGGAAACGAGCTCCAGGCCGTCGCGCTGTGGCTGTCGTCGGCGGTGTCGCCTCTTTTGAAGCGGCACGAGGTCTGGCTGAGCGAGACGGGCGACGCCGCAGGACTGCAGCTGGCCGATGTCGCCGACGAGGCGGGTTCCCTGGAGCGTGCGGACGGGCTGAAGGGATACGCCGAGCGGGCCGCGCAGGAACGGCGGCCCGTCGTGTTCGACGTCTCTGACGCTCAGGCGTTCCGCGGGGCCAACGAGATCGTCGCCGGCGTCGCCCTGCCGGTGCTGGTGCACGACCGGGTCACCGCGGTCGGGGTGATTGCTTGGTGACGACACTGCCGATCGCCGAACCCGTGACCAGGCGACCTGCCGTGACGGTGGGGCGGGCGGTGTGCCCTTACTGCGGGGTCGGCTGCGTGCTGGACGCGACGGTCGAAAACAACCGAGTGACGCGCATTACCGTCGACCCCGCGGCCGAGCCGAACCTCGGCATGATGTGCCCCAAGGGGGCGCTGGTGAAGCGCATTTTCGACGACCCCGATCGCCTGGAACAACCCATGATCCGCCGTCGACGCGGCGGGCCGCTGACCGAGGTCGCGTGGGATGAGGCGATCGACTTCGTCGCCAAGGGCCTCACCCGCGCGATCTACACCCGCGGCCCGGACGCGGTCGGGTGGTACGGCTCCGGCCAGCTCGACACCGAGGCCAGCTACGTCTTCACCAAGCTGTTCAAGGGCTTCATCGGCAGCAACCACACCGACACCAACAGCCGGCTGTGCATGAGCAGCGCCGTCGCCGGGTATCAGCTCGCCTTCGGCAGCGACGGCCCGCCAACGTGCTACGACGACATCGAGCAGGCCGACACGTTCTTCATCGTCGGCGCGAACATGGCCACCAACCACCCCGTGCTGTTCAACCGCATCCGCCGGCGGCGTACCGATCACCCGGATGCGCGCATCGTCGTCGTCGACCCACGTCGGACCAAGACCGCCGAGCACGCGGACCTGCACCTGCCCGTCGCGCTAGGGGCCGACGTCGCCCTGATGACCTGGCTTGCGCGGCGGACGCTGGACACCGGCGGCGCGAACAACGCCTATGTCGCCGATCACACGCGAGGGTGGGACCCGTATGTCGCCTCGCTGCGCGAGCGCAACCCCGAGGAGCTTGCGCGGCTCACCGGCTTGGCCGACGAGGATCTCGAGGCGCTCGCAGAACTGGTCGCCGCCGACCGCCGCGTGCTCACGCTGTACTGCATGGGCACCAACCAGAGCTCGCGCGGCACAGACAAGAACACCGCCATCATCAACTGGCACCTCATGACCGGCCAGGTCGGCAAGCCCGGCTGCGGACCCTTCTCGCTCACCGGCCAACCCAACGCGATGGGCGGCCGCGAGGTGGGCTACCTCGCCCATCAGCTGCCTGGCTATCGCCGGGTCGATCGCGACGCTGACCGCGCCGAGATCGAGCGTGCCTGGCAGATCGCGCCGGGATCGATCGACGCCCAGCCCGGCATGTCGGCCGTGCCGATGTTCGACGCCGCGGCGCGGGGCGAGTTCGACGCCCTGTGGATCGCGTGCACGAACCCCGTGGTCAGCATGCCCAACGCCGGCGTCGTCAAGCGTGCCCTGGAACGCACGCCGCTGGTGATCGTGCAGGACATCACCCAACGCAGCGAGAGCACGGATTACGCCGATGTCGTCCTGCCCGCCGCGCAGTGGGCAGAAAAGTCCGGGACGATGACCAACAGCGAGCGGCTCGTGGTGCGGTCCGAGCGCTTCCTCGACCCGCCCGGCGAGGCGCGGCCCGACTGGCAGATCCCCGCGGCGGTCGCGCGGGCGATGGGGTTCTCCGGCTTCGACTACGGCTCGGCCGAGGAGGTCTGGGACGAGTTCCGCCGCACCACCGCCGGTCGGCCGTGCGACATGACCGGCCTGACGAATCACCGGCTGGCCGACGCGCCCGGCCACTGGCCCGCACCGGCGATCGGCCGCGCCGGCCACCGCCGACGCTACGCCGACGGCCGCTTCCACCACCCCGACGGCCACGCCCGCTTCGTCGTCAGCCGACTCGACTCGCCACAAGATCGCCCCGACGCCGAGTTCCCGCTCTGGCTCACCACCGGCCGCGTCGCCGCTCACTGGCACACCCGCACCAAGACCGGCCTGGCGCCCGAGCTGTCGCGCCAGGACCCCGAGCCGTTTATCGAGTTGCACCCCGACGACGCCGACGACCACCATCTCGAGCAGGGTCAGCGCTGCCGCATCGTCGGTCGACGCGGCGAGGCTCAGGCGGTCGTCCGCCGACGCGATACCATCCGCCGCGGCGTGGCCTTCGCCACGTTCCACTTCGGCGATCGATTCGCGAAAGACAGCAACATCAACACGCTCACCAGCCCGGCTATCGACCCCGTCTCCAAGCAGCCCGAGCTCAAGGCGTGCGCGATCCGCCTCGAGCGCGTGCTCGACCCGAAGGACGACGCATGAAATCCGGCCTGATGCGCATCCTGGTGGTTGATGAGGACGGCCAACGCGGTGAAGCCCTCGGCGACGTCTTGCGCGCCACGGGGTTCGACGTCGTGATCGCGCCGACCGGCTACCACCACCTGCCCAACCTCGTGCAGGACACGCAGCCCGACGTCGTGCTCGTCGACGTCGACTCGCCCGGCCGCGACACGCTCGAGCAGCTGGCGATGGTCCACCGCAGCTCGCCGCGACCGGTCGTCATGTTCGCTAAGGACAACGACGAGCAGACGATCCAGTCGGCGGTCAAGGCCGGGGTCTCGGCCTACCGGGTCGACGGCATCGCCTCCGCGTCGGTGCGATCCGTGATCGACGTCGCGATCGCCCACTTCCGGCTTTACCAATCGATGCGCGAGGAACTGGAGAAGGCGCGCACGACGCTCGACGAACGCAAGTACGTCGATCGGGCCAAGGCGTTCCTGATGAAGCGGCGAGGCCTCAGCGAAGTCGAGGCCTACGGCATGCTCCGCAAGCTCGCCATGGACCGCAAGCAACGCATCGGCGATCTGGCAAAAACCCTGCTGGAAGCCGCGAATCTGATGGAGGGAGTAAATTCATGAGCGTCGGCCGAGCACCCGAGAAATCATCCTTGACGATCGGCATCGTGCCGCTCACCGACTGCGCCCCGATCGCGGTCGCGGTCGAACGCGGGCTGTACGAGAAGCGTGGCCTCGACGTCGCGACCACTCAGGAGCGCTCGTGGGCGGGGATCCGCGACAAGGTTTCCTACGGCGTGCTCGACGCCGCGCAGATGCTCGCGACGATGCCGCTGGCCAGCGCCGCGGGCGTCATCGGCTACGCCGGCGAGTTCGTCACCGGCATGACGCTCGACCTCAACGGCAACGCGATCACGCTCTCGACCAAGCTGTGCCAGGAAGTCCGCGACCGGCTCGGCGACGACTGGGCCTCGCCTCGCACGGCCGACGCGCTGCGCCCCTGCATCGACGCACGCCGGGCCGAGGGGAAACCCAAGCTACGCCTGGGTGCCGTGTTCCCCATGGCGACGCACGACCTCGAGCTGCGGTACTGGCTCGCCTCGGGCGGCATCGACCCGGAGAACGACGTTGAGCTCGTCGTCGTCCCCCCGCCCAGCATGGTGGAGGCGCTGACCGCGGGGCGGGTTGACGGCTTCTGCGTCGGCGAGCCGTGGAACTCGGTCGCGGTCGATGAGGGCCTCGGCGAGATCGCGATCACCAAGCACGCGCTGTGGGCCAACGGCACGGAGAAGGTGCTCGGCGTCAAGGCCGAGTGGGCCGCCCAATACCCCGAGACGCACCTGGCGATGATCGAGGCCACGCTCGAAGCCTGTATCTGGCTTGACGACCCGGCGCACCGGCGCGAGGCCTGCGCGATCCTCGCCCTGCCGCAGTACGTCAATGTCGAAGCGCGCCTGCTTGAACGCTCGATGACCGGCGCACTCGTGGAGGCCAAGGGCCGAGATCCCGTTGCCGTGCCCGACTTCCACGTGTTCCACCGCTACCAGACCAACCTGCCCTGGCGGTCGCAGGCGATGTGGTTCCTCAGCCAGATGGTGCGCTGGGGCGGCGTCGACCCCAGCCTCGACCTGCAGGGCATCGCCGCCTCGACCTACCGCGAGGACATCTACCGCCAGGCCGCCGAGAACCTCGGCCTGCCGATCCCGACACAGGGCCGAGTCACCGAGGGCACGCACGCCGACGAATGGCTGCTGCCGTCGGACCGCGGCCCCGTCACGATGGGACCCGACCGATGGGTCGACGACCGCACGTTCGATCCCGACGACCCGCTGCGGGAGTTGGGCCCGTTCGCCAACCCGATAACCCCCATGCCCAGCCACGCCGGCTGAGCCAAGCAACGATCAGTAACGCCTGCCACGTCGTCAGCCACGGTAAACGCTGACAACAAACCCCGACCCCGCAACGAAGCGGCTTATTGGCACCACGCCGACGGCGTGGCCGCGTTCGTTGCGCGGTGTCGATGAGACGCGGCTGTTTCGTGGTCATTTCTTTTCTAGTTGGAGATCGAAGACATGTTGGAGAAGAAGACGTACACACTCGCGGCGGCCTGCACGGTCGCGTCGGCCTGGGCCGCGGGCCACTCGCTCGCCCAGGGCGTGCCCGTGAGCGAGATCGTCGGCGACGGATCGGCCGACGCGGCCTCCTCGCCAGAGGCGACTTTCTCAGATGACCCGATGTCGGCGATCGAGCAGTTCTTCATGGACGGCAAGGTCAACGCCAACATCCGCCTGCGTTACGAGTACGCCGACCAGGACGGCCTGCGCTCGTCGAACGCGTGGACCGGCCGGCTGCGGCTCGGGTACCACACGGCCGACCTGTTCGGCTTCTCGGCGATGGCCGAGTTCGAGGCCACCGGCACGCCCGACGAAGACTCGTACTTCGCCGGCCCGCGCGGCACGCCCGGCCGGACGATCATCGCCGACCCGACCAACGTCGAACTCAACCAGCTCTTCGCTCAGTACTTCTACGAAGCCGACGACAGCCCACTCTCGGTCAAGGCACGTGTCGGCCGCCAGCGGATCATCCTCGACAACTCCCGCTTCATCGGCAACGTGGGCTGGCGACAGAACGAGCAGACCTTCGACGCCGCGTACATCGAGACCAGCCTCATCGAAGGCCTTGTCCTGCGTGGCGGTCACATCGAACAGGTGAACCGCATCTTCGGCAACGACGTCGAGGCCGGTCCGTTCGACAACTTCGACTCGCACTCGCAGTTCGTCAACGTCTCGTACGACGCGCTGGACATCGGCGGGTTCAAGCCCGGCAAGCTCGTCGGCTTCGTCTACATCTTCGACTTCGACAACGCCGCGGTGAACAGCGTCAACTCCTACGGCCTGCTGCTCACCGGCTCGCAACCGATCAATGACGACGTCAAGCTCGCCTACTCGGCCTCGTACGCCTTCCAGACCGACGGCAGCAACAACCCCCGCGGCGCGTACCTCGCCCACTACGGCGCGGCCGAAGGCAAGCTCGTCTTCAAGGGCTTCGACTTCGGCGGCGGCTACGAGCTGCTCGGCGCCGACGACGGCAACCAGTTCCTCACGCCGCTGGCCACGCTGCACAAGTTCAACGGCTTCGCCGACCGCTTCCTCGCGGGCGCGACGGCCAACGGCGGGCCCAACGGCCTGCAGGACTTCTACGGCTTCGTCGGCGTGACGCTGCCGTGGGAGATCAAGGCCCGGGCGTGGTACCACGCCTTCGCCACCGCCGACCAGATGGAGTACGTCGGCTCGGAGATCGACTTCGTCCTCTCCAAGAAGCTCTCCAAGCACTTCACCGTGCTCTTCAAGTACGCCAACTTCTTCGACGGCGAGGGCTACATCGCCAGCACCGGCGCGGGCATCGGCATGCCTGATATCCAGCGGGCTTCCATCCAGCTCGACTTTGCGTTCTGAGACGACTCTGGATCCGGCCGCGGCCGGGCTAACGCCCGGTTCGCGGCCTTCGCGGTGGTCGGTCGGTCACGCGGCCGACGCGTCCTGGCACAAGTACCGCTCCGCGATCTCGGCAAACGCGGCGATCTCGGCGTCGATCCACGCCCGATCACGCCCCAGCTCGTCGGCCATGAGTTCGGCGACACGCGGCGCGGCCTCGGTCGCGGCCTGGGCGTCCAGCAGCAGCGAGCGCGTCCGTCGCGCGAGGACATCGTCGACCGTGCGAGCCATCTCTGATCGGCAGGCCCAGCGGGCCTCGGCAGCGGTGATCGTCAGCCGATCGTGCAGCGGCGTCTTGATCGCGGGATCGGCGTCCGACAGCCGGCGGATCGCGATCGCGTCCGAGCCGTAGTACGCGAGGCCGCCGAACTGCTCGACGTTCTGGTAGTGGCCATGGATGGGCAGGTCTTCGGTAACACAGCCGCGCGCGTCCAGGTCGCCCAGCGTGATCGCCTGGTCGACAACATCCTCGGCCATCTTGCGATAGGTGGTCCACTTGCCGCCGGCGACGGTCATGAGCCCGGACGCGGGGTCGATGAGGATCGTGTGCTCGCGGGAGAGGGCCGCGGTGTTGTCGCCGTCGCCGAGCTTGACCAGCGGGCGGATGCCGGCGAAGACGCTGCGGATGTCGGCCGGCGTCGCGGGGCGGGCGAGGTAGCGGTTGGCCGTCTCGAGGATGAACGCGACGTCCTCTTGTCGCGGGGTCGGTTCGAGTTCGACGCGGTCGACGGGGTTGTCGGTCGTGCCCACGACGGCGACGTCGTGCCAGGGGATGGCGAACATGACGCGGCCGTCGGCCGTGTGCGGGACCATGATGGCCGAGTCGCCGGGCAGGAACGAGCGGTCGAGGACGATGTGCACGCCGCTGCTGGGCGCGATGATCGGCTTGGCGTCGGGTTGATCGAGCTGACGGACGCCATCGGCGAACGGGCCGGTGGCGTTGACGACGACCCGCCCGTGCACGTTCAGCTCCTCGCCGGTCTCGGTATCGCGAGCCACCACGCCGTGCACGATCCCCGCCTCGTCCTTGATCAGCCGCACGACCGGCGCGTAGTTGAGCACGACGCCGCCCTGCTCAACGGCGGTCGCCGCGAGGTTGATCGCCAGCCGAGCGTCGTCGAACTGCCCGTCGTAGTAGCGCGTCCCGCCGACCAGGCCGTCGGTCTGGATCGACGGGATCGCCTTGAGGACGTCGTCGCGCGAGATCATGCTGGATCGGCCGAAGCCGTAGCGGCCGGCGAGCAGGTCGTAGACCTTCATGCCGATGCCGTAGAACGGCGACTCCCACCACTTGTAGCTCGGCACGATGAACGCGACGTCGCGCACGAGGTGCGGCGCGTTGCGCAGCAGCAGGCCGCGCTCCTTGAGCGCCTCCATCACCAGCGAGACGTTGCCCTGCTGCAGGTAGCGGACCCCGCCGTGCACGAGCTTGGTCGATCGGCTGGACGTGCCCTTGGCGAAGTCGGCCTGCTCGAGCAGCACGACGCTCAGCCCGCGCGACGCCGCGTCGACCGCCGTGCCCAGCCCGGTCGCCCCGCCGCCGATGACGACCACGTCCCACGGCGTGTCGCGATCGCGGATCGCCCGCAGCATCTCGTCGCGGATCACTCGGCCTCCTCCCATCGCTTGGCCCGCTCGACCGCCTTCTGCCATCGGTCTCTCAGCTTCGTCGCCTCGCTCTCGGGCAGCTCGGGCTCGAACCGCCGGTCCTCCTGCCAGTTCGCCTCGATCTGTTCGACCGATTGCCAAACACCAACGGCCAACCCGGCCAGGTAAGCGGCCCCCAGCGCGGTGGTCTCCAACACCGTGGGGCGCACGACGGGCACGCCGAGGACGTCGGCCTGGACCTGCATGAGCAGGTCGTTCGCCGCCGCCCCGCCGTCGACCCGCAGCTCGGTGATCGGCCCGCCGGCGTCGTGCTGCATCGCGGTGACCAGGTCGGCGACCTTGTAGGCGATGCCCTCGAGCGCGGCCCGCGCGATGTGGGCGTCGGTCGTGCCGCGCGTGATGCCGACGATCATCCCCCGCGCGTACGGGTCCCAGTGCGGGGCGCCGAGCCCGGTGAGCGCCGGCACGAAGAACACGCCGTCGCTGTCGTCGACCTGGCTGGCCAGCGTCTCGACCTCCGGCGCGTCGCGGATGAGCCGCAGCCCGTCGCGCAGCCACTGCACGACCGCCCCGCCGGCGAAGACGCCGCCCTCGAGCGCGTAGTGCGTCTGGCCATTGCGCTGCCAGGCGACGGTGGTCAGCAGCTTGTTGTCTGAGGCCTGCGGCTCGGTGCCGGTGCTCATCAGCAGGAAGCAGCCGGTGCCGTAGGTGTTCTTGGCCATGCCGCGGCGGACGCAGGCCTGGCCGAACATGGCCGCCTGCTGGTCGCCCGCGATCCCGGCCAGCGGGACGCCCGTGGCGGGCAGGCCGGTCGAGACCTCGCCGTAGACCTCCGAGCTGGACCGCACCTCGGGCAGCACGCCGCGCGGGACGTCGAGCAGGCCGAGCAACTCGTCGTCCCAGTCGAGCGTGTGGATGTCGAACAGCAGGGTGCGCGAGGCGTTCGTGACGTCCGTGACGTGCAGCCGACCGGCGGTGAGCTTGTAGGTCAGCCACGTATCGACCGTGCCGAAGGCGAGCTCGCCGCGCTCGGCACGCTCGCGAGCACCGTCGACGTGGTCGAGGATCCAGGCGATCTTGGTGCCGGAGAAGTAGGCGTCGATCACGAGGCCGGTCTTGCGCTGGATGAGTTCCTCGGCGCCGTCGGCGCATAGTCGGTCGCACATCGCCGCGGTGCGTCGGTCCTGCCAGACGATGGCGTTGCACACGGGCTCGCCGGTCTTACGGTCCCAGACGACGGTGGTCTCGCGCTGGTTGGTGATGCCGATGGCGGCCAGGTCCGCGGGTCGGATGCCTAGGCCGTCGAGCGCCTCTGCCATCACGTCCCGCTGACTCGACCAGATCTCGTTGGGGTCGTGCTCGACCCAGCCCGGCTGGGGGAACAGCTGCGAGAACTCCCGCTGCGCGCTGGCGACAATCCGCCCGGACGCGTCGAAGACGATCGCGCGCGAGCTGGTCGTCCCCTGATCCAGAGCCATGATGTAAGACACGGGCGACTCCGCGGCGAGTGCAACGAGAGGGCTGAACCTGACGCCGTCTTACGGTACCGCGCACGGCGTCGACAGAGGGCCGCAAAATCAAGCAGGCACGATGCGCTCGCCGTGGGTGTAGACGTTCATGCGGGGCGGGCGGAGGAAACCGACGAGCGTCTGACCCGAATCCCGGGCGAACTCGACGGTCAGGCTCGACGGGGCCGACACCGCCGCGACGACGGGGATGCGGGCGGCCAGCGACTTCTGCATGATCTCGAACGACGCGCGGCCGCTGACGAACAGGATCGCCCGATCGAGCGGCAGGCGGCCGCTGAGCACGGCGAAGCCGATGACCTTGTCGACCGCGTTGTGCCGGCCGATGTCCTCGCGGATCGCCAGCAGGTTGCCCTCCAGGTCGAACAGCCCCGCGGCGTGCAGCCCGCCGGTGCGAGTGAAGGTCGTCTGGCTCTCGCGCAGGCGTTGCGGCAGCGACAGCAGCACGGCGTCGGTGACCCGCGCCGGCTCAGCGTCGGGCGAGTTGTTGATCGGGGGGAAGTGCTGGTGGACCGTATCGATCGAGGCCTTGCCGCAGACGCCGCAGCTGGAGGCCGTGTACACGTTGCGCCGGAGGCGCTCGGTGTCGAGCGTGACGCCGGTGGCGAGGTGGACGTTGATGACGTTGCCGTCGGGGGCTTTGAGGCAGGGGTCGATGCGGAGTATGGCTTCGGGGCCGGCGATGACGCGCTCCGTCAGAAGGAAACCAGCGGCGAGCTCGCGGTCCTGCTGGTCCCAGGAATCGCCGATCGGCCCGGGCGTGCGCATCGTGACGCTCACAGCCTCGCCGCCTACGCGGATCTCCAACGGTTCCTCGACCGCGAGGTCGTCGTCTTGCGTGGTCGGCTCGGCCTCGGCGTCCCAACGGACGACGCGGGCTCGGCTCCACATCGGCGAGCGATCAATCACGCGCTTGGGCTCAGCGAGACCGGGATGAACTTGGACGTCGGCGTGCGGCTGCGGTCGGCGAAGCTCTTCACCGAGATCAGCACGTTCAGCTCGGGGAAGTAGCCGGCCATGCAGCCGGGCGTGATCGGGTACGCGACGATCTTGAATCGCTTGGCGGTGCGCTGCTTGCCGTCGGCGAAGTGGCTGGTGAGGTCGACGAGCTGGCCGGCGCTGAGCCCGCGCTGCTCGATGTCGTAGGCGTTCATGAACACGACGTGGCGGTCGCCCTTGATGCCGCGGTACCGGTCGTTGAGGTCGTAGACGGTGGTGTTGTATTGGTCGTGCGAGCGGAGGGTCATGAGGCGGAGCTGGCCGTCGGGCAGGCCGAGGCGGGGGATCGCGGCGACGGTGAAGCGGGCCTTGTGGCCGTCGGTGCGCCATTGGCGATCGCGGGCGGCGTTGCCGAGGTAGAACCCGCCGGGGATGTCGATCTTGTCGTTGAAGCCGTCGAAGCCGGGGATGACGCGGGCGATGTGGTCGCGGAC
>JBCCZA010000091.1:0-13311 GCA_039188455.1 Planctomycetota bacterium
CCGGCGTGCAGACGGCCTGGCAGAGCGGGTCGAGCATCAGGGCGTGCACGGCGGCCTCCTTGCTGCGCTCGATGATCGCCGTGGCGGCCAGGTCGAAGTAAGCCATGTTGCTCGCGCAGACGTGGGCCATCTGCGGCGGCAGGGCGCCGTAGCGCGTCGGCTGCACGCCGTTGCCGTCGACGTAGCAGGCGACCTCGACGGCGCCGTCGCCCGGGAGATTGGTGATCAGCTTGCCGGCCTCGCCGATGGGGAATGCCGGGGCACCGACACCCCGGGAGTGCGGGCCGTGCGGGGTGTTCATGACGTTGCCGTGGATGCGGTACGGCTTGTCCTTCTCGATGGCTTCGACGATCCATGAGGCGTATTCCCACGAGCGCGTGAGCTCGATCGACTCCTCACCGCCGACCCATCGAGCGCGGGTCGCGTCGGCCTTGCTTCGCCAGGTCGGCCAGTTAGAGGCGTAGAAACGCGAACCGCCGTGGTACCCGAGGCGGAGCAGTTTCCGGCCGGCCTCGCTCTTTCGGTAGTAGGGCAGGTACTCGGACAGGTGCCCGGAGGACTCGGTGATGAACGCGCCGAAATTGACGCACATGTCTTTGCGGACGAGGTCATCCTGCTCGTACTCGCGATCGGGGCGCTCCGACTCGTCCTTCCAGAACTGGTCGTTGGCGTTGTCGTGCCGGGCCTTGCCGGCGTCGGCCTCGGCGATGCCGGCGGCGATCTCGCGGCGGAACTTCTCGTAGAGCACGGTCTCGTACAGGTCGCTGCCCTTGTGCTCCAGCTTGGTGAACCACGCGAGATGGTTAATGCCGGCGCACTCCCAGCTCATCTCTTCGTACGGCACGTCGGCGTACTCGGCGAGCAGGTGGCTCGTGCCCTGCACGGAGTGGCACAGGCCGACCACCGGCACCTCGGGCACGGCTCGGCCCGCGGCGAGCACCATCGTGCTCATCGGGTTGGTGTAGTTGAGCATCAGCGCCCCGGGGCACAGCTCGTGCATGTCGCGGAGGATGTCGAGGAACACCGGCACGGTGCGCAAACTCTTGAACAGCCCGCCCGGGCCGAGGGTGTCGCCGATGCACTGGTCGACGCCGTACTTGAGGGGGATGTCGTTGTCGAGTTCGACGCACGCCAGTCCGTTGACCTCGACGCAGCAGACGGCGTAGTCCGAGCCGGGCAGAGCCTCGCGGCGATCGGTGGTGGACGAGACCGTCCAGCCGGTCCTGCCCGAGTCGCGGATCATCCGCTCGATGACCCGGTGCATCATCCCGAGGCGCTCGGCGTCGATATCGACCAGGCGGAACGAGCCGGCGTCCGACCCCGGCGTCAGCAGGAAGTCGCGGGCCAGGCGGGGGCAGAAGTTCGACCCGGCGCCAAGGAACGTGACGTGGATCGGCCGCTGGAACTTGCCCGGCAGACCTTCCTGATTCTCCGCGGCTTTCGTGTGGGCTTCGGCGCCGACGGCGTTCTCATCGAGCGGCTCGGTGGGGGGCGTGGCGGTCGTCATGGCGGGCTCCCAGGCTCTAGGTTGTGATCAGGCTCATCAAATTAAGGCCGATCAAGATCGATTCAACGCCCTACCAGTGATTACCGACTACGATTATGTGACATGACCCCTCCGAGCCAACAACAGGCGAGATACCTCGGAGCCGACGCGACTGAGCCCGTGCTCTGGGCGGTTCGCTATGGCGGCACGCAGACCGCCCCACCCGGTTACGACTATTGGTTCGACAACCGCAAACGCAGCGGCGCGCAGTGGGTCGTGCAGTCCTCGCTGGCCGGCTCGATCGACGTCACCCTCCACGGCAAGACGCAACCCGCCCCGGCCGGCACGATGATCGTCTTCCGCTACGACGAGGATTCGCAGTACGGCCAACGCCGACCGCTTACCGAGCCGTATCGCAACCGATGGGTTAGCCCCGTCGGCGCGGGGGTCGAGGAGCACATGCAACAACTACGCGCCGCGACAGGACCGGTGCTCGATCTCGGGCTCGATCACCCGCTGCACCAATCGCTCGCCGAGCTCGTCGGCCTGCTCGACCCGCAGCGCTCGGTCGACGCCATCCGCTCGGCCGGCCTGGTGCACCGGTTCGTGATGGGCTTGCTTGACTTCGCGCAAGCCGCCCGACGCGAAGCGCAGCCGGCCGTCGATCGTGCCGTTGACCAACTCGTCGAACACCCGCTCGATCCGATCGACACCCAACGCATCGCCAACCGTTACGGCGTCAGCCGCGAACACCTCACGCGCGTCTTCCGTCAACGCACCGGCGAGACACCCGCTCGATACCTCGATACGCGCCGCGTCAATCACGCCCTGTCGCTCCTGCGCGTCACCGACCTGCCGCTCGACGACATCGCTCGGCAGTCCGGCCTGCGCTCGGCACGACACCTGGCCGATCGGGTGCGGGCGCGGACCGGACGACCTCCCAGCGCGATGCGTCAGCTCGCTTAATCGCGTGGCGTTCGCATCGCGTCAGGGCACCGAAATCACAAGCGGCCCTTCGGCGGCGATGAGCACGCGCTCGACCTCGGCCGCGTCGAGTCTCAGCAGGCGCGCGACGGCCCGGCCATACGCATGCAGCTGGGCGCCGTGGCGCTCGCGCAGCAGTTCCGCAAAGGCGTCGTCATCCGCCGCGTCGGACGGGCGACGATCGGTCTTGTAGTCGACGACGCACGCCGCGATGGCCTTGCCTGCCGCGTCGCGGGCGAGCATCACACGATCGACCACACCGGCGAGGGCGGGCGCGTCGCCCGACGCCGATACCGCCAACCGTCGCTCGCGCCACAGCTCGGTCCACCGCCCGCCGCCGGGCCGATCGGTCGACAGGCATCGCCGCACGGCCTCGTCGCCGAGCAGGCGGCGCAGTCGATCGATCGTCGCGGCAACCGACGCCTCATCGAAGCCGATCGCTTCCGCCGTCGCGACCAGCGCCGCGTCATCCGGCACGCCGTCGGGCCGATCGACAAACCCGACCCGTTCGAGCAGCGCGTGAACGGCCGAGCCACCCCGCCGTGCGGCGCCGCCGTCGAGCAACTGACCGAGGAGCCCAGCCCGCCCCGTTGTTGCCTCCTCGTCGTCGAGCATCGACGGCGCGACCGTCGCCACGCCGCGAGCCGGCCCGGCCTTCAGCCGCCAGGGAACTCGGGCTTCCGCAGCGATCGCCTTGGGCAACGCTTGCTCATCGGCCGCATCTACGCCCGGTAGCGCGTCGCCCGCCTCGTGCAAGACCGTCGCCGATGTCGGCCGCCACGCGTCCGGCGCGACCGCCGACAACACCAGCCCGCCGGCCGTCTTGCTCAGCCCCGCGTCCTGGCCCTTGTCTGCGCCCTGCGGCGTCGGCCGCGGCAGCAGCACCACGCGCAGGTCGTGCTTGGCTCGTGTCATCGCCACGTACAGCGCGCAAAGCTCCTCGTACCGCTGCCGTTCCCGCCAAGCCCGAAACGCCCGGCCGAACCGCTCGTCCAGCCACAGCAGGTCCTTCTTCACCCACGGGAACACCGCCTCGATCGGCCCGCACGGATCGTCGCCCGCCCGCAGCTCAAGCCACCGGGCCGTCGACGCGGGCTTGCGATCCAGGTCCGGCAGCACGACCGAGTCGAACTCCAGGCCCTTGCTTGCGTGGATCGTCATCACCACCACGCCCCCAGACGAGCCGGCGTCGACGATCGCCGCCTCCGCCGCGGCCACGACCTGCCCGGGCCGAAGCGCGTCGAGCGCTCCCGCCTGCCCGTCCAACCACGACACGAGCCGCCCCAGTGCCTCGGCCGCCCCGGCGTCGCACGCCTCGGCCACCGCCCGCGCCCAGGCCGCCACCACCCCCGCCGGCCCGAGCTCGACGAGTTCCCGCCGCACCCGCGCCGCCGCCGACGCCCGGGCCGTGGGCGAGCGTGCCGCCTCGACCGACGCCAGCCCCACCAACGCGCCGATCGGCCCGGATGCGACGTGGAACGCCGCCGCCGCGTCGTCCTCCCGCTCCGCCAGCCGAAGCGCCGACAGCACGGCCTGCACCGCCGGCTCGTCCGCCATCCGACGCCCGCCCTCCAGCGACACCGCAACGCCCGACGCCAAGATTCCCTCATCTCGACGCAGGGCGTGTAGCACCGATCTCATCGCCGCTCGCTGCCGACACAGCACCGCGATCTCCCGCCCCGGCCGCGCCGCGAGCATCTCGCCCACTCGCTGCGCCACGTGCCGGCAGTGCGCCGGCTTCCAGCCCGACCCGCCGACCTCCTCTTCCTCGCCCTCGCCGTCACCGGCGTCGCGCTCGACCACGCCGCTCGTCTCCACCACACACGACCCCGCCGACTCACCCCCACGCCGCGTCGCCGCGGTGTGTTCCGTGAACGCCTCGGCGAACCGGCGACCGGCGTGCCCCCATACGTCAGCGACGCCCGCCGTGCCGTTTCGCAACGCGCCGAACACCCGGTTCACCGCCTCCAGCACGACCGGCCCCGACCGATAGCTCGCGTCCATCGACTCGACCCGACCGGCATAACGCCCCGCCACCAACCCGCCGACCCGGTCGAACAGCTCGACCCGCCCGCCGCGCCAGCCGTAGATCGCCTGCTTGGCGTCGCCGACGGCGAAGAACGTCCGCCCCGTCGTGGCGTCGCTCATCGCCTCCTCGGCCGTCTCGCGGATCACCCGCCACTGCTCGAGCGACGTGTCCTGAAACTCGTCGATCAGCAGGTGCTCGACGCCGGCGTCCAGCCGGTAGAACAAGTCAGCCCGCTCCGCCTCGCTCAGCCCGGGAAGACGCCGCGCGAGCCGATCCGTCACGTCCTCGAACCGCACGACCCCCGCCTCGGCTAGCGCCGCGTCGAGCTCAGCGACGTAGGCCTTGCCCAGCGACGACAGCGCTGCGCCGCGGTTCGCGATCGGTCGCAGCAGGCCTTGGCGAGTGAGCCGCAGCGCATCGTGGCACGCGAGCAGCACGTCGCCCTCGATGGCGGTCCCGTAGTACGCCGGCTCGCCGCCGGGGGCCGCCCCGATGATCGCCCTGAGCAGCCCGCCGCCCGCCGCCTCGGACCATCGCCCAGCCCGCACCGCGTCGATCAACCCCGTCAGCGCCTTGGCCCAACGCCGATCGACATCACCCGTCTTGTTCCGCGGCAGAGCGTCCTCAACCCGCAATAGTCGCTCGACGCACGCCTCGGCCTCCGCCGGATCGACGCGATCGACCGTGCCGATGGCCGTCCAAGCCTCGCGCTCGGGCGCTTCCCGCACGACCTGCTCCAGGCCACCGAGCAGCTCCACCAGCGCCCGCGTCACAGGCCCGCGCGCCGCCTCGCCGTGCACCGCGCGGAGCTGGTCGATCAAGCCGACAAACGCCTCGCCGACATCGCCGGCCCGCTCGACCACCCGCTCAACGGCCGCCAGCCGCAGCCGCGCCGCCTCCTCGGAGTCGCCGGCGATCGTTCGCACTGCCTGTCCGGCCCCCAGCTCCCACCCCAGCACGCCCGACATCCGCGCCAACCAAGCGTCGATCGTCCCGATCGACAGCCGATCGAGCCGACTCACGACGCCCGCCAGCGCCGCGTCGCACCACGCCGCATCGACCCGCACCGACCGGCCGGTCAGGTCATGGGTCTCGCGCTCGATCTGAGAACGCTCGCCGCCGCGATCGAGTCGGGCATCAGCCAGCCGCCGCAGCACGCGGGCCCGGACCTCGCCGGCCGCCTTGCGCGTGAACGTCGTCGCGACCAGCGTCGACGGGTCGGCCCCAACGCCCAGCAACGCCATGTAGCGGTTGGTCAGCCGGTGCGTCTTGCCCGTCCCCGCCGACGCCCGCACGACGCGGTGCGGCGTCGCCTCCTCGACGAACTCGGCCTCGCCCCCGCTCACGCCCCGCCGCCTTCCCAGCCGCTCTGCCGAAGCAGCCCCGCCCGATCGACCGCCGTCACCCCCGCCATCGCCGACACCGCGTCCGCCCGCTCGGTCATCCGATCGACCGGCCAGAAGTGCGCCCCGCCCGCCAGCATCTCGCCGACCAACCGATCGCGCAGCGAGTAAGCCGAGGCCAATAGGTCACCTCCCCATGGCGTCGCTGACTTGCCGCGCCCGTCCACCGCCGGCGACCAGCCAACGAGGTCCGCCTCCTTCGGCAGCAGGATGTAACCCAGCTCGACCTCCGCCGGATCGCCGATCGCCTGCAGCGCGGCCTCGACCGCCTCGTCCCATGCACCCCAAGCCGCCGCCTCGGCGTACAGCGGCAGCTGCAGGTCGAGCCAGCCGTGCTCGCCGCCGAGGTGCGTCTGGCGCGGCGTCCTGGCCGTATCGCCGGTCTTGTAGTCGATCAGCCGGATGCGCCCGTCGCGGTGGACGTCGACCCGATCGATCCGCCCGGCGATCGTGACCGTCGTCGGCCGTCCGTGGTGATCGACCCGCACCGCCCACGACACCGGCGCCTCCTGCTTCGCCACCCGCCAGCCGTCCGCCGCCAGCTCGGCCTGCCGCTCGGCCAGCATCGCCAGCCGCGCCGCCATCATCTCCCGCTGCGCCCGCACCGCCGTCACCGGCTGGCCCGCGTACCGCTTGCCCAGCGCGCGGTCCATCGACGCGGTCATCGCCTCGCGCAGCCGATCGACATCGCGGCTCGCGCACAGCTCCGGCGACTCCAACACCTCCACCGCCTCGTGCAGCAGCCGGCCCAGGCCCAGCGCATCGAGTTCAAGCGCCACGCGCCGCTCCCGCGCGGACAACCCCAGCACGCGCTCGACGTAAAACCGATACGGGTCCTGCAGATACAGGCGGAAGTCGCTCACCCGCAGCCGATCCTCGGGCGACCAGGCGTCGCGCGGCCGAGGGATGACAAACCCGCTGGCCTCACCATGGCGACCGATCGGCCTGACCGGTTCGAGCGGCTTGCGATCGTCGAACAGCTCGAGCACGCCCTCGGCCAGGTCCGTCGCGGATCGTCCCTGAAGCAGCAAGCGCGACGGCGTCAGCGGCTCGCCGTCGTCGCCACGCATCGGCACGATCGCCTCGACCGCCCGGCTCGCGACGATCGCGCTCATGAGGTAGGCGTCGCGCGCCCGACGCCGCCGCGCGTCGACCAGCCCCAGCCTGCCACGCAGCCGATCCGGCAGCCACGCATCCGCCACACCGCCCGACGGGATCGCCCCCTCGGTCAGGCCGCACACCACCGCCGCGGGTGCATCGTCCAGCATCAGCTCCAGCCAACCGACGAGCTCGACATCCCCGTCCCTCGGCGTCGCCGTGAGCGGCCGATCGCCGAACTCGGCGAGCGTCAGCCGCAACGCCTCCGGCCACGTCACGCTCGGCAGCGCCCCGGCTGCCCGCTCCCACGCCTCCCAGCCGGCGACCAACACCTCGATCGCCTCCCACCGCAGCCGATCCGCCTCGTCCCAACCCCTTGGCGACCATGATGCGCCGTACACCCCACGCAACAGCTCGCGCACCGCGTCCGCCCACCGCCCCAGCGGCCGACGGCGCCCGCCCTCGTCCTCGCTCGGCAAAACCGCCTCGACCTCAGCCCGCGCCGCACGCAGCGAGGCCCACCGCTCGTCCGCACCCAGCGTGTCGTCCCATCGCTCGGCCAGCGTCGCGTCGACAAACGCCGCGAGCGCGCCCGGCCAGCCCGCCGCCCGAGACCCGGCCGCCGACGCTTCGAGCGTCTCGCTCAGACGGCGCTCGACATCCGGGTGGCGCAGCACCGGCCCCAGGTCCGCCAGCCGTCGCGAGGCGCTGTATCGCGCCACCGCATCGATCAACCGACCCACGACCGACGCGCCCCAAGTCTGAGCGCTCGCCGACCGACCCCGGGACGCGCCGTCGCTCGCGCGATCGATCGCCCGGTCAACCGCCGCGGCGACCGACTCGTCGCCGAGACCGACGGTCACGTCTGCCGTGCTCGACACCCGCGCGTCGGCCGACTCACTCAGCCGATCGATCGACGCCACCGCCGCCGCGCCCTGGTCCGACACCCGCGGCACGCGAACCACCTCGCACGCCGACAGCCCCGTCGCTCGCTCCGTCCAACGCTCGGTGATCAAGCCGCCGAGCTCGTCGAACGCCTCGGCCATCGCCGCCTCGGCCAGCACCAACGCCACCACCCGTGCGCCACCCACCGCCACCGCCTCGACAATCCGCCGATCGATCGGCCGAAGGTCGGCCACCCCCACCAGCACCATCGTCCCGGGCCACGCCGCCCGATCCGACCTCGCCGCATCGACCACCGCCGCGTCGCGATCAACCAGCTCCCGGTCCGCCAACCCATCGCGATACGCCCGCTCCGCCTCGGCCGCCGCGCGATACCGCGGCCCCCACGCCCCCAGCGCCTCGGCCTGCTCGGCCACCTCGCCGGGCGCAATCACCCCCGTCGCCAACTCCGCGACATACCCACTCAACGCCCGACCCACCGCCAGCCAACCCAGCGGGTCGTCCTCGACCCCGCCGCTCACCACGCCCGACGCGCCCCCCTCGCTCGCGCTCGCCCCACCCAGCAACGCCGCGCGCGACGCGTCGGGCAAACTGGCCGCCGCCACCGCCCGACCCCACGCCGCCGCCAACCCGCTCACCGGACGCGCACCGTCGAGCAACCCCGTCGCCTCGGCCAACCCGCCCGGCGTCAGCACCCGCGGCAGCAACAACGCACCGCCCGCCTCCTCGACCAGCATCGCCTCCAGCCGACGCCCCGCCCGCGCGCCCGGCACCACCAACGCCACGTCCCCCAGGTCGCCCCCGCTGACCGCCCCCAACTCGTCCCACACCCACCGCGCCGCGCGACGCAACAGCGCCCCATCCTCGCGCCGCCACCCTAAAAAAACCCGCTCAATCGCCACGCCTCGCATCCTACACCGCCCCCGCCACCGACCTATCCTCATGCCTATGACCAACCCCACCACCACCGACCCCGCGCTCGCCCAACGCATCGAGCAGTGGGAGACCATGGCCCGCGAGGCGCCCGACGACATGGCCTTTCTTTCGCTGGCCAACGCCTACCGCGACGCCGAGCGGTTCGACGACGCCGCCGGCGCCTATCGCAAGGCCATCGAGCTCAACCCCGGCATGTCCCGCGCCTATCAGCTGCTCGGCCAGACGCTGATCAAGCTCGACCAGACCGACGAGGCCAAGGCCGTGCTCACCAAGGGCTACACCGCCGCCGCCGAGCGTGGCGACGTCATGCCCCAGCGCGCGATCGGCTCGCTACTGACCGAGAAGCTCGGCGCCGAGCTGCCCGAGGTGAAGGACGCCGCCGCGGTCAAGGCCGAGGTCGAGGCCGACGGCCAGACGGTCCTCGACCGCCGAACCGGTCAGCCCCAGCCCAAGCTCGCCGCACCGCCGATGCGCGGCCCCACCGGCAAGTTCATCTACGACCACTTCGGCCAACACACCTGGTCGCAGTGGATCGGCCAGGGCACCAAGGTCATCAACGAGCTGCGGCTCGACTTCTCCAACCCCGACCACCAGGACGTCTACGACCAGCACATGCTCGAGTGGCTCCAGGTCACGCCCGAAGAGATCGAGGCCTACGCCAAGCACGCCGAGTAAGCCACGGGCACAGTCGATCGCCGACGCCCGACGCCAACCATCCCACTACGCTATTGCGATGCACAAGTACGTGATCATGGGCAAGCAGGGCTCGGGCAAAGGCACCCAGGCCGCCATGCTCGGCAAAGCGTTCGACCTGACGCACATCTCCGTCGGCGACATCTTCCGCTGGCACGTCCACGCCCACACCAAGCTGGGTGCCAAGGTCACGCGCATCGTCGCCGCCGGCCAGCTGGTCGGCGACGAGGTTGTCGAAGACATCGTCCATCAACGCCTCCAAGAGCACGACTGGAACTACGGCTTCATCCTCGACGGCTTCCCGCGCAACAGCACGCAGGCCGAGTTCTTCCTTGAGTCTTACGACGTGGACGCCGTCATCCACATCGACATCCCCGACAAGGTCGTCGTCGAGCGCGTGATGGGCAGACGCGTCTGCGCAGACTGCGGGCTCGACTTCCACCTCATCTTCCACCGACCCGAGAAAGAGGGCATCTGCGATGTCTGCGGCGGCAAGCTCGTCCCCCGCAGCGACGACAACGAGGATTCGCTCCGCGCCCGACTCAACGACTTCAACGAGAAGACCCGGCCGACCCTCGACCTCTTCGAGCGCAAGGAACTCGTGGTCACGATCGACGGCACACCGCCGCGCGACGAGGTGTTTGCCGGCGTCTGCGCCGCCCTGAATCTCCCGACGCCGCAGCCCGCCGCGGCCGCGGAATAGCACGCCCCGCCCCGGCGTTACCCAACCGACTCATCACATCGACAAGCCGAGCCTCACCATGCGCCTGAGCACCAAGCTGCTGCTGATCTCCGAGCTGGTCCTGCTGCTGCTCGTCTTCGGCATGATCCTGCCCATCCGCGTGCAGATGCGCAACCAGGCGATCGCCGACATCCAGCACGAGCTCCGCTCCGTCGCCGCGACCGCCGCCCTGCAGCTGCCCGGCGACCTGCACGCCGACGTCGCCGAATCCCAGGACCACGAGAGCCGGGCCTTCCGCGTGCTCCGCGAGAAGCTGCTGGCCGTCGCGATGGCCAACGGCTACAGCGCCGACAACATCTACACCTTCTTCCTCGACGACAAGACCGGCGTCCTCCGCTACGGCGTCATGCTCCAGGAAGAGACATTTATCGGCCACCACGAGCCGATCCTCGAGCACCACGCCATGGCCTCGTCCACCGGTGACCCCTACGCCTCCGAGCTGTTCGAGGACGCCCACGGCGAGTGGATCGTCGGCGTCGCACCCATCCGCGACAGCCACGGCAAGGTCGTCGGCCTCCTCGAGGTCAACCAACCCGCCACCGCGTACTTCGACCGCGTCGACCGCGCTATCGTCACCACCACCATCGCCGCCGTCGGCGGGCTGATCTTCGCCTCTATCGGCGGCTATTTCGTCCTCCGCGCCCTGGTCATCCGCCCCGTCAAGTCGATCCACGAAGGCATGATCGCCCTCGGCAACCAGGACTTCACCCACAAGACCGTCGTCAAGACCGGCGACGAGTTCGAGCAGCTCGCCCACGCCCTCAACGACATGGCCGGCCAGCTCAACATCGCCCGCAAGATCCAAGAAGGCTTCGTCCCGCAAGAGCCGCCCCGCGCCCCGGGCTACCACTTCGCCTATCGATCCGACCCCTGCGACGCCACCGGCGGGGACTACATCGACGCCTTCGACCTGCCCGACGGCCAGGTCGCCATCCTCGTCGCCGACGTCACCGGCCACGGCATCGGCCCCTCGCTCATCATGGCCTCCTGCCGGTCCGCCCTCCGCGCCCTGGCCGAGACCGGCCTGCAGCCCGGGCCCCTGCTCGACAAGCTCGAGCAGCAGCTCGTCGACGACCTCGCCCTCGGCCGATTCATCACCATGATCTACGGCGTCCTCTCGCCCGACGGCCGATTCACGTACGCCAACGCCGGCCACGCCCCCGCCATGGTCGTCAGCGACGGCAAGGTCGTCCGCCTCCAGTCGCACCGCCCGCCCCTGGGCATCGTCCTCGACTACGGCGACCGCAAGCCCGCCCTCGACGACACCCAGACCACCCTGCATCTCAACGACGGCGACCGCGTCGTCTTCACCTCCGACGGGGTCAACGAGTCGCAAGACACGCGCGACGAACAGTTCGGCCTGGACCGCATCGAGGACACCGCCAAACGCAGCGACCTCGACGCCGTCGCCTTCGTCGAACTCCTCAACGACCAGGTCACCCTCCACCGCGCCGGCCAGCCCGCCATCGACGACGTCACCATGCTCTGCGTCGACCGCGTGCCTCAGCCAGCCTGACGCCCGACCCAACCCGCCGGCCCGCCGATCGCCACCGCCTCCAGCACCGCGTCGTCGATCAGCCCCCGGCTCGGGTCCACCTTGCCCTCCACCCGCGGCACCGTCGCCAGCACAGGCACGCCCGTCATCCGCTCGATCCACGCCCGGTTCGTACTCATCGAGTCATCCTCCTGCTTAGCCTCGTCGCCGATGTAGCCGTTCATCACCACCCCCGCCACGCGCAGGCCGCGCTGGTGGAGCAGCGCCACGGTCATGGCCGTGTGATTGATCGTCCCCAGCCCCGCCCGCGCCACCACCACCGCCGGGTAACCGACCCACGCCATCAGGTCTAGCACCGTGACCAGCCCGCGTGTCGTCGCCAGTGCCCGCCCGCCGGCCCCGCCGCCGCCGGACACCGCGCCGCCCCCGTCCGACAGCGGCGCCAACACCCCACCCGCCCCCTCGACCATCACCACGTCCGACGCCGCGTCGATCGTCTCCAGCGACCGCCGCACCGCCGACCAGTCCACCGACACGCCCTCCACCCGCTCCGCCTCGGCCGGCGTCACCGCCGGGCGGAACCGCACCGGGTTCACCACATCCAGCGGCTGATCCGTGTCAGCGAAATGCGCCAACGCCTCGGCGTCCTCGTTCACCAGCCCCTCCCGCTCCCGCCGACACCCCGACGCGATCGGCTTGCACACCCCCACCCGCGCCAGCCGCGGCTCCCGAGCCCCGCCCCCCTCCGACCGATCCACCACCGGCGTCAGCCGAAGCGCCCGCGCGATCGCGCAGCCCACGACCGTCTTGCCCACATCCGTGTCCGTCCCCGTCACAAACAAACCGGGGCTGCCGAGCCGCAAGTCGCCGTCCATCCCCCCGATGTACCAGATCGCCCCGGGATCGACCCGGGCCAGTGAAACATTCTCGCCCCCGGAGCGTCTAACTCACGATAGTGATGCCCAGACACGTTCACGAGGGACCCCCAACATGACCCGCCCTGCCCGCCGCCCACGCGCGTTCAGCCTCATCGAGCTGCTGGTCGTCATCTCGATCATCGCCCTGCTGATCGGCCTGCTGCTGCCCGCCCTAGCCGCCGCCCGCCGCACCGCCCAGGGCATGAGCTGCGCCTCGACCCTCCGTCAGATTGGCCTCGGCCACGTCGCCTTCCAGGTCGACCACCGCTCGTACTACCCCGAGGCCGGTGCCGTCATCGAGTGGGACGACCCCAGCCAGGAATCCTGGATGGAGCAGCTCGACGACTACATCGAGGCCAAGCCCACCGACAACGCCGAGCCCGAGCCCTTCTACTCCGGCTGCCCGCTGTTCCCGCAGGACTCGCCGTACCACTACTTCCTCGGGGCCAACGCCGCCTACATCGAGAACGGCAACGCCTTCGCCCCCCTCCGCGGCGACAGCATTAAGTTCACCTCCGCCTTCGTCATCGGCGGCGACCTCAACCGCGACTTCGAGCTGCAGGACGTCGACAAGGACGACTACACGCAGAACTGCCTGGGCATCCCCGGCCTGGACCTCACGGGC
>JBCCZA010000092.1:0-13242 GCA_039188455.1 Planctomycetota bacterium
TACGAGGTGAGGTGCGGGTTCAAACAGGTCGGCGGCAGAACCTTTGCCTTCCTCGGCCAGCGACTCGCGTTGCGAGCCAAGAGGGTGACCCCACCCGATTCCATGAAGACACCGCTCCGCCCCCGATTCAAGAACGAGGAAAACCTCCCCAAAACGCTGGACGGGAAGTTCAAGACACAGGTCACCGGCAAGATCAAGGTCAAGAACCAAAACCGCCAGTATTACATCGAGGAAGCCAAGCTCAAGGTTCGTAAGAATCGCTTCGGCCAATACGTGGTCCGCATCAAGGGCGAGGGCGAAGAGCGAAACACGAACAACAAGAAGACCTTTGACGTCGAGATGTCGGTCCGAGGCACACAGTCGTTATGACCCACGCGTCGCGCTGCCGCGATCGAACGACAACGAGGCCCTGTCACGCCCCAACCCGCTTTAGCTCCCCAGCCCTCCTCGCCGCCGCCGGCTGACGCCAATCTTCGCCGCCCCTCGTGCCGATATACTGATCCACCCGGCCGATCGACGCCGGGGTTCTCTCTGTCAACCCCCCGATCCGCCATGACCACCACCCCCGCCGCCCAGCCCGCCAGCCCGCACCCCGCCTCCGCGCCGGTCGGGCGGACCGTCTGGCTCGACGGCGACCTCGTCCCCCAGGCCGACGCCAACATCTCCGTCTTCGACCACGGCGTGCTCTACGGCGACGGCGTCTTCGAGGGCATCCGCATCTACAACGGCAGGGTCTTCAAGCTCGACACCCACCTCCGCCGCCTCTTCGCCTCGGCGCTCTCGCTGCGGCTGGACATCGGCTACACGATCGAGGAACTCGCCGCCGCCACCCGCGCCACCGTCGACGCCAACGGCCTGACCAACGGCTATATCCGCCTGTGCGTCACCCGCGGCAACGGCCCGCTGGGGATCAACCCCTTCCTCTGCGAGAAGTCGCGCACCTTCATCATCGCCGCGTCGATCAAGCTCTACCCCGAGCAGATGTACCGCGAGGGGATGTCGATCATCACCGCCGCGACCGTCCGCAACCACGCCGCCGCCCTGAGCCCGCGGATCAAGAGCCTCAACTACCTCAACAACATCATGGCCAAGATCGAGGCCGTCGACGCCGGCGTGCCCGAGGCCGTGATGCTCAACCCGCAGGGCTTCGTCGCCGAGTGCACGGGCGACAACCTGTTCATCGTCCGCGACTCGCCGCTGGGCTCGGCCGTGGTCACGCCGCCGCTGCACGCCGGGATCCTCGAAGGCGTCACGCGGAACGAGGTGATGAAGCTGGCCCACAACGCGGGCTACACCGTCGTCGAGCAGGACCTGACACGCCACGACCTCTACGTCGCCAACGAGCTGTTCCTCACCGGCAGCGCCGCCGAGGTCATCGCCGTCACCAAGGTCGACGGCCGCGTCATCGGCCAGGGCGTGCCCGGACCGATCACCAACGACCTCATCGGTCGCTTCCGCGCCCTCGTGGCCAACGACGCGCCGGAGGATTGATGATTCTGCAGCTTTGCTACGACCAAGCCAAGTAAAGAAGCATCGCTGCCCAACTCAGAATCACAAACAGCATCACCAGTGAACATGCTCCGATGAGCCACATTTCGCGTCCCGGACCAACCTTTAGTACGGCGATGAGTTCGTCGACTTCGGTTTGATCCCACTGAATCGGTTCGCCACGGCTGATTGACTCCTTCGCGTCTTGGAGTTCTTGACTCGTTCTATGTGTATCCGTAAGCAGTATGGACTTTGCTTTTAAGTCAGTTTTTGACTTAGACGGATCAAAACCGCACTGCGTGCACATCTCCAGTGGCAGCACTTTCTGATGCCCACACATCACGCAGATTGCAGACTTTGACATCAGCCGCATGATATTCTGCGATGCGGTAAACGTGGACCAAATTTCACCCGACCAAGTTCCCTATCTCACCGCCGACCTGCCCGGCGTCGGTGGCGTCATCAAGCAGCGTCCCGAGGACTTCGCCGTCGAGGAGCTGCCGCTCTACGAACCCAGCGGCGCCGGCGAGCACCTGATGCTGTTCGTCGAAAAACGCGGCCGCACCACGCCCGACCTCGTCAAGCGCATCGCCGCCGCCTTCCGCGTCGGGCGTCGCGACGTCGGCTACGCCGGGCTCAAGGACAAGCACGCCGTCACCCGTCAGCACCTCACCGTCCACGCCCCCGGCCGGACCGAGGACGGCGACGACATGGGCGCCTGCCTGGAGCGGCTCGACGGCCGCGACGACCTGCGCGTCCTCTGGGCCACACCCCACGGCAACAAAATCAAGCGCGGCCACCTCGCGGGCAACCGCTTCGTCATCAACCTCCGCGGCGTCGATCTCTCGGCCGTCGTCCGCGCTAAGGCCGTGCTCGACCGACTCGCCGCCACCGGTATCCCCAACGCCTACGGCCCGCAGCGCTTCGGCTACCGCCGCAACGGCCACATGCTCGGTCGGCTGCTGGTGCAGGGCGAACACGAGGCGTTCATCGAGGAGATGCTCGCCAAGCCCGGCGACGACGAGCACCCGTCGCTGACCGAGGCCCGCGCCCGCTACCGAGCCGGCGACCTGAGCGGCGCCATCGACGGCTGGCCGAAGTCGCTGACCTACGACCGCCAGCTGCTGGACGCGCTGCGCAAGGGCAAGCCGCCGGCCGACGCCGTGCGAGCGATCAGCAAGGACCATCGCCACCTGCTCGTCAGCGCCCTGCAGTCGGCGATCTTCAACCGCGTGCTGACCGAGCGGATGGCGGCCGGCACGCTCGACCGGCTCGTGCCCGGCGACCTGGCGTACCTGCACGACCGGGGCGCCGTGTTCGCCGTCGATGCCGCGACGGCCGATACCGAGAACGCCGAGGGCGGGCGGATCGCGACGATGTCGATCTCGCCGTCGGGGCCGATGTGGGGGCCGGGCATGACCCGCACGCAAGACGAGGTCGCCACCATCGAAGCCGAGGCCTCACGAGCGCTAGGCGTCGAGCCGGACGGCTGGCAAGAGCTGCCGACCATCAAGTCTCTAGGCGTCGAAGGCGCACGACGCCCGCTACGCATCCCGCTAACCGATCACGCCGTGTCCGCCGGCGCCGACGAGCACGGCCCATACGTGCGGCTGAGCTTCAGCCTGCCCAAGGGGGCGTTCGCCACGATCGTCTGCCGCGAGGTGATGGAGCCGCTGACCGAGTAGCTCCGCCGGGTCAGTCGGCGTCGGCCTGCATCGCCGCGACGCGCTCGGCGAAGCGCGCGTAGCGCTCGTCGTACACGGCCGCGGTGGCCGGGTCGGGCGTCCAGTGCTGTGTCGCCTCGGCGACCTGCGTCTTCGCAAACTCGGCCAGGCTCGTGGACGTCTCGCCCGATTGGCGCAACGCCATGTACGCCGCGAGGATCGCCGCGCCCTTGGCCGTGCCCTCCTCGTCGCCGGCCTTGGCGTCGACCGGCACGCCAAGCACGTCGGCCGTGAGCTGCCCGGCAAACCCGCCCTTGCTCTTGAGCATGCCGCCGGTCAGCGCGACGCGCTTGATCGACCCGACATCGGCCTTGATCTGCTCCAGCCCGTACCGCATCGTCAGGCAGGGCGACTCCAGCAGCAGGCGGGCCATCACGCCGGGGTTGCTCAGCAGATCGATCCCCGCCCCGTCGAGCGCCGCGCGTGCGTGCGGCAGTTCCGTGACGTTCTCGCCCTGGAAGAAGCCGCACAGCATCGCCCCGCCCGCCTCGGGACCGGCCGCGACCGCCCCATCGGTCAACGCGTCGGCCACTTCCACAAACCCCTTGCCGCTCAGCTCGCACAGCCCCTTGACGTACTCGGCAAACCCGACCGTGCCGTTGCGCGCACACACCATCAGCATGGTCAGCCCGTCCGGCGTGGCCAGCACGTTCACCGCCTCACTCTTGGCCTTGAGGTGAGTCCGCGCCGGCAGGTTCCCCGCGAACGACGTCCCAGCCGAAAGCGCCAGCTCCAACTCGCCCACGGCCGCCACCACCAGCACCGACTGCTGATCCCCCTCGGGCGCCGCCACGGGCGTGCCCACCGGTAACCCGCCTAGCAGCGCACTGCCCGCCTCGCTCAACGTCGCCGCGACCTCGCCCGCCGGCACCACCCGAGGCACCATCTCGCCCAGCGGCCGGCCGACGTTCCCGCCCAGCCGATCGAGTGTTGCCAGTTTCTCGCGATCGATCTGCCCGTCTTCGCCCAGCGCCCCGAACATCCCCGACGCATCGCCCGGCCCGATCACCAGCTCACCGGTCAGGTCGTGCACGATCGACCCGGACGTCACCGTCACGTGCACCGCCTGCGCCCACTCGGCCGGGTCAGACCGCATGCGAGCGAGGATGTGGCAGCCCGTCCACCGCGCCGGGATGTGTTCGCCGAAAGCCTCGGTCAGCTCGGCCGACTCCGCGACACCCCGCGGGTCGTTCCACATGTCGCAGCCGAACGGCTTGCCGCCCTGCTCGTCGATCCGCACCATGCAGTGCATGTGCCCGGTCACGCCGATCCCCGCAACGCGTTCGACCTCGACGCCGTGCTTGCCGCGCACGTCGTCGCGTAGCCCCGTCATGGCCACCCGGATCGCGTCCGTCCACCACCCCGCCCGCTGCTCCAGCCGCCCGCCCGGCAACCCCGCGACGTAGTCCGCCTCGTACGCCCGCTCTCCCACGCCCAACACCAACCGCCGCCGCGGGCACCACAGGATCAGCGACACGCCCTGCGTGCCGGCATCGATCGCCAACGTCTCGTGACCGGTCAGTGTGTCGGGCACATCACGCCTCCATCAAGGACTGAGGCGGGCATGCTACTCGGCGGCTAGCCCATCGCGCCGCGGCGACGCACAGCCAAGGCCAGAACACCCACCCCTACCAGCAACACCGAGGCGGGCTCGGGCACGGCGGCGAACGTGAAAATGTTCAACGCCAGCTGTTCGTTATCGAGCCGGTTGATGTTCGTGCCGGCGCCGTTGAGGTTGAAGAACGTGTTGCGATCGAAGTGCCCGACGATCCGCCCGGCGTCGACCGTGCCGGCGAGCAGGACGGCGTCCAACGCGGTCGCTGAAGAGGAGGGGCCCTGCTCGTCCGTCCCGAACGGCGCGGTATTGCGTCGGACCAGGCCTTGCGCAGCGGCCAGGATGTCGATGTCGACGCCCGCCGGCAGCACCGTGTCGACCGTGATGGGCGTGACGCCCTCGCCGTCGAAGCTGTCGACGTCCTTGAGGATCGGGTGATCGGGCACGAGGAACTCGCCATCGGCGCGGTCGCGCGAGTAAGTCCCGCGGTCCTGGTTCGCGGTCAGGCCGAACCGCGACAGGAAAGGCTGATCGGAGTCAGAAGCGTCACGCCAGCTGCCGCCGAAGTTGGCGTCGCTGATGAAGATCGCCCCGCCACCGCCGCGGACGTAGGCCTCGACAGCGTCGGCAGCGGCCGAGCCGTACGCGGCGTTATTCGAGCCGAAGACCACGGCGTCATAGGCACCGAGGTCGACATAATTCGCACCGCCCGGGTTGGTGAAGTTCAGCGGACCGCCCTGGGTTGGACCCGTCGGCGGGTCGCCGCCCAGCAGCGGCTCGACGACCTGGCTGACGTTGAACCCGTTGCTCGACAGCAGCGTGTTGAGCTCGCCCCAGCCGTGGTTGCCCCCGAAGGTCTGGTTGTTGTTGATGTCGGCGAGTTGCTCGGTCCGGGCCGTGTCGTTGCCCGCCTCGAGGAACCCGCCGCTGCGATCGGCGCCGCGGATGAAGAGCACGTCGAGCGGTTCAGCACCGGTCGCGATGCCTGCCGCCAACACTATGACCGGCGACGCAATCGATGCCGCAGCCAGACGTATCGAGCGCGATCTCATCCCTCGGGGGCAAATCATGGGTTCCTCCTGGGTGTGTGGAGCCAAACGGTCGGCGCCGATAGACACTCGCTTAACTACTTAAACGTTAACCAATTGGCGCTTGCGCGGCAAGGTCTACCGGCCCGATCGGGTTCACTCGCCCCGCAAGGCCGCAATCGACACGGCGTGGCCGTGGACGTGGCTCTCGCCGCCGACGGGGCCGATCTCGCCGGCGGCCAGGGCGCCGCCGAGGACCGCGCCGCTCAGGGCGTCGGCGATGCGTTCGGCGTCGTGGTCGCCGGAGTCGAACAGGCGCGTGCCGCGGCCGTTGCAGGTGAAGACCAGGGCGCCGGCGGCGGGGCCGTGCATGCGCTGCGTGTCGAGCATGAGCTCGAGGTCGCTCTCGGCGGCGGAGCGGTCGCGGACCTGGAACTGGATGGTCTGACCGACCTTGACCATCGGGTCGCCGATGGCGATGTAGCCGGCGGTCGAGTCGAGGCCGACGAGCCCGCGGATGAGGAAGTCGCCCGGGCCGAAGCGGTCCTTGTACTCGTCGACGACGCGGCCGACGTGCAGGCCCTGCGTGCGGACCAGGCGGGCCTCGTCGTCGCCGAGCGCGTCGGCCAGCTCGCGGACGACGATCAGCGCATTACGCCCGCCGAGTTCCTGCACGATGTGGCGTTTGCTCTTCGTGATGACCATGGGTTCGCCGATGGGCCGGCAGCCCTGGCTGACGGTCGTGCTGATGTCGAGGTGGTGCTCGGGTCGACGAGGGCTGTCGCCGAGGGTGAAGCCGACGGCCCCGCCGGTGAGCAGGTCGCCGTCGGCCCAGAGGCGGTGCTGGCCGGGGCGTTGGGTGCCCGAGAGCAGGCCGCCGACGACGGGCACGCCGGGCAGCGCGCGGTCCATCGCGGGCAGCAGCTTGACCATGGGCGTGGTGAAGGGGTCAGCGAGCAAACAGACCATCGCCTCGCCGCCGGGCTCGTCGCCGTCGCCGCCCCACTTGGCCCCGCCGCCGACCAGCCGGCGCAGTTGGTCGGCGCCCTCGTCGCCGATCGGCCACGCCCCGCCGCCGGGCTGCTTGAACGCGGCGACCTGTCCAGCGCCCATGCCCAGCGCCCAGACGCTCAGCCCCGGCCCTGACTCGACAACCCGCTGCCCCGCCACCACGCCCTGCCACGTCGCACCCACCACGTGCTTCGCCGACGTCCCCTCGGCGACCTGCTCGCAGATCGCGCCCAGCTCGTCCGCGTGATCCAGCGTCGCCCACACCACCGCTAGGTCCACCCCCCCGGCACCGGTCGCCGACCAGCCTGCCAGCGTCTCGCCCATCGCGTCCATGACCTCGGCGGCCGCGTCGCCCGCCAGGCCCGACTCGCTCAGGCCCACCGCACACCGAACGCCCTGCCCATCGCGTCCCTGCATCGCACTGATAGTAGCCGCAGCCCCTTAGCGGCCCGACGCGCGCATCAGTCGGCCCGCTTGGGCCAGGCGATGAACTCGTTGCCGAGCTGCTTGACGATCACCCGCCAGCGGGTCGTCTCGGCCTCGCCCTCGCCCCCGGCCGCACCAGAGCCATCGATCTCGCCACGCTCGACGACGTCCCAGTAGACCGTTTGATAGATCGGGTTCTCCGGCCGATCGACCACGGCCGCATCGGCGGCGGGGTCGTCGGGGTTGGGGCGCACCACGGCCAGGGGCGAGTGGCCGAGCGTCCGCAGTGCCGCGTCCGAGCGATCGATAATCAGCGGCTCGCCCCACTCGGCGTTGGGCGGGATGGCGTAGCGCACCTGCTTGGGCGAGAGCAGGCTGATCACGAGGATGAAGCCGATCATGCCGACCACCATCGCCACGACCAGCACCTTGGCGCCGCGTCGTGACAGCCCATCGGCTCGCCGGGTGGGCGGCGACGGCGAAACGGCTGACGGCGGGGTGGGCGGATCGCTCATGGTCGGAGGGTAGCCCGGCCGGGTCACCGCATGCCCAGCGTCTCGTCGTCGTGGGTGATCATGTCGCTGGTCGCGGTGGCCTGGTTGAGCATCGCGAGGAACTCGGTCGTGGTCTCGACCGACATCGCCCGGGTGCGGACGAACGGTCGATCGAACGTCTGGGCGAAGTCGGAGAGCAGCTCGATCTGCGTCGAGGGCTGGCTGGTGGGCGTGAGCAAGAGCGCGATCAGGCGGGCCGGCTCGCCATCGGGCGAGTCGAAGTCGACGCCCTCGCGGCTTCGGCCGACAACGACGCAGGGCTTGGGCAGGTCGTCCAGCCGGGCGTGCGGAACGGCTAGGCCGTGGGGCAGGCCGGTGTGCATGATGCGTTCGCGTTCCATGACCGCTCGGTGGATCGCCTCGGCGTCGATGCCGGTGAGGTCGGCGGCGCGCTCGCTGAGCTCGTGGATGGCCTGCTCGGCGCTGCGGGCGGCGGGCGTCATCAGCACGTGTCGCTCGGTGAGGGTGTCGATCAGCCGCAGCTTGCGCTTGGACTGCAGCACGCGCTGCATCGCCGGCCCAGCCATGACCGAGGTGGTCAGGGCCATGATGACGATGGCGATCATCAGGTCGGTGTCGATCAGGCCGGCCTCGAGCGCGAGCTGGCCGAGGATGATGCCGACCGCGCCCTGGGCCGTCATGCCAAAGCCCGTGGCCCACGACTCGCGGTGGCTGAGCCCGGCGAGCTTGGCCCCGGCATAAGACCCGACGAGCTTGCCCGACGCCGCGATGACCAGCACCGTCACGACCAGCGGCAGGTTGAAGTCGGCGACAAAGTTCAACCGCAGGCCGATCGAGGCGAAGAACAGCGGCGCGAAGATGTTCATCACGAACTGATGGATGACGTCGCGGGTGCGCTCGCGGAGATGGTGAGAGTCGCCGATCGCGACGCCGGCGATGAACGCTCCCAGGATCGAGTGCACGCCGATGCGCTCGGTCGCCGCGGCGCACAGCAGCGCCACAAAGAACACAAAGCTCAGCACCCCGCCCGGCCACGCCCAGTGCGCCTGCACGCGCACCACCGCCTTGTGGCACAGCCACCGTCCCACCGTCAGCATGCCCACCACGAACGCCACCGTCAGCGTCACCGTCCACCACACCCCCAGCCCGGCGTCGTCGGCCCCGCCATTGACGGCCTGCTTGACCGCCTCCACGACCTCGCCCGCCCCGTCGCCGCTCGCCACCACCGCCGCCGCCGGCAGCAGCGCCAGCACCACCGCAAAGCCCAGCCAGCCGACCAGGTCGTTGAGCATCGCCGAGCTGATCACCAGCATGCCCAGGTCGGACTTGGCCATGTTCAGGTCGATCAGCACCTTGGCGATCACCGGCAGGGCCGTGATCGACATCGCGATCCCCATGAAGATCGCAAACGGCAGCGGCGCCTGCTCCCCGCGCGGCCCCACACCCAGGAAGTCCGGCAGCCCGTAGGCCAAGAGGAACCCAAACGTAAACGGCAGCACGATCCCCACCGCCGTCACCAGCAGCGCCGCCTTGCCCTGCCGCCAGACCGTCGACAGATCGACCTCCAGCCCGACGACGAACAGCAGCAGCGTCGCCGACAGCGTCACCATCCCCTCGAGCCCGATCGCGACCTCGCCCTCGGCCGGGTAGAGCCACGCGAACGTCTCGGGCATGAACTGACCAAGGATCGTCTGGCCCAGCACGACGCCCGCGGCGATCTCGCCGATCACCTGCGGCAGCGTGAACCGCCGACAGACCTCGCCCAGCACGCGGGCCAGCCCGAGCATCACCGCCAGCTCGACGAGGAAGACGGTGATCTGGCTGGGGCTCAGCCCCGAGGCGGCCTGCGTGAGCAGCATGGCCGGCATGGTAGGGAACCCCGGTCACACCGCCGGGCGGCCGACGAGGTCACGACGCCTGCGTCGGCGGCAGGCCCTGCACCCGACGCCACGCGCTGACCTGCCCGAGGTGCAACGCCTCGTGACGCAGCATCAGGTAAGGCAACGCCAGCCCAACTTGAGGAAACTTCGGGACCCACCGCTCGACCGGCATCGGCGCCTCCAACACCTCGGCCGTCGCGGCCTCCAGCGCCGCGTCGACGTCGGCGTGACCCGCGAGGAACTGCGCCCGCAACTCGTCGACCGGCAGGTATTCACCGGCGTCGGCCACGGGGTGGCTCTTCATGCCGTACCGGTGGTGCAGCGGGTCGTCGGGTGTCTCGCCTCGCAGCAGGCCGACGATAACGGGGTGGTACGCCGAGAGGTGGCTGAGCACCCAGGCCGGGTGATTGACGGTGAGCTCGCCGCCGACGCGCGGCTGAGCCACCATCTGCTCGGCGGTGAGGTCGGCGGTCAGCTGATCGCCGTACGCGGCGGTGGAGGGCCAGATCTTCTTGAGCGTCCAGGCGAGCATGTCGGCGGTCTGCATGGCGGGAGTCCTGTGCGGGGTCCAGGCGGACCAATTTATCAGCGGCGCCTCGCTAGACTCGCGCCGTGAGCAAGCTGCAGACCCGACGACTGCTGATCGTGCTGCGCTGGACCGGGCTGATCGAAGGCACTTCGACCATCCTGCTGTTCTTCGTGGCCATGCCGATCAAGTACGGCCTGCACGTGCACGAGCCGGTGACCGTCATCGGGGCGATCCACGGCGGGCTGTTCCTGGCGTACGTCGGGCTGGCCGCGGTCGCGTGGTTGGTGAAAGGGATCCCGCTGGGGCTGGCGCTGCTGTGCGCCGTCGCGTCGATCTTCCCGGGCGGGCCATTCTTCGTGGATCACCGCATCAAGCGCCACGAACCGCCGCTCGACCCCGAGCCGCTGCCCGAGCCTACGCCCGCCGCCTAGGCAATCTCACAGCGGTGGCACGCGTCGGCGCGACGTCAGCCACTTGCCGCGCGTGTCGATGAGCGTGCGATAGAGGTCGGCGTCGTCCTCGGAGAAGCAGCAGAAGACGACGCGCTCGGGCAGCGAGTGTTGGCCGAGGTGGCCGAGCACGTGGCCCAGGGCGATCTTGGCGGCGCGGTCCTTGGGGAAGCCATAGACGCCGGTGGAGATGGCCGGGAACGCGACGCAGCGAGCGCCGGCTTCCTCGGCCAGCCGCAGCGACTGCACGTAGCAGTTGGCCAGCAGGACGTCCTCGTGGGTGTTGCCGAGGGACTGGGCCTCGCCGTGCTCGCCGGCGTGCCAGACGGGGCCGACGGTCAGCACGATGTGGGCGATGCCGCGGTCGGCGAGGTCGAAACTCGGGGCGAGCTTGGCCGAGCCGGTCGGGCAGCCGCCCAGCGTGCGGTTGTGCTCGAGCAGTCGCGGGCCGGCGGCGCGGTGGATGGCTCCGTCGACGCCGCTGCCGCCGTGGAGCGACTCGTTGGCCGCGTCGACGATGGCATCCACGGCGAGTTCGGCGGGCGGGTCGGTGATGTCCCCCCGCCAGACCGTCACGCGATCCACCGGCAGGTTTGGCTCGACGGAGGCCATGGGTCAGCCTCGCGAGGCGCCCGTCGCCACGCCCGTGCCGCTCTCGCGCAGCGACACCGGCGGGTCGAGGATCTCGCGGAGGACGATCGCGTGACGCATGGTGCGTCGGGTCAGACGCACGCCGAAGACCGAGGCCTTGCCGCCGCTGCCCGTCGACGTGCCCGCCATGCCCGGCGCGGTCTTGCCCGTGCCAACCTCGCCCTGGCGAATGGCGTCGGTTGCCGAACCATCGTTCTCAATCGCCGATGGGCGTCGCCGACGACTCGGTCGCTGGAACTGCTGACCCTGCCTGGGCTGGCTGGCTTGACGACCCTGCTGCCGGCTGGGCGATTGCTGCGACTGCTGCTGAGCACGGGCCTGCTCGGCCTGACGGCGCTCGCGGGCCTCGCGCCGCGCGACCTCGGCCTGCTGCTGGCGGCGGCGCTGCTCGGCCATCTCGGCCTGCCGACGCTCGGCCTCCCGACGCCGCTCCATCGCCGCCGCCTGCTCACGCCGCCGCTGCTCGGCCTGCTCGAACGCGTCGGACCGATCATCGGTCTCGACCAGCTCGACCTCGACCTCATCGACAGGCGTCCGACCGACGCCACGCGTCAGGTCAGACGACCGCTGCTCGTACTGCGCCTTGGCCCGCGCTCGCGCGATCCGCTCGGCCATCGTCATGTTCGACGGATCGCCGCCGGTGCGAGCCGACGCCCCACGCCCACTCAATTCGGCCCGCCGACGCGCCGCCAAGTCTTCACGCGGGCTGGGCTCCGGACCACCCTCGTCGGAAGAATCCTGCTGCGCCTTAGCGATCGATCTAATAATCGAGGCGATCACCGGGCCAAGGAACACCAGCACAACGATAATCCCACCCAGATTCTGCGAAATCCATTGCACCCACTGCATGATCGCTCCGGTATCGGTCTTGTTTGCAATGTAAGTTTACGTCGCCTCCCGGTCCCGCGTCGGCAACAACACCGCCCCGCCCGTCGCACCATTGACATGCCGGCCGAACGGCACCCGGTAGACCGCCCCCAGCCGATCTGCGGTGAGCACCTCGCCCGCCGGGCCCGATGCCACCACCCGCCCGGCCTCCATCACGATCGCCCGGTCGGCCCACCGCCCCGCCAGCGCCACGTCGTGCAGCACCACCGCCACGGCCCAGCCCGCCCGGGCCCACTCCGACAGCTCGGCCATGGCCGCCTCGCTGTATGCCGGGTCCAGCCCCGCCACCGGCTCGTCGAGCAGCATCGCCCCGGCAGGTGACTCCCCGACTCCGACCACCCCCGCCGCCCCACCGGCCTGCAGGTACGCCCGCGCCAGCCGGACACGCTGCCGCTGCCCACCCGACAGCTCGTCGTAGACCCGATCCGCCTCACCCCCCAGCCCGACACGCCCGAGCACAGACCGCGCCACCTCCGCCTCGCGGACTCCGCCTCCGACCGCGCCCATCGCGACCACCTCCGCCGCCGTGTACCCGAACGCCACGCCGCCACGCTGCGGCAGGTACACCACGCGGCCGGCCCGCTCCAACGGCCCCATCCCGCCGATCGGCTCACCCGACAGCGTCGCCTCGCCCGCCGTCGGCGCCACCAGCCCCGCCATCACCCGCAGCAGCGTCGTCTTGCCCGCCCCGTTGGGCCCGACCAGCGCCGTCACCGCCCCCGCCGTCACCTCCGCGTCGACCTCGGTCAGCACCGCCGCCCCGGCCCGGTAACGATGCGTCACCCCCGCCACCCTCACCCCGCCGTGCCCTTGAGCGGCAGCCGTCGTTCCGTTCTGCCGCATGGTGGGGATTTTACGGTTCTACCGCTCAGGTCGCCCCGACAACTCGCCGATCCAACACACAGCGATCGCACGCACGGAGTTGTCTATGTCCTCGGACGCGCCCCAACCACCCGCCGTTCCGCCCACCCTCCCGCCGCAGCCCGACACGGGCCAAGTGCTTGGCCTCGTCGGCGAGCTGGAGGATCGGCTGTCGCAGCTGAAGAACTGGCAGACCGAGCAGGAGCGACACCAGTCCGACCTGCAACAGGCCAACGA
>JBCCZA010000093.1:0-13187 GCA_039188455.1 Planctomycetota bacterium
CCCCCATCCCCTCGATCAGCGTCGCCCCCACCAGCATCGCGATGCACATCGGGATCAGCCCCCGCCACGCCAGGCCCATCAGCTGGTCGTAACGGAATCGCGGCAGCGACCACCGCACCCACATCATCACGAACAGCAAGAACGCCACCTTCCCGGCGAACACCCCAAACTTCACAAGCACCAGCAATAGCGAACCCAGCCACGCCCAGTCGGTGCCCTCGAAGAACCACCCCGTCGCCACCGCCGGCAGGATTTCGATGAACGGCACGATCTGCCAGCCGCCCAGGAACAGCACGCAGAAAAACGCACACGACGTGATCATGTGCATGTACTCGCCAAGGAAGAACAACGCCCAGCGCATCGAGCCGTATTCGGTGTGGAACCCGCCGACCAGCTCCTGCTCGGCCTCGGCCAGGTCGAACGGGGCGCGGTTGGCCTCGGCCAGCGCCGCGGTGAAGAAGATCACCGCCAACAGCGGGTTGAGCAGGATGCCCCATGTCATCCCCGCCGGCCCGGACTGCATCAGCGCCATCCCCTCGGTCGACGCCGTGCCGTACGCCAGGATGCAGATCAATACGACGACGCCCAGCGGGATCTCGTAGCTGAGCATCTGCGCGACGGCCCGCAGCCCGCCGAAGAACGAGTACTTGTTGTTCGACGCGTAGCTGCCGATCGCGACGCCGTACACCGCCAGCGATCCGATCGCCAGGATGTAGATGACGCCGATCGAGATGGGCAGCACCGAGACGCTCACGACCTGCGCCGGCCAGCTGAACCCCAGCACCTCGCCGGCCGGGACGAACACCAGCCCGCCCCACGGGATCACCGCCCAGCCCAATAGAGCCGGCACCATCACCATGCCCGGCGCCAGCGTGAACAGGATCTTGTTGACGTGCGGCGGCGTGTAGTCCTCTTTGACCAGCAGCTTCATGCCGTCGGCCAGCGCCTGACCGAGCCCGCCCATCTTGGGCCCGTCGGGGTCGAAGAGGATGCCGAAGCTGAAGTTGGTGCGGTTGGGCCCGATGCGGTCCTGCGTCCACGCCGCGACCTTGCGCTCGAGCAGGATGAGGTACGCACACGCCCCCAGCAACACGTGGATGATCACCACGATCACCACCAGGCTGACGAGCAGTTGAATCATGCCGCGAACGGCTCCCAGGACCCGGTGACCGTCTATGATCGCGGCCCGACAATGGCCGCCTCTGACCCGCAAAGTACGACCGCCGACTCGACGGAGCAAACGGCCGCCGCCGCCTCGCCGAACCGCGACAACGCGCCCCCCGCCAAGCCACGCCAAGCTCCCCCGGCCCACCGCGCGACCGACGCCTCCATCAAGGACACGCTCGAGTCGATCGTTATCGCTCTGGCGATCGCCTTCGTCTTCCGCGCCTTTGTCGTCGAGGCCTTCCTCATCCCCACCGGCTCGATGGCGCCCACGCTGCTCGGCCAGCACCTCCGCGTCGTCGACCCCGAGACGGGCTATCGCTTCGCCATCGGCGTCGATCCGCCCACGACGATGCTCGACCACGACAACGGGCTCAACCGCGCCCAGACCGCCGTTTCGCCGATGACCGGCCGCGACATCACCCTCGACAAGAACACGCACGCCCGCCCCGGCGATCGCATCCTCGTCCTCAAGTACCTCTACGGCATCGCCGAGCCGCGCCGCTGGGACGTCGTCGTCTTCAAGGCCCCGCACGACCCGCAGACCAACTTCATCAAACGCCTCGTCGGTCTGCCCAACGAAGCCGTGGCCCTGCTCGACGGCAACGTCTACGTCCGCCCGCTCGAGGGAGACACCGACTACACCGCCGAGACGCAAGACCTCGACGCCGGCTGGCGGATCGCCCGCAAGACGGATCGCCCCAACATCCAGCGCTCCGTCTTCGCGCCTGTCTACGACTCCTGGTACGCCCCGGCCCCACCCGTCGGCAATGCCACGGGCCCGCGCGTCGCGGCAGACTGGTCGCCACCCTGGCGCCCCGACGGCCCGACCGCACAGCGATGGACAGTCCAAGGCGCTCGACACTACCGCTATGTCGGTGACGACCCCGGCAGCCTGCGCTTCGACTTTGAGGAGCACGGATACGACCGACTCGACGCCCGCTACCCCTACAACCAGTTCAAGACCGCCAGCAACCGCGAGCCGATCGAGGACATCCGCCTGGCCGTCGACCTCACGCCCGATCGCTTCGGGCTGAGCGTCGAGCTGACAACGACGTCGCGTGTGGTGCTGGATGACGAGTGGCAGGCAGCTCGCCTAGCGGCCAGCATCGATGGCGGCGGCCGCGTGCAACTGCTCGCGACCGCGCCGCAAGCCGCCGCCAACCAGCCGCCGACCGTCCTCGCCGAGGCCGCGACCGACCCGCTACCCCCCGGGCGAATCACCGCGCTCGAGCTCTGGCACGTCGATCATGAGACCGTCGTCTGGGTCAACGGCCGACGCGTCCTCACGCACCGCGACGACGTCTCGCTCCGCCGCGTCATCGACGGCCCGCCGCCTGCGCTGCTGCCCGAGGTGGCGATCGGCATTGACGGCGGCCCGGCCACGCTGCAACGCGTCGTCCTCGAACGCGACCTGTACTACGCCGGCGAGCCCCGCGGCGAACCGGCCCGCGGCGCGATCAAACGCCGCGACCGCAGCCCCGGCTACACCGGCAACCCGATCGCCGTCGGCCCCAACCGCTTCTGGTGCATCGGCGACAACTCCCCGCAGTCCGACGACGGCCGGTTCTGGACCTACATCGACGCCACCGCCAGGCAGCGGTTCTTCGACCCCGAAGAGTTCGCCGACGGCCGCTCGCCCGTCGGGCTCGTGCCGCGCGACATGATGGTCGGCCGGGCCTTCTTCGTGTACTTCCCCGCCCCCCTCGCCAGGCGGACGGATCGGCCCGGGCTGGTCCCCAACCTGGCCGACATGCGGTTCATCCGCTGACCCGCACGCCGGGGCGATCACGTCAGACCTCCCCAGCCAGAGTGATTTTCCACATCCGATGCGTCAGCGGCCCATATCGTCGAACTGCTGCGTCCCATCCCTGTCAACGCCGGACTGGCTTCGTTAGACCGGTGTTTACGAATGCAAGATTATTATTGAAAGTAATTTATAAGATAAAATCAGACCGATCAGAGCCGCTTGCCAAGGAAAACTGGCTAGGCGATCCCCCGATCACAGCGACCGCTACCTGCCGACAGGAAGCTCGTTAACAGGTTTTCCACGGCCGCAGACCGACAGGCGATCCGACCGACCCCGCCTGCCGACCCGCACGCCAGCGACCGGTCGCTAGACTCCCCGCCATGGCCGATACGACGCCCGAAGACCCCCCGATCTACCGCCACGTGATCGCCGCCCTCGTCACCAACGAGCCCGGCGTCCTCGCCCAGGTGGCCGGCATGTTCGCCGCCCGCGGCTTCAACATCGACTCCCTCGTCGTCGGCCGCACGGAGACCCCCGAGCTCTCGCGGATGACCATCGTCGTCCCCGGCGACTCGGCCACGCTCGAGCAGGTCCGCAAGCAGCTGCAGAAGCTCGTCCCGGTCGTCAAGGTCGTCGACTACCTCAACGTCCCGTTCGTCGAGCGCGACCTGCTGCTCGTGCAGGTCTCCAGCAAGGGCCCCGGCGGCGACGCCGACAAACGCGAGGAGATCATCACCCTCGCCAACCTGTTCCGCGCCAAGATCGTCGACGTCTCGCCCGATCAGCTGATGATCGAGATGTCCGGCTCGGAGGAGAAGATCTCGGCCCTGCTCGAGCTCCTCACGCCCTACGGCGTCATCGAGCTGGCCCGCACCGGCATCATCGCGATGCGCCGCGGCAACGTCTCGGCCCTGCGCCGCACGTCGCCGAGCATGGCTCTGGCCAACAGCGCCGGCGACGACGACGGCCCCGGCATCGATGCCGCCGACCTGCCGCCGGGCTGATCGACCACCACCTAGGAATAACTCGGCCGCTCACGGGTTAACGCCAACGCGCGATCCGTCTATCACCACGCCACCGCGAGAATCTGCGATGCCTCTACCCACGCCCGTGATCGAGAACTACCGGATGAATGTCGGCATCCTGAATGCCATCCTCGGCAAGACGCCCGAGTCGATCTTCGCCGCCGTCCCGACCGAGGGCATGAAGCCGGCGGCGTGGCAGCTCGGTCACATCATCTACTCGCTCGCGGGCGCGGCGGCCATCCTCGGCAAGCCCGTCGAGCTCTCGATGGACTACGCCGCCAAGTACGGCATGGGCACGCCACCGCCCGATGCCGACGCGACGTACGAGTCGATGGAGACGATGAGCAAGGACCTCGACACGGCCATCAAGGCCGTGGACAACGCCATCACCACCGTCGACGACGCACGCCTGGCCGAGCCCGAGCCCAACGCCATGATGCAGCAGGCCGGGATCACCACGATCGGCTCGATGGCCACGTTCCTGACGACCGGCCACCTGACGTATCACGTCGGATACCTGGCGTCCTGCCGCCGAGCCCACGGCGAGCCCTCGGCGCTGGGGTTCTGAGACATCGCCATCGCGACACCGACCGGGCAAGCGCAACCGATCAGGGTATGAGGAAGTCGGCCGGGTTGAACGCGTCGGGGTCGCTCTGAGGTCGCACGAGCTCGAACCGCCCGCCGAAGCGTGCCGCCAGGTCGCTCATCACACCACGCGGGTCGTCGTAGAAGAGCTGCACGGTGTCGACGGTCAGGTCCGGGGACTGCCCGACGGCCGGCAGGATCGCCGCGACGAGCGCGTCGACGGGGTTGTCGGAGACGCGCCGCTGGAGGTTGTTGTCCGAAACGATGATGAGTCGGTCGGGCTGATAGGTAAGGGCTTGAGCGATGGCCTCGGTCGCGTCCGAGCGGCCGGCGGGGATCACGGCCCCGGCCGTGGGCTGCATGAACACGCCCAGCTCGGTGCGGCGGCGGGCGGTCGGCCGCTTCAGGCCCGGCGGCGGGCTGTCGATCACGCGCCCGTCGCTGAAGAACAGCACGGCAAACCGATCGTCAGGCGACAGGCGGGCGATGTCGCGCTCGAGCCAGCCGCCGACCGCGCCGAAGCTGTCGATCATCGAGCCCGACGCGTCGACGAGGTAGACGACCCGCTCGCCGGGGCCGGCGGGGTCGGCGTGCGGCACGACTTCGTCGGGGTCACCCACGACCGACGCGGCGTCGGGCAGGCTGCCGGTCGGCTGGCCTTGCACCTCCACAAACTTGAGCCCCTCGCCGCTGGGACCCGCGGTCACCACCGCGCGCGGCGCATCCAGCTCGGCCAACGCGTCGGCCAGGGCGCCCGCCTCGGCGTCGGGCTCGGGCGCATCGGGCGTCGTCGCTGTCGGGGCATCGGCCAACGGCCCGTCCGTGCTGACTTCCCGCGCGATCGCCACCTCGGCGGTCGACGGAAACGCCGCGGTCAGCATGTCGTCGAACGGCGACGGATCGTCCAGCGACAACGCGAGCGGACCCGAGAGGTCGTCGATTACCTCGGCGTCTTGCGGCTCGATCGACGCGGACACGGCCGGCGATTCAAGCGGATCGGACAGCGACTGAACGCGCGTCGGCTCGGCGCGGTCGGCCCGCGGCTCGGGCGCGGCGTCGACCCACGGCGCGGCGGTGGCCGGAGCCATGGCGTCCAGCCAACTCGACGCGACATCGGCCTCGGCCGCCGCGGGTATGGCAGGCTCGGTCTGCGTCCTCTCGGGTTGCGCCTCCGACAGCGCCGGCTCGGTTTCGATCGGCTCGGCGGCGACGTATGGCATGCCCGACTCAGCGGATTCGGCAGGAACCTCGGCCGGGACGACGGGCGTGTCGGCTGGCGAGGGCACATCGACGTCGCCCGCGATCGGGGTCGATGTCGGCTCGGCCGTCGCGCTGAGCTCGACCTCGGGCACGGCGGGCTCGGGTGCGTCGGTCGGTGCTTCCGTGCGCTCGGCAACGTCTTCCTCGATCGCAGGCGGCGCGGTCGCCGCGGCCAAGGCCGTCTCCTCGGCGGGCGCGGGCTCGGCCGAGCGCGTCACCCAGCCCGACACGTCCACCACGCCGAGCTGCTGCCCGGCCCAGATCGATGCCGTCACCAGCACCAGCACGCCGACCCAGATCAACGCGCCCTTGCCGGGCGATCGTCGTGGCAGCAAGCCCGGCGGCGTGTCGTCGTCGTCCGACCCGTCCGCGGGCGGCGACCCCGCCTCACCGGACGCTGCCTGGCTCGGGTCAGTCAACGCATCGGTCGGCGGCGGCGCATCGGCCTCGTCGTCGTCGCTCAGCAGGGCCGCGATGTCCTCGCCGTCTTCCCACGGGCTCAACTCCAGCTCGTCCCACGCCGAGATCGAGTCGGCCATCCCCGGCTTGACGTCGCTCGGCTCGTCGTCGAAGTCGGGCGAAGGCAACTCTCCGCCGGCCACGGGTTCGGGCTCGGGCCGTGGCTCAGGCTCGGGCTCGATGGGAGACGCCGCGATCGGCTCGGCGGGCTCGGATGTGTCAACCGGTGCGTCGATCGCGGGTTCGAGCTCGGCGACAGGCTCGGGCTCAGGCTCGGGTGCCGGCTCAGGTTCGGCTTCGACTTCGGGGGTTAACGGTGATGCCTCGGCCGCTTCCTCGACGGCGGGCAACTCAACCGGCGACTCGGCAGGCTCGTCGCTCGCTTCGGGCACCTCGGCCGACTCGTCCGACTCGTCCGACGGCTCATCGATCTCAACGGACTCGGCGGGCTCTTGCGCCGACCGAGAAATCGGCGACAGCATTGCTGGCTCGTCCGACGCCGCGTCCTCGTCGACCACGGGCTCGGCTTGCGGTTCGGGTTCGGGTTCCGACGCTGTCTCGTCCACGACGGGCGCGTCGTCGATCGGCGTCTCGGGCGTGATCGCCTCGGTCACGTCCTCGGCCGCGGACGGGCTGATCGCGGCGGGCGTCGCGTCGTCCATCGGCTCGGACAGCGCGGCAAAGGCGTCGTCCTCGTCGAACGCGGCATGGGCGTCCGACGCAGCCTCCGCGGCGGGCTCCGCCTCGATTTGCGGGGCGGGCTCGGGGGCCGCGGGCGCTTCGGGCTCGGCCGGCGGCGCGACCGCGGCGGAAGCAGCGGCCACCACGTCCGGCTTGGGCTCCTCCGGCTCGGCCGACGACCCGGTCGGCAGCATCATCGACACGGCCATGTGCGTGCGGCCGATGCGGATGACGTCGCCCTCGCCGATCTCCATGGGGCCCAGCAGGCGTTGGCTGTTGACGAACGTGCCGTTAGTCGAGCCGAGGTCGGCGACCTGCCAGCCGTCGCTGGTCTGGGTGATCTCGGCGTGCTGGCGGCTGGCGCGGGGGTCGGGCAGGCGAAGCCACTTGCCCTGGCGGCCGATCACCCATCGCTGCCCGGGCTTTGCCTCGAGGGTGATGCCGGTCTTGGGGCCGTCGGTGACGGTGAGCGTGAGCAAGGCGGATCCGGGGTGAGGCGTGAGCGGACCGAGAACACGGGTCCACAATTGTAATACGCGGCGGGGCCGGTGCTTGTCGGGTTTTTACGCACGACTACAATCCCCGCCACGCGCCGTTCGTCTAGTCAGGCCTAGGACACCAGGTTTTCATCCTGGCGACACGGGTTCGAATCCCGTACGGCGTATTGCCCGCAGAAATTGCCCAGATTGGCGGCCTGCGGCGAGGGTCGATCGCCTCGCGTGCCCGACCCATACGACCGCTCGACAACTCAACTCCCGTCGCGGGCGTGGCGGAATTGGCAGACGCGCTGGATTTAGGTTCCAGTGGGGCAACCCGTGGAGGTTCGAGTCCTCTCGCCCGCACTTCCCCCACCCCTTCGCCGCTCGCTAATCAACCGCTCAGTCCGGCCGGCGGGCGAACAGCATCTTGCCTCGCAGCCGCACCTCGTACCCTCGCTCCAGCAGCCAGGCGCCGATCGGCTCCCGCGGCGAGGCGCCCTCCCGCTCGGCCGAGCAGTCGACCGCGAACTTGCGGATCGGCGTGGTCTCGACCGCCGAGAGGATGTCGATCTCCACGCCCTCGGCCTCGAGCTTCATGAAGTCGATCCGCTCGATCCCCTGCTCGCGGGCCCAGCGGTCCAGCGTCAGCAGCTCCACGCTCACCGATCGGCCGGTGCCCAGGAAATCCGGCGTCAGCAGGCTGTCGTCGACGTGGCTGTCGGAGAGGTTGAGCTGCATCTGGCCGTCGTGCTTGTAAAACCCGATGGGATAGCGGTGCACGTTGGGCAGGTCGGCGGTGTTGGCCTCGAGCGCGGCGAAGTTGGTCGGCGACGGCTCAACAGCGTGAACGGTACCGGCGACCTCGGCCACGCCGAGCGTAAAGCCCCCGGCGAACGCGCCGCAGTCAACCACCACGTCGCCGGGCTCGACCTCGGCGAAGTCCGCCATGCGGTACTTGTCGCGCATCCACTGGGCGTAGCCGACCGCCAGGTGCGTCGTGCGCATCATCTCGCAGGGAAACAGCATCCGCCGCCCGCCGGTGGTGTACTCGAAAAGCCCGTCGTCGCGCTTGCGGCAGAACGTCGGCGTCAGCCCGGGCATCACGACCTCGAGGTAAGGCGTCACCCGTCGCGCCCGCCCCTCGCCCAGCAGCCCGCCCAGCGTGCGCCGCAGCCACTTGGCGCGGGCGACAACCGGCGGGTCGGGGAGGCGTGGGCTCTTGGGAAGGTTCATGAGCGGCGTGTACCGAGCGAGGCGACGGGCGAGGAGCCAATGTAGCGTCGCCACCGCCAAGCCACGGCGGGCGGTATGTTCCTGCCGATGAGCGACACGCCCGCCGCCAACGACCCAACGAGCCCGGCCAGCTCCACCACCCCCGCCGGGCCGTGCACCCTCGGCACCGTCTACGACGACACCCGCGAGAAGCACCACGAGCGCCACGCCGTCGCGTTCGTCATCCACCTCGCCTCCTGGCACGACCACGTCAAGCCCACGTACCCGCTCCGCGTCACCTGCATCACCGAGCCGCCGGAGACGATCCGCCGTTGGATCGACCGCTTCGGCGCCGAGGTCAAGGTCGTGCCCGGCCGCCACCCGCTCTACGACCTCGGCCCCTGCTACAACAAGCAGCTCGCCGTGCCCGACGACGCGGCCGACGAGCGCGTCTTCCTCACCGACAACGACACCGTCTATCTCCAACAGGTCGACGACCTGTTCGCGCTGCCCGAGTCGGCCGTCGGCGTGTCGTTCGCGCCGCGGGCGCGCATTGCGCCCGACGTCTGGCGGCTGCTCATCGACGAGTTCGGCGCCCGGCCGATCGAGACCGACTGGACCCCGGTCGCAACGCACTCGGAGGCGGCGATGGCGGGGCAGGCCGCGATGCCGGAGAAGTACGCCTACTTCAACGGCGGGGCCGTCCTGTTCCCACGCGGCACGGCGTTCTGGAAACGGTGGGAACGCAAGTGCTACGACCTCAGCGCGTTCGTCGAGCAAAAGGGCATGCACGGCCGCAAGACCATCGGCACGGACCAGGGCAGCCTCGCCCTGTCCGTCGCGGACCACGGCGAATGGGCCCTGCTACCTCCCGGCTACAACCACTTCTCGTTCCACTACTGGAACAACACCGTCCCCCCCGCCGAGGTGCGCCACCTGCACATGGCCGGCTACGGCCGCGGCTACGGCCGGGAGCAAGACGAGGCCAAGAGGATGTCGGCTCGCTGGGTCTTCGAACGGTTCTGGGACGAGAAGGTCCGCCCCGGCATGCAGGCTCACGGCCGGACCGCCGAGGAGATCGACGCCGCCTACGCCCACCGCGACTACGTGCTCGAGATCGTCGACCGCTACGACCTCGAAGACCTCCGGCAGTTCGCCTGACGGGCGATCGAGCCGGCGCCGGATACGATCTCCGCCATGAGCGATCAGCCGATCAAGACCGCCGTGATCCTCGGCGACCACCCCATCGACGTCCCCGCCTTCCACGCCATGCTGCGGTCGATGCCGGAGGTCGACGCCTACGTGCAGAACCTCGAGGACTTCACCGCCGACTTCTCGGAGGTGGCCGACAGCTACGACGTCGTGCTCTTCTACAACTTCCACCAGCTCGACCCCGCCAACGAGCCGCCGTGGTTCAAGCGCACGGTCTTCGACGGGCTCGACAAGCTCGGGAGATCGGGCCAGGGCATCTTCATGCTGCACCACGCCGCGGTCGCGATGCAGCGGCACCCCGGGTGGGACGAGATGGTGGGCATCGTCGGCCGCCGGCTCACGCCGCACCACGACCAGGAAGTGACGACCCGCGTCGCCGACCCGACGCACCCGGTGACCCAGGGCGTCGACGACTGGACGATGATGGACGAGACCTACGAGATGGCCGAGGCCCAGGCCGAGCACGGCAACCACCTCCTGCTAACCACCGACCACCCCAAGAGCTGCGCGCCGCTGGCGTGGGCCCGGACCTATCGCGACGCGCGGGTGCTGTGCTATCTGGCCGGGCACGACGGTGAAGCGCTGGGCCACGCCAACGTCCGACGTGTGATCCGCCAGGGCATCGCGTGGCTCGCCGGCCGGTGATAGGTGGGCTACCATCCCCCCCGAGGGCAGTTTCCGAGCCCTTATCGCAAATTGAAGTGAATGCCGAGCGTGGGATTTGTGCCTCTCGATGCGTTGTCGATGGCTCTACGCGTCTCGGCGCCCACGCGTGATGGAGGACTATCAAAGATGAATATCCGTAACCTGCTGTTGACTGCCGGCATCGTCGGCCTCTCGATCCCCGGCGTCGCTCAGGCCGCCGTCACCTTCGGGCCGACCGACGCGCCGGACGCCGACGACGTGGTCTACTCCGCCCGCATGGAGTACCGGATCGGCAACCCGACCGTCATCAACGGGGCCGGGGCAGGCCCCGCGGGTAATCCGTCTAATGGCAACCCCAACGGCTCGCCCGTCAGCGTGAGCATCAGCTACGACGCCGCCACCCAGGCCGCCACGATCACCACCGAGTTCCTGGGCGGCTCGGCCACCCCGCCGTCGACCGCCGTGACCGGCCCGTTCGAGGCGATCGTCCTTAGCTCCCGCTTCGACGAGCGCGGCAGCAGCGGCAACAACGTCTCGGGCGGCTCGCTGGACGTCAGCAACATCACGCTGCTGATCAACGGCGTCGATCAGGGTGACTTCGTCCCCGATGGCTTCTTCGACTTCACCTACGACAACACCGGAACCAACCGGATCACCTACGGCATCATCCAGACGGACACGCTGTTCTCGGACGACGACTTCACGCTGTCCTTCGACCTGCTGGCCGACTACACCACCTTCAACGGGAACAACAACAACGCCGGGCCGCGCATCGGCGTCGGGGCCGCGTTCGTGGTGCCCGAGCCCGCCTCGATCGCGTTGCTCGGAGCCGGTGCCCTCGTCGCGCTCGCCCGCCGGCGAAACACCTCGGCTTGAGCATCGACCGAGCACACCAACAGCAGCCTTGAAAAGCAGCCCGTGGGCAAATCCGCGGGCTGCTTTTGCATCCACGCCAAGGACGACGCGCGGGCCAGCACGCGGCGTCGCAACGCGGGGCTCGTTGTTGCAGCCCGGACACCCAACCACGACGGGCGAGCCGCTCTGAGCAACCGCTGAACATCCTGTCGTCTAGCGACCCCCGCGTCCGCCGGCCGGTACGCTCGCCCGATGTCTTTCCGCTCCGGCCGCGTGACCTGCTCCCGCTTCTTCGTGCTCGGCGATGCGCCGGCGATGGTCGACGAGACCACGCTGGGCATCCTCGGCGACTTCGCCTTCCGCGAGACCGACATCGGCGCCCCCGACGAGGTCGAGGCCGGGTTCATCACCGGCGTGCACCTGCTCGACGGCGCGTTCGACTACGACAAGAACGGCTTCGGCGACGCCCTGCTGTTCGCGATGCGGCTCGACACCCACCGCGTGCCCGCCGAGGTGAAGAAGGCCTATGAGGCGATCCACCGCGGCGCGGCCGAGGCCGCGTCGCCGACCGGCTACGCCAGCCGTGCCGAACGCCGCGAGGCCGCCGAGCTGGCGCAGCGCGAGCTGCGTGACAACCTCGCCAAGGGGCTGTACCGGCGCAGCCAGCTCGTCGACGTGGCCTGGGACCTCAAGCGCGGCCAGCTGCTGTGCGGGGCGACCAGCGAGAAGGCGGCCGAGCAGCTGATCCGCCTGATGAAAGAGGCGTTCGCCGTCGACCTGGTGCCGATGTCGTCGGGATCGCGGGTCGGGCACGCGATGCGCGAGCAGGGGCGCGGCCGGGACTACGAGGACATGCAGCCGACGCCGTTCACCCCCCCGCCGGCGCAGGCACGCGTCGACCACGACAGCGCCGGGCCGACACAGCCGATCGAGCGCCCGCTGGTGCCCTGGGTCGCCAAGGCGATCGACGTCAAGGACTGGGTCGGTAACGAGTGGCTGGCGTGGCTGTGGTGGGTCACCGAAACCGGCGAGGGGCTGATCGACCCGGGCGACTCGCTGCTGGCGTCGGAGATCGCGATCACCATCGACCGCTCGCTCGACATGGAGTGCGCCTGGGACGCGACGGGCAAGCAGACGCTTCGCGGCGACGGGCCGACCCGCCTGCCCGAGGCCGGCGAAGCATTGCGCGAGGGCAAGTGGCCGCGCAAGTTCGGGCTGCTGCTGTCCGACGGCGAGTACCAGTGGGAGTTCACCCTCCAGGGCGACCGCTACACCGTCGGCGCCGCCAAGCTGCCCGACGCCGACGAGGCCCAGACCCCGCGCGAGATCGTCGAGCACCGCCTGTTCGCCACACGCCGGCTGCTCGAATTGATCGACGCGATGTTCGGCGTCTATGTCGACATGCGGATGTCCGACCGTTGGCCGGCGACGCGCGGCGCGATGCAGGCGTGGATCAAAGAACGGGTCGAGGCCGCCGAACCGGTCGCCGCGTAGCGACAGCGTTCGCACCGTTAGCAATGGTCGCCGGGTTGAGCGAGGCGAAGCGGTTGCCGCCGGCTCAGTCCATCGACATCGTCAGCAGGAACTCGGCGTTGCTCTTGGTCTTGCCGAGTCGGGACTTGAGCAGCTCCATCGCCTCGACGACGTTCATGTCGCTGAGCACCTTGCGCAGGCGGTAGACGAGTTTGAGCTCCTTCTCGTCCATCAGCAGCTCCTCGCGCCGGGTGCCGGAGGCGCCGATGTCGATCGCGGGGTAGACGCGCTTCTCGACGAGGCGGCGGTCGAGGTGCAGCTCGGAGTTACCCGTGCCCTTGAACTCCTCGAAGATGATGTCGTCGGCCTTGGAGCCGGTGTCGACCA
>JBCCZA010000094.1:0-13032 GCA_039188455.1 Planctomycetota bacterium
CGGTACCAGGCGCAGTCGGCGACGCTGGAGCTGGCGGACGACACGGCCCCGGACTTGGCGGTGCTGGTGGGCGAGCTGACCGAGGTGCGGACGGTCGACGCCCAGGCGGGCCGGCTGGACAACGTCCGCCGATCGCTGCGGATGCCGCGGCTGACGCTGGACGAGCCCTTGATCGATCGGCCGGCCGAGACGATCACGTATCACGAGGCGCTGGCGCTGGCCCAGGCCGACGGGTCCAAGCAGGTGACCGACGCCGCTCAGCGCATGGTCGACCGCACGCTTTTGCTCGGCCGGCGGATCCTCGGGCACGTCAACGAGCGGGCGGCGTCATCGGTCGCGTGCCTGCTGCTGATGCTGATGGGGTCGCTGCTGGCGATCTTGAACCGCGGGCAGCTGCCGCTGGTGGTGTACTTCTGGTCGTTCCTGGCGGCGATCGCGGTGGTCGTCGTGATCAACGTCGGGCAGCGCTCGACCGGCACGGAGGGCAGCTGGTTGATCGGCGGGCTGACGATGCTGTGGTCGGGCAACGCGGCGCTGGTCGCGGTGGTGTTCCTGCTGTACGAACGGGTGGCGCGGCACTGATGGTGACTAACGCGACGATCCACGCGGGGGTGTTTAGCCGGCGACGCGAAGCGTGCCGGTCGATCGACGCGCCGCAACGGGACGCTGCGCGTCGCCGGCTAAACGGGGGAGACGCATGCCCACGCTGACCTGGTACATCGTTCGCCAGTTCGTGACGAATTTCGCCGTGCTGCTGGCGGTGCTGATGCTGCTGTTCGTGCTGATCGACTTCGTGATCGACATGGACGAGTTCTTCCAGGCCGGCGAGCGGATCGCGCAGCGTCGCGCGCTGGCGCAGTCCGACATGGCCGGTCGCGTGCCGGTCCTCGTGCTCGCCGACCTGCTGGGGCGTGAGGGCGTCGCCGATCGCGCGGTCGAGCGTCACGGCTACTCCCCCGAGGACGCCGCCGCCATCGCCGCCGCGCTCGACGTCTCCTGGCTCAACAAGACTTTCACGACCCTGTGGACCATCGGCGACTACTACGTCCCGCTGATGCTGTTGATCTACGTCTTCTTCTCCGGCCTGGTCGTCCTGGCCGCGATGGGCTTCACCCTGTCGGCCCTGTCGCGTCAGCGCGAGCTCACCGCGATGGTCGCCTCGGGGATCAGCCTGTACCGCGTGGCCCTGCCGCTGATCATCACCGGGGCCGTGCTCTCGGCCGCGGCGCTTCCCGTGCAGGAGCTGATCATCCCGCGCCTGTCCGACAAGCTCGCCCGCGGCAAGGCCGAGCTCAAGGACATCCGCCCCAAGACCGTCCGCGTCGACATGGCGTCGGACGGGCAAGGCACGCTGCTGTCGGCCGCGGACTTCGACCCGGCGACCGACCCGCCGCAGCTGGCCGGCGTGTCGATCGTCGAGCGCGACGAGCTGGGCGCCCAACGCCAGGTCATCAAGGCCGACCAGGCGCTGTGGGTCGAGGATGCGCAGGCGTGGGAGCTCATCGGCGATCGCACGCTGACGCTCGTCGACCCGGATGCCCCGATTGGTCAGCCGCCTCCGCCCGCGGCATCGATGCTCTATCCCACGAGCCTGACGCCGACGGTCCTGCGCATCCGCCAGGCGACGGCCTACCCGTTCTTCCTGCCGATCACGACGCTGCAGGAGATCGCCGCCGACCCAGCCGTGGGCGCGGTGCAGGCGCAGCGGCTGGTGCGGATCGTGTGGTCGCGGTTCAGCCTGGTGGTGCTGAACGTGCTGGTGCTGGTGATGGGCCTGCCGTTCTTCCTGGCGCGCGGGCCGATCAACCCGCTGATGCAGTCGATCAAGTGCGCCGGGGTGTGCCTCGGGGCGTGGGCCGGGGGGATCGTGGCGCTGCAGGGCGGCGGCGAGGTGCTCAACCCGATCGCGGGGGCGTGGCTGCCGGTGCTGATCCTGCTGCCGATGTCGGCGTGGTTACTGTCGTCGGTGAAGACGTGAACGATGGCGTTTAGCCGGCGAGATTTCTCGCCGGTGGCGTCACCGACTATCGAGCGCTCAATCGGCGAGAAATCTCGCCGGCTAAACGGTCGTCGGTGTCGACGCGGCGTGCTCATCGGTCGGTAGCGTGATCGTGAAATCGGTGCCGTGGCCGGGGTCGGCGTGGACGGTGATGGCGCCGCCGTGCTCTTCGACGATGCGTCGGGTGGTGGGCAGGCCCAGGCCGGTGCCGCCGGACTTGGTGGAGAAGTAGGGCTCGAAGACGCGTTTCTGGACATCGTCGGGCATGCCGGGGCCGGTGTCGATGACGTGGATGGTGAAGACCTCGCGGCCGAGGTGTTTGCGGCGGTCGGTGCGGATCATCAGGAGGTCGGCCCCGCCGTGGGGCGTGCCCTTGTCGCGGGCCTCGGCCATGGCCTGGACGGCGTTGATGAGCAGGTTGAGCAGGGCCTGCTTGAGCAGCTGGCCGTCGGCGGGCAGGGTGGCGGGCCTGGCGTCGAGCTGGGTGCGGAGGGTGACGCCGTCGGCCGCGGCCTGGGGCTCGAAGAAATCGACGAGCTCCTCGATCAGCCGGTGGGCGTCGGTGGGGTGCAGGTTGAGCCGGACGCGGCCGGCGAAGCGTAGGAAGTCCTCGAGGATGTCGCGGAGGCGGTTGGCCTCGCGGCCGAGGGTCTTGAACCGGCGCTTGGCGCGGCCGACGCGGTCGAGGGCGTCGGGGTCGTCGATCGTCTCGGCGATGGCGTCGAGGTCTTCCTCGAGCAGCTGGGCGTTGAGGCCGAGGGTCGAGAGCGGGTTCTTGATCTCGTGCGCGAGGCCCGAGGTCATGGTGCCGATCTCAGCGAGGCGTTCGGCCGAGCGGGCGCGCGACTCGGCGTCGCGGACGCGGCGCTCGATCCGCCTGCCCCACAGCCACGCCGCCGGGACGGCGATCAACGCGCCGACCGACAGGCCGACCCAGAACGTCAGCCAGCCGCTCATCGCAGCAGCTTAGATCGCCCGCGGCGCTTCCGCCCGGCGAGCCGACTCGATGTCGCCGCTCACTCGTCGGCCGGTGCGTCGTCGACGCGGTTGACCGTCACGGCGTGCAGGCCCTTGTCGCCCTCGCTGAGCTCGTAGGCGACGGTCTCGCCGTCACGCAGCGACTTGAACCCGTCGCCCTGGATCTGGCTGTAGTGAACGAACACATCGCGCCCCTCGGGGCCGAGGATGAACCCGAATCCCTTCTTCGCATCGAACCACTTGACTTGCCCCTGTAACGGCATCGCGCACTCCTGATTGGAGGGAGCCAAAGAAAGACAACCATGCGACGGCCATCGCCAATCTCGCGGGAATGCGATCCCCTGACGGCTCGTGCGCCTTGCTGCCTGGCCCCCTGCATGCCTACCCGATCATGAATGAAGAAATGAGAAGATCGGGCGCCCTCTTGGGCTTGAAGTTGGCGTCTGTAACGACGGGCAAGACGCCTATGCCCTTCCGCGGCCCGCTCCGCGGACAGAAACGTTCCTTCACCCAACCAAAATAGCATGAACGCAGGAACTCCCCAAGTACCCCGGAAAAACCCTCGGGTGCCGACTAAAACCGCGTTCACCGCGTCTAAGCGGGGTCGTGCCCGCCCGCTGACCAGGGATGGCACCGGGCGATCCGCCGCAGGCCCAGCCAGACGCCTCGCCACGCCCCGTATCGCGCCACGGCGTCCAGCATGTACTGGCTGCAGGTCGGGTGGAACCGGCACTGCCCGCCCATCACCGGGCCCAGCGTCGCCCGATACCCCATGACCACGGCGACGACGCCCCAGCTGGCCACGCGATCCGCCGCCCTCATCATCCCTCGGCCCCAACTCGGACGCCGCCCTTGCTTGGTTATGTCGCTCACGCCGGTCATGATGGCGCTTCCCCCAGCGTCCGCAACACCCGCGGCGGCAGCAGCCACCGCAGCCGGCCGGCCGTCCGCGGCTCGTTCCGCCCCAGGCCCGCCTCCAGGCACGCGGCGCCCGCCTTTTTCATCTCGATCGCCCCGCCCGGCGTCGCCGACGCGCCGGGCGTGCACAGCCGCGTGACCAGCTCGCTGAGCATCGGTTCGTGACCCACCATCAGCAGCACCCCCGCCTCGCGCTCGCGCAGCCGCTCGAGCACCGGCTCGACCTGTTCGCCCGCCAGCGCCGGCCAGACTTCCGGCTCGCGATCGAACACCTGCCCGAGCATCTCGGCCGTCTGCCGCGCCCGCGTCTTGCTCGACGAGATCACCGCCTGCGGCCGATCGCAGACCCGCGCCAACCCCACGCACGCCAGCCGAGTCCGCTCGACGCCGCGCGGTGTCAGCCGCCGATCCGCATCGTCCTGCTGCGGCGACGCGTCCTCGGCGATCCCGTGCCGGAAGAGGATCAACTCCATCGTTTCAGGGTAGCCGCGTGCTACGAGCCCGCCAGCCGGATCGGCGGATCGGGCTCGGCTCGCCTGGCCTCGTCGGCCAGCTCGCGGCGGGCCCGCGAGTGCCGGACGATCTCGCCCTCGGCCATGTAGATCACGTCCTTGGCGATGTTCACCGCGTGGTCGGCGATGCGCTCGACGTGCCGCGAGACGGTGGTGAGCACCAGCAGGGCGTCGGTCTGGTCCGGCCGGGCCACGATCGCCTCGGAGACGCGCTGATACATGTCCGAGTGGATGTCGTCGACCTCGTCGTCCAGCCGGCGCACCTCGCGAGCGCGGTCGGGGTCGACCTCGACCAGGGCGTCGAGCGCCCCGTTGAGCATCCGCGCCGCGACGTCGCACATGTGGGCCAGGTTGAACGGCAGGGGAGAGACCTCGGGTTCTGCGGACAGGCGGATGGCCTGCTCGGCGATGTTGGCCGCCAGGTCGCCGATCCGCTCGAGGTTGTTGTTGATCTTCAGCACGGCCACGACGAAGCGCAGGTCGTACGCCACCGGCTGGTGCAGCGCGAGGGTGTGCAGGCACTCCTCCTCGAGCTCGACCTCCAGCTCGTCGATCCGTCGATCGTTGTCGATGACCCGCCGCGCGAGGTCGGGGTCGCGGGTGCGGATCGCCTTGACCGCGTCGTACATCGACTCCTCGACACGCGCGCCCAGCGGCACGAGCATGCGGGTCAGCTTCTCGATCTGTCGTTGCAGGTGGTTCATCGGGTCGGGGTCTCAGCCGGCGCGGGTTAGCCCGCCAGCTTAGGGACCGAGCGTTCGCTCGTGTCGTCGTTGTGTTGGGGTTCGTCGAGCGTGTCGCCCGACGCGAGGCGCAGACGCAGGCGGAACACCGAGCCCTCGCCCGGGACGGACTCGACGCCGACCTGCCCGCCGTGCGCCTCGGCGACGTGCTTGACGATCGACAGCCCCAGGCCCGTGCCGCCCATCTCCCGCGATCGCGATCGGTCCGTTCGGTAGAACCGCTCGAAGACCCGCGGCAGGTGCTCGGCTTCGATCCCCCGGCCTTGGTCTGCCACGGCGATCACCGCCTCGTCGCCCTGGCGCTCGGCGGTGACCTCCACCGTCGTGTGGGCCGGGCTGTACTTGATGGCGTTGTCGATCAGGTTGACCAACGCCTGCTCCAGGAGCATCGGGTTGATCATCGCCCGCAGGCCCGGCTCGCAACGCACGACGACGGTCGTGGGTTTCTCGGTGGCACGCGGGGCGCAGGTCTCGACCGAGGCTCGGATGAGCGGCTCGACGGCCGCGGGCTCGAGCTCGGCCTGGAGGCTGCCCTGCTCCTGCTCCAGCCGGGCCAGGCTCAGCAGGTCCTCGACGATCGCGTCCAGCCGGTTTGCTTGGCGGGCGATCATCTTCATGAACCGCTGGCGGTTCTCGTCGTCGACGTCGGGGGACTCGATGAGCGTCTCGATGGCGGCCTTGATCGCGGCGACCGGGGTCTTGACCTCGTGCGAGACGTTGGCGACGAAGTCCTTGCGGACCGACTCGAGCTTGCGGACCTGCGTCACGTCGTGCAGCACGAGCACCGCGCCCTGGCGCTCGCCCGTCTCGTCGCGCAGCAGCGCCGACTGGGCCTGCACGTGACGGATCGATCCGCCCGCGGGGTCGCCGTCGCGGTGGCTGCGCAGCGTGAGCTCGCCCTGCACGGCGTGGTTGTCGGTCAGCGTCTCGGCGACGAACCGCTGCAGGGCGGTGTTGCGGATGACCTCCTGGATCGAGCGGCCGATGCACTGGGCGGGGTCGAGCCGGAGCATCGCGGCGGCGGCGGCGTTGAGGCTCATGATCCGCTCGTCGTTGTCGATCGCGACGACGCCCTCGACCATCGAGGAGAGCACCGCCCCCAGCTCGTTGCGCTGGCGGACGACGGCCGACAGACGGTCCTGCAGCTGGCGGGCCATCTGGTTGAGCATGCGCGCCAGGCCCCTGGCCGGGCGAGGCCCGCGCTCGGGCACGCGCTGCGAGAGGTCGCCTCGGGCGAGCTTGGCCGAGATGTCCTGCAGCCGACGGATCGACCGGCGCGTCCGCGACTGCGCCGCCGCCGCCACCGCGACCAGCAACGCGATCAGCGTCACGGCGATCAGCACGCTCACCGTCGGGTCTGGCCACATATGCAATCAATCCGAGTCGCCCGAGCACGGCCGGGCCGCGCCGGGCTCGAGGTCAATCCCGGAACCGGTAACCCACCCCGCGGACCGTCTCGATGTTCTTGCCGCGGTGCAGCAGCTTGCGCCGCAGGGCCACGACCTGCACGTCGACGGATCGGTCGGTCACGGCGGCGAACCCGTCGTGGATCGACTCGATGATCTGCTGGCGGGTGAAGACGCGGCCGGGCCGGCTCATCATCAGCGCGAGCAGCTTGAACTCGGTGGCCGTCAGCTCGACCTCCTCGTCCTCGACCTGCACGCGGTGGCGATCGGGGTCGATCAGGATGCCGCCGAGCTGGACGCGGCGCGAGTCGTCTTCCTGGGCGTCCTGCTCGGCGCGACGCAGCACGGCACGGACCCTGGCCATGAGCACGCGCGGGCTGAACGGCTTGGTGATGTAGTCGTCGGCGCCGAGTTCCAGGCCCTGGACGATGTCGGCCTCCTCGCCCCGGGCCGTGAGCATGATCACCGGCAGCGACGCGGTCTGCTCGTTGGTCTTGATCGCCCGGCAGACCTCCAGCCCGTCGATCCCCGGCAGCATCAGGTCCAGCAGCATCAGCTGCGGCACGTCCTCGCGGACCGCCCGCAGGGCCTCCTCGCCCGTCGCGGCGGTCTGCACGCTAAAGCCCTCTCGGGCCAGGTTGAAGTGCAGCAGGTCGAGCAGGTCCTGCTCGTCCTCGACCACGAGGACGGACGCCCCGCGGCTGCTGGGGTCGTGGGTGAAGGCTTGGGCGGCGGCTCCGGGCATCGTCATCGTTCGCATGAGGGCTCCTCGTCAGGTCGTGGGAGCGTACCGGCGGCGTGTGAGCATGATATGAGAATCGTGAGCAACATCGCAGGCATGGGCCGCGAGCCGGCGCGAAAAAAAACCGGGCCCCGCGGGGCCCGGTTGGCGATTCAGGATGTCGTTGTCGGCTCAGTACAGCAGCTGGAGCTGCGTGCGGAGGACGACCTGGCCGTCACCCGAGATGCCGTCGAAGCCCAGGCTGTCCGAGTACGGGTTCGAGCCGAAGGGATCGATGTCGTTGCTGTCTTCACCGTGGACAACCCATACCGCATCGGCGGTGAACTTCAGGCTGTGCTTCTTGAAGAACCAGTTGAAGCCGCCGGTCACGAGGTGGTTGGTGGCGACGCCGCCGGAGGGCATGTCAAACGCCTCGTACCGCAGATACGGCTGGAAGGTGTCGGGGATGACCATGTAGCCGGCCTCGGCCAGGACACCCCAGGGGGTCTCGTCGTCCTCCGACGCGGCGTGGATGAGGCCCTTGGTGAAGGTCGTCAGGATGCTGAACGGGCCGGTCTTGAACAGCGCGTCAGCGGTGAAGGCGAGGTACTCGTCGCCGAACGTGAAGCTGTCGCCCGTGCGAGAGCCGTCCTGATAGAACCCGGCGACACCCAGGAACAGCGCGGTGTCCTTGCCGGACCAGGCCACGTTGTCCCGGCCGTCCTTCCAGTCGTTGCCGAAGACGTTGAAGTCACCGCGGACGGCGATGTTGTAGTCGCCGCCGGCGTCGTTGAAGTCCGAGATGCCGTTGTTGGCGCCGTTGCCGGTCTGGACGTTGACCATCCAAGAGTCGGTCTTGTACTCGAGGTTCACGCCCAGCTGACGGTTGAGGGTGAAGAACTCGGTGACCGAGGCACGGTCGACGGCGGTCTGGCGGCTGGAGCTGATCAACTCCTGCTTGAGGAACGGCAGCTTCTGGTTGCCGATCTTGACCTTGAGACCGTCGAGGAACTCGTCGAGGTCGTAAGCGACCCAGGCGTCCTCATAGCCGGCGTCGCCGGAGCTGCGGCTGCCGCTGAGCACGAACTTAAAGGTCAGCTCGGGCTTGATGGCGTGGCCGGTGAAGCCGAGCTTCATGCGGCGGAGCTGGAAGCCGGCGCCGGAGTTGGTCACCGTGCCGCTGGCGTCGCTGCCGTCGCTGTTCGACGCGTCCGAACCGTTGATGTTCAGGATGTAGCGGAACTGGAACTGGCCGGTAAAGTTCAGGCGGTAGTTGCCGTCGGCCGAGGCGACAAAGAACTTGCCGTCGTGGCCGGCGAGCACGCCGTCCTGCAGCAGGGTCGACCGGGTGTCGGCGTCCGCGAGCACGTCGCGGATCAGGCCCTTGACTTCTTCGGCGCGACGCTCGTTGAGCCACGTCTCGCCTTGCTCGGCTCGCAGCTGAGCCATCTCGGCCCGCAGCTGCTCGACCTCCGCGCGGAGGCCGGCCTCAGATGCCGTTGCCGGCATCGCGAGCACCGCTGCGGCCAGCAGCGAGCCCGAGGCCCACAACTTCTTCGTGCTCTCAAACATGGGTTGTCTCCTCTGGATCAACCTGAAACTAGCACCATCACCCTGGACGAAGCCGACGTTCGACCTCTCTGGACCGGGGACGGTGGGGGGCGATTAATCGATTGTCATGGAACCCACTGACGCGGTATTGACTCTCAACTCCCTCTTCGGCCGCCTTCGACACGATCCTTCACAATGCTTGCGCATTTCCAGACCTATAAGCCGTCTCGGACTGCCAACCACACGATCATCGAGCTAACAAGGAACCCGCCAGCGACCCCGAAAAGCACGACTTATTCGTCGTGCAGCCACATCAGCCGCTGTCGATGCGCGGACGGTTGCAGATTCATCCACGCGTTGCAACCCGGGTCCGAGTTTGTCCACATCGCCGCCTGTCGTTACCGGACACGGCCGCGATGCATGAGTTTGTCACTCTGACGTCTTCAACCCGCTATCTGGCAGGTTTTCAGGCCGATTCGGGTCGATCTCGCGCAGATACGCCCACGAATAGATGCCGGTGTCGTGGCCATCCGTGAACCGAATTCTAACCGCGTAATGACCTACCAACTCGACGGATTCGGCACGCAGCGGTTGGCCTCCGTCCCCGCCGTCCGATGACGGCAGCACCGTCAGCGGGTTCTTGGCCAGTTCCTCGCGCAGCTGGCGGGCCTCGGCCGAGGGAGACATCTTCCTTAGGTAACGCACCGGGTAGATCGACACTCTGCCGTCCGACCATTGCACGGTGAGCGCGCGTTCACGATCCAGGTCCAGGTGCACCGGGCGCAGCACGCGGCCGCCTTCGATCGGCAGCTCGCCGTCACTCATCGTTAGTGGGGGCGTTTGGCGCATCGCCTTGGGCGTCGTCTTCGCCGCGCAGGGTGGTGGCCATCTGCTCGGCCCGCTCGACCAGGGCGTCGGGGTCGACGTCGTCGGCCGGGGTCTGCGGCGTCAGCTCGTAGTGCCAGGCCAGGCCGACCTCGTTGCCCGGGATCAGCTCGCCGACCAGGTCGGGCCCGGGGTTCTCCCACCACGGGGCCTGGGCCTTCTGCTCGACCCACAGCGGCTCGTAGCCGTCCAGGTCCAACCGGACGTCGTACACGCCGTAGAACGTGAACGGCACGCGGACGGGCGTGCGGCCGACGGGCTCGTCGTTGAGGTGCACCAGCGCCCCGGCCGGCTCGCTGGTCACGGTGATCGTCCGCTCGACGCAGCCGACCGACGCGACCGCGAAGGCCCCTCCGCACACAATGCCCAAGGCTCGACGATTCATCACGTCAGCATACCCATCAGGCCGGGTCGCCCGCGTCGTCGCTGAGCCGGTCGGCCATCGCGTCCATGACGTCGGCGATGACGTCGGGCGTGTACCCCCGCCGGCCGAGCAGCCCGTAGAGCCGGCGTCGGCGCGTGGCCGCGTCCAGCCCGCCCATCGAGCGCAGCTTCTTCTCCGCCGCCGCCGTCGCCGCGGCCCGCTGCGCCTCGGCGTCGCCCGTCGCCTCGTCCGCCAGCCGACGCGCGTCCCCGCCGTCCAACCCCTTGGCCCGAAGCTTCTGCTCGACCAGCCGCGGCCCCGCGCCCTTGCGGCGGACGGTCTCCTCGGCCAGCGCGGCGCCGTACGCCGCGTCGTCGATCACGCCCAGCTCGGTCAGCCGGTCGAGCGCCGCCCGCCTTGCCTCGGCTGAGTGCCCCTTCTCGCGGAGCTTGCGGTCGAGGTCCCGCCGACTCATCGCGCGGCGGTTCAGTCGGCTCATGCCGTCGCGCATCGCCTTATCGATCTCCAGCGCCTCCCCCACCCGCGCCGCCAACGCCTCCGTCCACGCGTCCCCCACCGCCAGGCCCAACCCCGTCACCAGTCGCGCCGACATCGTCCCCACCGACTTGCCCGCCCGCCCCGCTTGTCCCACCCGAATCGTCAGCCGATTCGGGTCGCGCACGCTCGGCGTCACCGACAGCACCTCATCCATCCGCTCAGCCTAGCCGCCGCCCACCCTTCACCCGCACGGTGGTGCCGACGCCCGGTGGATCGGCTGCACTTGCCAGTACGTCGCCGTCCGCCACACCCATTCCATCGGCCCCATCCGATAGATCGACAGCCATCCCACGCTGAACAGCACCTGCCCCGCGAACACCGCCAGCACCAGCCCCACCCGCTCCGCCGCCGAGAACGTGCCGAACAGCCCCAGCCCCCACCACGCGAACACCACCGACGCGATCACCGACTGCATCAGGTAGTTGGTCAGCGCCATCCGCCCCGTTGCCGCCAGCCCCACCAGCACCGGCCGCAGCCACCCACGCTCGCACACCTCCGCCAACGCCAGCAAGTACCCCAGCGACAGCACCGCCCCCACGCTCGACTGACCCGTGTACGACAGCGTCATCTCCCACGGCCCACCCAGCACCGCCCGCAACCCCTCCACCAACACCGCCAAAGCCAACCCCAGCACCAAGCACACCACCATCAACCGACGCCGCACCGCCCGATGCTCCGGCAGCAGCACCTCCGCCCGCATCAGCCCCGCGCCCACTAGGAACAACCCGATCACCTGCCACCCCAGCCCCAGCAGCGACGACACCAACCCGAAACTCCAGTTCCACAGCCGAAACCCGAGCGCGTCGTACCAAGGCCCGGCCGCGTTCGCCTCGCGCTCCAGCGCGATGTACACCGGCGAGTCCACGTCTGTCGCCTGCCCCGTCCCTAACGCGTCGAGCGCCTGCAGGAACAGCGACCCCGAGTTCGCCAGCGGGCCCGGCCCGGTCGCCGGCGGCGGTATCGCCGACATCGACTGCGACACCCACTCCAGCAGCCACGTCACGCTCATCACCAGTCCCGCGCCGAACACGAACACGCTCGCCCCCACGATCAGCAGCGTCCGCGCCTGCCACTTCGCCGCGATCAGCAGGGCCGCCCCGCACACCGCGTAGTACACCAGGATGTCGCCGTACCACAGCACCCAAGCGTGGAACAGCCCGATCACGAGCAGCAGCCCCAGCCGACGCAGATACGCCTGGGCGAACCAGTGCCCCGACGCCGTCAGCCGGTCGTACGAGAGCACCATCCCCATCCCGAACAGCATCGAGAACAGCGGGTAGAACTTGCCCGCGCAGAACACCATCACCGCCGTCATCGTCAGCCGGTCGGCCATCGGCAGCGGTCGGCCCTCGGCGTCGACCCCCGTCATCTCCAGGATCAACGCCCCGATCGCGTCGCCCATCAGGTGGACGTTCACCAGGAAGATGCCCAGCAACGCCACCCCGCGTGCCACGTCGAGCGCCACGATCCGCTCGGACGGCGCCGTGGGCGTTAGCGGTTCGGTCGCGGTGTAGGTCGACATGGGTGAGGCCCGGCGTGCGATGCGACAGACAGCAACAGAAATGACGTCGGCGGGGAGTTTACGTTGCGCGACGCGTGACTTAAGGTGGCGGCACGCTCGGGGCGTTCGCCTTCCCCCGCGGGATCGGCGAGCTGAGACGCACCCGTCGAACCTGATCCGGCTCACACCGGCGTAGGGAAGCGATCCGACACGTCGTCATCCGCTTGCCCCACGCCGCCAACCGATTGGCAAGCGACATGACCACCACCCACCAAGCCGCGACCGAGCGAAGCGAAGCCGCGGGTCAAGCCAACCCGCAGCCCTGGTCGTACCCCGCCCTCGGCCACAACCCCGGCTCCACGCCCACCGCCACCACCCCCGGCTCGTTCGCCAACCGCCCCCGCGTCCTCCCCGGCCCCGCCGGCGCCGCCACCTACTCCTCCCCCGACACCCCCGGCATGCCGCCGCTGCCGACCAAGACCGCGTGGGACTTCCTCCCCGACGGTTGGGCGACCGGCGTCGCCGAAACCCCCCAAGACGTCCCCGCCCAGAACGGCCACGCCGTCGCCACGTTCACCCAGTCCGATGGCTCCACCCGATGGGTCACCCACCCCCGCGACGTCGACCCCTCGACGCAACTCGAGCGCGCCCGCCTCGGCACCATCACCCCGCAGATGCAACGCGTCGCCGAGCGCGAGCCCCACCTCACGCCGGAGCAAGTCCGCGACGAGGTCGCCGCCGGCCGCATGGTCATCCCCGCCAACAAGCAACACCTCGGCCACCAGCTCGACCCCCTGTGCATCGGCCGCGCGAGCAAGACCAAGATCAACGCCAACATGGGCGCCTCCCCCGTCGCCTCCTCCATCGACGAAGAGGTCGACAAGCTCACGTGGGCC
>JBCCZA010000095.1:0-12952 GCA_039188455.1 Planctomycetota bacterium
GCTCTACGAGGACACCGGCTCGAGCTACTTCTGGAACTTCACCGTCAACGGCCAGCGCATCGACCAGATCTTCTCGATCGTCGGCGGCGACGCGCCGTCGCGCGTCCCGATCGTCAGCGACAAGGAGGGTTTCCACCCGGAGCTCAAGGACAAGATCGTCGTCCTCTACGCCGACGGCCACGCCGAGCGCGCGCTGATCTTCAGCATCCTCGACGACTCGCCGGAGCTCGATTGATGGCGACCCCAAATAGCGCCACGCCCGCGCTATCGATCCGCGGGCTGCGCAAGCGATTCGGCAAGCGGGACGCCGTGCACCCGCTGGACCTCACCATCCAGCGCGGCGAGATCGTCGGCCTGCTCGGGCACAACGGAGCCGGCAAGTCGACCACGCTCGGCTGCGTGCTCGGCCAGGTGTTCGCCGACGCCGGCCGCATCGAGGTGCTCGGGCACGACCCCGCCACCGACCGCCGCCGGGCCCTGCAACGCGTCGGCGCGATCTTCGAGACGCCCTGCTTCTACGGCTACCTCACCGGCATGCAGAACCTCACCGCCCTCGCCGCCATGTCCGGCCCGCTCGATGACGACCGCATCGCCGCCGTGGTCGACCGCGTCGGCATGACGGATCGCATCCACGACCGCGTGGCCGCCTATTCGCACGGCATGCGTCAGCGCCTCGCCCTCGCCCAGGCGCTCCTGCCCGAGCCCGAGCTGCTCATCCTCGACGAGCCCAGCGACGGGCTCGACCCGGCGGGCATCGTCGAGATCCGCCAACTCGTCCGCGAGCTGCACGCCGCCGACGGGCTGACCGTCGTGTTTGCCTCGCACCTGCTCGGCGAGGTCGAGCAGCTCTGCGACCGCGTGGTCGTCATGGACCACGGCTGCAAGGTGTTCGACGGGAACTGGCGCGACACGCCGACGTCGCGGGGGATCGTCGAGATCGAGGTCGATCGGCACGACGACGCCCTGCGTTGCGCGATCGACCTGGCGTTGGTCGTCGGCCCGGCGCCGACATCGCGGGACGCGGCCACGCACCGCTGGCGGCTCGCCGAGGACGCGACCGTCTCGGAGTTGAACGCCCGGCTGATCGCGGCCGAGTTCTCGGTCGCCCGCATCGGCCTGCTCCGTCCGCAGCTGGAGGACCTCTACCTCTCGCTCCGCGAGTCGGCTCACGAGCGCCCCGCCGAGGCCGCCGCGTGATCGCCCGGCTCTTCGCCCACGAGATGCGCAAGCTCGTCGCCCGCAAGCGGTCGTGGATCGGCTTCGCCGCGTTCTTCGCCCTGCAGATCGCGATCCTCGCCCTGCTGCAGCTGCCCAAGCCCAAGCGCGAGATCGGCCGCATCCTCGAGCAGAACGCCCTCGGCTTCGACGATCACTACATGGGCATGACGCTCGCCATCGTCATCATCGCCTTCACCTTCACCCTGCTCGGCGCCCTGTACGTTGCGCTCGTCGGCGGCGACATCGTCGCCAAGGAGGTCGAGGAGGGCACGATGCGGATGATCCTCTCGCGGCCGATCCGCCGGCTCGAGCTGCTGGGCGTGAAGTTCGCGGCCGTGTGCGTGTACACCTTCGCTCTGGTCGTCTTCCTCGGCGTCGTCGCGCTGATCTTCGCATCGGCCTACCGCGGCGGGCTCGGCAAGCTGTTCATCTTCCTGCCTGATGAGGGGCTGTTCGCCAGCTACGACACCTGGGAAGGACTCTGGCGGTACGCGCGATCGATGATCTGCCTGGCGTACGGGACACTCACGGTCGCGGCCATGGCGTTTATGTTCTCCTGCTTCCCCATGAAGCCGGTGTCGGCGACCGTGCTGACGCTGAGCCTGTTCGTCGCCGACGTGATCCTGCGGAACCTGCCCTACTTCCGCTCGATCCAGGAGTGGTTCATCAGCCACCACATCGGCTTCTGGGTGAGGACGTACCACGAGTACCCGCCGTGGCACGAGATCGTCGTGAGCATGGGCGTCATCGCCGCGGTGTCGGCGACCGCCTTCGCGATCGGCGCCGCGAGGTTCTGCACACGCGATCTCAAGAGCTAAGCATTGCCGCCGCGTATCGAGATTCCCATATCGGCGTTGACTAGTCGTCGCCGCGCGATCTCTCGGTGTCGATCGACGTCAAGACCGCGTCAAGCAGCCCCGGGAAGGCGGTCTCGAGTTCCTGGCGGCGGAGCGAATTGAGCCGCTGCGTGCCGACCTTGGTGCTCCGGATGATCCCGGCGTCACGAAGGACGCGCCAGTGATGAGTGGCGGAGGACTTGGGGACCCACGTCGCGAACACGTTGCAAGGCTGCTGATCGCGCTGAGCGGCAACCCGAACAATCTCCAATCGGATTGGGTCGCTCAACGCCTTGAAGACGTCGGTCAGCCGGACATCCTCGATTCTCGGGTGTCTGAGATCGCTCATGAAATAAGTCTACGGAGGCCGGCGTTCATAGTTCGTAATGTACGAGTATTTTCGTACGATCAAACGAGCGATTGAACGCTCCGCCCACCGAGACCGCCCGCGCACGGCGGCGTACACCCAGCAATCACTCGGAAAAACGCAAAGGAACGTCCTGATGCCCCCGTTCACCGTTCACACCGAAGCGTCCGCCCCCGCCGGCAGCAAGCCGATCATCGGCCAGGTTGAGGCCAGGTTCGGCAGGCTCCCCAACCTCATGGCCACGCTCGCCGAGTCTCCGGCCGCGATCGAAGCCTACTTCACACTCATGGGCATCTACGAGAAGAGCGACCTCGCGCCCACCGAAAAACAAGTCGTTCTGATGACCAACAACCGCCTCAACAACTGCACCTACTGCATGGCGGCCCACTCCGCCGTGTCGAAATCGCAGGGCGTGTCGGACGATGTGATCGCGGCGCTTCGGTCGGGCGCGACCCTCGAAGACGCCAAGCTCGAGGCGCTCCGCACCTTCACCGAACGCGTCTTCGAAACCCGCGGCGACGTGAGCGAGTCAGACATCGACGCGTTCTTATCCGCCGGCTACACCAAGGCGAACATCCTCGAAGTGGTGCTCGGCACGGCGCTCAAGGTGCTCTCCAATTACTCGAACAAATTCACGCAAACGCCAGTCGACGGACCGTTCCAGCCTTTCGCCTGGTCACCGCAACAAGCCGCCGGCGTCTAACGCCTTCCGAGGCAATGCCTTTACGTGACGGCTCAAGTTAGCCGTGAGCCATGCAGCCATCTAGATCTACCCTCACAGAACCCAAGGAGACCCAACCATGTCTTACGAAGCCACCCAAACGTCAGCACAACTTCATGCGGAGCCCGTGGTCGCTCTGTTACCGACGCGGCTGGTAGTAATCGCGGCCCTTCTGTTCGCATCACTCGGCTCGCTCACCCAAGCTCAGGCCCAAAAATCCGATGCCAAACCCAAGCAGTTGATGAGCGAGGTTGCTTCGGCCGTTGGCACGTACGCCGACCTACAAGCCAAGGGCGACGTGCAGTACACCTACATCTATCGTGACAACAACACCTTCACCGAAGACATCTCGACGGAGCGTTACCTCTTCGATGGCGAGCTGTCCTGGGCCCGGTACGACGTCCACAACAAGTTCGTCTTCCCCGGCCAGGCAGGCCCGGCCGTGCAGGGCTGGGACGGCGAGAACGCCTGGACCACCCTCGACGGCCAAGCCGTGACCGACCCTCAAGCGGTGGGCGTCGCCGAGTTCCTTCGCAAAACCAATTTTTACTGGTTCGCGATGATGCAGAAGCTGAGTGACCCCGGAACCATTCACGAATACAAGGGCACCCGCGAGGTCAACGGCGTGGACTATGAGCTCATCGAACTCAGCTTCGAGTCGCCCGAAGACCTGCAGTCCGACACCTACCTGCTCTACATCCACCCCGAAACACACCGCGTCGATCGATTCCTGTTCACGGTGGTGGACTTCGGGATCACCGACCCCGTGCTGATGGAGGTCAGTCACCAACGCTTCGGCGATGTCGTGCTGCCCATCACCCGCCGCTACACGCCGGCCTTGTCCTGGGACGGCGACGTCGCCCCCGAGGCCGTGTGGATCGACGAGCAGATGAGCGACATTCAGTTCAACAACGGCTTTAGCCGCGAAGACTTCAAAGCCCCTCGCTAAGACACACCCCCAGCGGCCGCGGGTTGATCGCTCGCGGCCGCTCTTTGTCCCGTGGCCCTTCTGTTAGATCAGATCGACCGGTCGGGCCTTCGCGGCATTCAGCGATTCCACGGCATCCTCGCCAGCAGCATGCCCATGCCGCAGGTGTTGGTGATCCCCGCGAAGACCAGCCCGCAGCCGACGAAAGCCGGCAGAATCAACGCCCAAGGCGTGACGAACACGCCCAACGCGACCCCGACCGCCACCAGCGTCCCGGCCGCGACACGCACCTGCCGTTCGAGCGACATCGTCTCCTTGCCTCGCTCGACATCTAAGCCGGCGGCGACGCACGCATCCGTTCCGCCCTCGACGACGACCGTCTCCAGCGAGCCGTCCTGACCGTTCAGCCTCTCGGCGGCCTGCTTCGCACGGCCGCCGGCCTTGCACAAAAGGTACGTCGGCCCCGTTGCGTCGGCGTGCCGGCCCGACCGTACGGCCTCGGCCGACAGCCCATCCAACGGCACCGACCGCGCCGCCGCGACGTGCACCTCGCGGAACTCGGCCGGCGTGCGCACGTCGACCACGTCGATCGGCTCGCCTGGGCCGAGCAGCGCCTGAAACGACCGGACATCGATCGTCGTCACCGCGGCTATTCCTTGTCTTCGTCTTTCTTGTCGCCGCCGCCGAGCAGCCCGCCCAGACCCTGGGTCGCTTCCTTGAGCGCGTCCTCGGCCTTCTTGCCGGCGTCGCCGGTGGCTTCCTTGAGCTTGGCGCCGGCGTCCTCGACCATCTTCTGGGTGTTCTCGTCGCCGCCGAGGCTCTTCACTAGCTCGTCGGCCTTCTGCGTGAGGCCGTCGATCTGCGTGTCGCCCAGCGCGGTGATATCGGGCACCTTGGCCAGGCCGCCGGCCAGGGCGGACTGCAGGTCGGGGATCTCGATGCCCTTCTTGACGATCGCTTCCATGATCGCCTTGATGATCACGCCCTGAAGTTGGCTGAGCAGCACGCCGTTCTCGGTGTCCGAGCCGACGTCGGTGAGCTTGATCTCGGGGATCACGACCTCGACTTCTTGGCCCAGCGCCTCGGCGACGGCGTTGATGTTCGTGATGGTGATCTCGTTGACGATGTAGCGCGTCGAGCCGCCCTGGTCCTCGGCGTCGGGCGGGGGGGCGTCGCCGGAGCCATCGCTGGTCGACAGCTTGGCGAGGTTGTCGAGGATGACCTGGTAGTTGAACTCGCCGTCGCCGTTGCGCAGCAGCGTCATGCCCACGGCATCGAGGCGGATGTACGGCACCTCGACCATGTCGCTGAAGAGCGAGCCAACCGACACGGCCACGTCGGCGTCGCCCATCGAGAAGAAGCTCGGCCGCGAGAAGCCCGACGGATTGGCGATGTCGAACTTCTCCATCGTCAGCTCGCCGGTGAACAGGCCGATGTGCACCGAGTCGACGGTGGTCGGCACGCCGGTGGCGTACGTCCCGCCGCGCTGGATGGCGGCCTTGGCGATCGAGTCGATGTAGAAGACCACGCCGATCACCGCGAGCACGGCGACCAGCACGACCACGACGACCAAGGCGAGCAAGAGCTTGACAAGCTTTTTCATGGGTTTCTCCCGAGCAGGCGGATGCGATCGGTCCAGTGTCAGTTTACCCGGCGGGGGCTCAATCCAGTGCCAGCGTGTCGCCCGGCGACATCGCCTTGACGCTCACGCCGGGCGGGGTGAACTCGGCCGGGTCGCCGGTGAGCAGCGGGAACGTGGCGTAGTGCATCGGGACCGCGATTTTGGGCTGCAGCATCTCCATCGCCACCGTCGCCTCCCGCACGCCCATCGTCAACCGGTCGCCGATCGGCACGAGGCAGACCGTCGGCTCCTCGAGCCGGCGGACGAGGTCGAAGTCGGCGGTCAGGGCCGTGTCGCCCATGTGGAAGATGCGGTGCTCGCCGGCGTGCAGGACGTAGCCGACGCAGGCGCCCATGTACTGGCCCTCGTAGGACGAGCTGTGGTTCGCGGTCGTCGCGACCAGCCGGCCGATGGGCAGATCGACCGCCCCGCCGGGGTTGATCGGCTCGAGATTGGCGATGCCCTGGGAGCCGCAGTACATCGCCAGCTCGTAGGGGGCGATGACCGTGGCGCCGCAGCGCTTGGCGATCGACATGCCGTCGTCGTTGAAGTGGTCGGCGTGGCCGTGGGTGAAGGCGACGAACTCGGCGTCGATCTGGGCGTGCTCGTGCGTGGCGAGGTCGTTGCCGTCGAGGAAGGGGTCGATGCACAGCGTGTGGCCGTCGTGCTCGATGAGGAACCCGGCGTGGCCGAGGTAGGTGAGCGTGGTGGGCATGGCGGTGTCTCTCGGAAGATGAGGATCGGGGCAGGCGACCAACGCTAGGCGGGCTTGGACTCGGCGGGTTTAGCCGGCGTGGCCTCGGGCGACCACGGCCCGCGTCGCCACCCGCCGACCTTGGCCGTCTTCCGTGTCGCGCACCACGCCAGCACCGCCGCACCGATCAGCACCATCGGCACGCTCAGCCACTGCCCCCGCGACAGGTCGAGCCACTGCGGCTCGAGATACGCATCGGGCATGCGGAAAAACTCGTTGGCAATCCGCATCAGCCCGTAGACAACGAGGAACGCGCCCGCGACCACGCCCGGCCGACGCGGGACCCACCACACGACCAGCATCGCGAGCAGCACGATCAAGCCCTCGCTGAGCGCGGCGTAGAGCTGGCTGGGGTGCCGCGGCGTCAGGTGGGGAGCGATCGCGACCTTCACCAGCGAGTCGCCGGCCTGAACGCGCTCCAGCACCCATTGATGGAAGAGGACGAGCGATTCCTCCACCTCCGGCGGCACGGCGATCCTCGCTTGGTAGATGGCCGTCACCACCGCGTCGCTCACCTCGGGGTGATGCTCGAAGTCGCCGGCCTCCTGCGGAAACCGCACGGCCAGCGGGAAGCTCGCCTCGGTCGGCCGGCCGTACAACTCGCCGTTGATGAAGTTGGCGACCCGCCCGAAGAACACGCCCGGCCCGCCGGCGAACGCCACGAGGTCCACGGCGAAGAGTGGGTGAATCCCGCTGCGCCACGCGAAGATCACGCAGCCCGCGATCGCCCCGATGATCCCGCCGTGCGACGCCATCCCGCCCTGATGCACCGCCAGCACGCCCCAGAACGGCAGGCTCGGCGTGAACTCGATGAACAACTCGGGCTTGTAGAACAGGCAGTACCCCAGCCGCCCGCCAACCAGCAGACCGACCCCAGCGTAGGTCGCCCAGTCGATCACCCGGTCCGGCCGAAGCCCGCCCGCGCCGACCTGCGCCACCCGCCGAACCAGCAGGTACCCGGCGACGAACCCCAGCAGATAAGCGAACCCGTACCACCTCGGCCCCCACCCGCCGGGCAGACGGAACATGTACGGGTTCAGGTCGTGCAACCACGCGGCGAGGGTGACGCAGTCGGAGATCATCGGTCCGGTCGGCGTTTCTTCTTGCCGCCCTTCTTGCCGGGTTTGCTCGAACCCTTGCGGGGCTTGAGTTTTTGCGTGGCCTGGTGCGCCTTCTTCGTCCCCTTGGCCTGCTTGCCGCCAGGCTTCTTGCCGCCCTTCTTGCGGCGCGGCGGGGTGTCGGGCGTGTCGATCGGCTTGCGCTGGCCGCCCTGCCCGATCGCCTCGACGACGACCAGCTCCATGCGTCGGGCCGGCAGGTCGACCGCCGCGATCCGCACGACGAACCGGTGCCCGATCGTCACGGCCCGACCGGACCGCTGGGCAACCAGGGCGCCGGTGTTGGGGTTCAGCCGCCAGCGGTCGCCGGTCGGCGGCAGGTCGGCCGCGGCGACGAAGCCGTCCGTGACGTACTTGTCGATCTGCACGAACACGCCGGCGTTGGTGACGCCCGTCACGGTGCCCTCGAAGTCCTCGCCGAGGTGCTCGGCCAGCAGTTGCATCACCAAGAACTTGCGCAGGTCGCGCTCGGCCTGCTCGCTGTTGCGCTCGGTCCGCGAGCAGTGCTGGCCCATCTCGACCAGGCGATCCTCGTTCGGGCAGCGGTCGTCCTTGCGCAGGGCCTTGGCCGCGCGTTTGGGGTTGGGCTTATCGCCCACCGAGACGCCGCGTGTGGCCTCGACGTAGGCGTCGATCGCGCGGTGAACGATGAGGTCGGGGTAGCGACGGATCGGGCTGGTGAAGTGCGTGTAGTGCTTGCTCGCCAGGGCGAAGTGCCCGACCGGCGCGGGGGCGTACTCGGCTTTGCTCAGCGTCTTCAGCACAGCCAGGTGCACGCTGTACTGCGCAGGCTTGCCCCGAACCGCGTCCAGCAGCTGCTGCAGCTCGTGCCGCGTCGGGTGCGAGGGGATGTTGTAGCCCGCGACACGGGCGAAACCGCGCAGCTCATCGGTCGAAAGCGCATCGGGGTCGGGGTGCACGCGGCGGATCATCGGCAGGCTCAGGTCGTTGAACAGCCGGGCGGCGGCCTCGTTCGCCTCGACCATGAACATCTCGATCAGCGTGTGCGTGAACGCGTCGTCCTCCGGCTCGGCATCCACCACCCGACCCGAGTCGTCGAACACCAGCTCCACGTCCGGCAGCCCGAGCACGATCATCCCGTCCTTGAGCCGACGCTTGCGGATCGTCTTGGCGAGTTCGTCCATCCACGACAGCCGCTGCGTCAGCTCGCGAGGGTACTTGGGCTCGGTCTTGGCGTGCTTGATGGCCTCGCGGAGCTCGCCGTCGATCAAGGCCTGGGCCTCGAGGTAGGTCAGCCGCTTGTTGGAGTGGATGATCGAGCGGTGGAAGCGGGCGTCGAGCACGTGGCCGCCGCCGTCGAAGCGGATGAACACGGACTTGGCGAACCGGTCGACGCCCTCCTGCAACGAGCACACGCCGTTGCTCAACACCTCCGGCAGCATCGGCACGACCTTGCGCGGGAGGTACGTCGAGTTGCCCCGGGCGTAGGCCTCCTCGTCGAGCGGCCCGCCGACGGGAACGAAGTGCGCGACATCGGCGATGTGCACGCCCAGTTCCCAGCAGGCGCGGTCCGGCTGCTCGGCCGGGTCGAGCTTGCCGATCGAGATGGCGTCGTCGAAGTCGCGGGCGTCGGGCGGGTCGATCGTGGCGGTGAACACGTCGCGCAGGTCCGTGCGGGACTCGGCGTTGGCGGCGTTCATCTTCTGCGATGCGGCGCGGGCCTCGCGGACGACGGCGTCGGGGAAGGCCTCGGCCAGACCGTAGTTGCGGATGGTCGCGAGCGTCTCGACGTCGGGCTCGCCGGCCTCGCCCAGCCGCTCGGTGATGACCCCCTCGGTCGGCTCGCCCTCGACGCGGATGAGCTCGACGGCGACCTTGTCGCCGGGCCTGGCGTCCTTGGCGCCGGGGTCTCGGACGGTGACGGGCTCGGGCAGGGCTCGGCCGTCGGGCTGGACGGCGAAGCCGCCGCGGTGGCGGATGAGCGTGCCGACGATGGGTTTCTCGGAGGCGCTGATGACCTCGACGACGCGGCCGACGTAGGGGCTGCGGCCGGGGGCGCTGGCGCGCTTGGGATCGCGGCGGACGCGGACCTTGACGCGATCACCGGAGAGCGCGTGGCCGGTGCCGTGGGGGGGGATGAACACGTCGCCGTAGGCGAGCGGCTCCTCGGGGATGAGGAACCCGAAGCCTCGGTCCGACCCGCGGAAGGTGCCGATGACCGTGTCGCCGGGCGGGGGGAGCGTGACCTGCGCACCCGAGCCGAGGAGGACCTGCCCTTCGCTCTCGAGCTGTTTGACGGCCTGCTCGAAGGCCTCGCGCTGGTCGTCGGTCACGCCGAGGTCGGTCGCGAGCTGCGCGAGCGAACGCGGGGCGTAGCGATGGTCGGCGATGTGCCGCAGGATGCGTCGCTGGAGGTAGGCTGCCATGATCGAACGCGGCCGAGGACCGGGACGCGGGCACACTGTAACGCCCCGCCGAGCCGAGGATCGCCGCCCACCCCAAACCTGTCCTAGCCCTCGGAACCCCACCGATGCCCGACACCCCCGCCATTGTCAGCCAGGCCCGCCGCCTGGGCGAGATGATCGCCGAGCACGACGCCGCCAAGCGGCTCGAGACGGCACTCAAGGCCCTGGACGACGACCTCGACGCTCAGCGAGCGTTGACCGACCTCAACCGCCACCTGCAGGCGATCGCCGAGAAGGAGCGCGACGGCAAGCCGATCGAGGTGGACGAGAAGCGCAAGGCAGAAGAACTGCAGAAAGCCGTTGTCCGCAGCAAGACCCTGCGCGACTTGCAGCTGGCGCAGATGGACTACGGGGACCTGATGCGGCAGGTGCAAGCGGCGATCGAGACGGGCACGCCGGATGCGCCGCCTCCACCGACGGGGTAAACAGTTGGGGAGAGTTACTCGGCCTCGCCGCCAGGCGAGAGCTGAGCCTCGCGGAAGTCGAACGGGGACAGCGTCAGCTCGCGTTGCCAGAAGCCCAGTTGGCCGACGATCGCGCCCCAGTCCTGAATCCGCACGGCGTTGGCGATCGGCGGCGGCAGCACGCCGGCTTGCCCCAGCTCGTTGACGGCCCAACGAAGCACCAGGTCCGCCTGCTCGACCATCCGTCGCTTGTCCTGGACGAGGTCGGCGTCCATCTCCGCGGCTTCCGCCAGCTGGGTAGACGCCACGGTCAGATACAGCAGCGCAACGCGTGACAGCTCGACGATCGTGGGCTCCATGGCGACTTGGCCCTGCGCGGCCAGCTGTCGAACGAGTTCGATGTAGAGCTGCTCCATCGCCCGCCGCTCGGGTAGGAACAGCAGGCTGGGATCGTCGACGTGGGCGGCCAGCCGGCCGTCGAGCGACTGGATCAGCTCGTTGATGGCCCCGAGCGAAGCCATGGCACTAAAGACCTGAGCCAGGGTGGTGGGTGCTTTCTCGCCCGCTGCCGCGACCTGCAGGGCTTGCAGCAGATCCCGCCGCAACTCGTTGGGGATCTGCTGATTCTCTGCCTGCAACGCGACGACCACCTGCTCGATCGTCCTGGCCGCCCAGTACCGCACGGCCGGGTTCTCGTCATCGACCAGCACCCGGCCGGCCAAATCGAGCACGCCCAGCCGCCGCGTCTGGGACATGACGATCATCGTGTTTAGTCGCACGACCAGCGGGCCGTTGACGAGCAGCGGGTCCGCGTTCTTAACGAACGAGCCGGCGAACGCGTCGCGGAACGCCTCGGACGTCTGCGGCAACGTGACCTGCGTGACGATCTGGTTGCGGGCTCGGCGGACGTCGTCAGTCAGCTGAGCGTTGGCGAGCTCACCGAGCCAGAAGACCACGAATTGATCGATCTGCTCCGATTGCCCCGGCGAGAGGGGCGCGGAGGCGGTCGCCGTGTCTTGCGAGATGGTGGGCTGGGCCGAAACGGGTGCGGCCAGACCGGTGGCCCAGCACGCCAGGGCGATCAACCAGACGCCCGTCAAGACTCGGGGCACTAGACTCACAGGACGGGACAAAGACACCGCCCGCGGACGCTATCACCGCGATATCTCATCGTCAACGCGGCCGACCTCGCCACCCCGCTCAGCCGACCTCAACGCCCGATCCACGACGCATGCCCGACGCCCCGCTCCACTTGCCCCCCGACCTCGACATCGCCACGCTCGGGCCGCCAGTCGAGTTGAGCGACGAGGCCTTGGTCACGCCTGCCGTGCTGCTGGCTCGGGCACCGGGTCCAGGGCAAGCCAAGACCGCACCAGCCGTTGAGCCTTGGGCAGGCTTGCTGGCGTATGCGGAATGGCAGGGCAAGCCCGGTCAGGTCATCCTCGCCCCGCCCGCCGATGCGAGCGATCGCCGGCTGGCCGTGAGCGGCCTGGGACCCGCCACCGTGCCGGCCTCCGCCGGGCAAGCCGAGGCCCGCACCACCCGGCTGGATGCGATCCGCCTCGCCGCGGCCGCCGCCGCCAAGGCGTTGGCTCCCACGCCCGCCGCCGTGCTCTCCTTCTACGTCGATCCGACCTACGCCCAAGATCTTCCGCGCGAGGCGGTGGTCGCCGCGATCGTCGACGGCGTCTCGCTCAGCCGGTTCAAGTTCGGCCTGCGGCGACCCAAGCCCAACCATCCACCGACCACCAGTCCCCGCCCGGCGGCGATCGCCCTGCCCGACGCCGACCGACCCGCCGCCCAACGCGCCGCCACCGTGGCTCGATCCGTGCTCACCGCCCGCACGCTCGCCGCCCTGCCGCCCAACCTGATCAACCCCGCCACGCTTGCCGAGCAATGCGAACGCCTGGCCGAGGCCGTCGGGCTGTGCTGCACGATCCACGACGAGGCTGCGCTCGAGCGTCTGGGCATGGGCGGCCTCCTCGCCGTCGGCAAGGCCGGCTCCACCTCGCCGCGGCTGATCCAGCTCGACTGGACCCCGCCCGGCGTCGACCCCAACGACCCGCCCACGCTCGTCGTCGGCAAGGCCGTCACCTTCGACTCCGGCGGCTACAACCTCAAGACGACCGGCGGCAAGGGCATGAAATACGACAAGTGCGGCGGCATGGCCGCGATCGGCATCGCCGAGGCCGTCGCTCGCCTTGGCCACCCCAAACGGGTCGTCGCCCTCGTCCCCGCCGCCGAAAACCTCGTCGCTGACTCCAGCTACCGCCCCGACGACATCCTGACGATGGCCAACGGCGTCACCGTCGAGGTCACCAACACCGACGCCGAGGGCCGGCTGATTCTCGCCGACGCCCTGGCCTGGGGCACCGCGACGCTCAACCCGGCCCGCGTGATCGACCTCGCCACGCTCACCGGCGGGGCCCGCGTCGCCCTCGGCGACGACACCGCCGCGATGTTCTGCAACGCCCCCGCCCTCGCCGACGCGCTGACCGATGCGGCCGCAGCCACCGGCGAGCGTGTCTGGTGCCTGCCGCTGTGGCCACGCCATCGCGA
>JBCCZA010000096.1:0-12396 GCA_039188455.1 Planctomycetota bacterium
GGTCATGCGGCGGTCTCGGGCTCGGGGATCGGGAAGGTGGAAATCGCGGTGTACAGGCCGTGATCGAGGCCGATCATGACCCAGCGGACGAAGTCGCCCAGGCCCTCGACGAGCCGGGCGTGGCGGAGCGGCCCGCAATCAAGGGGTTGCAGGCCGACGTCTTCGGCGAGGTCTGCGGCGAGCTCGCGGGCGTCGGGGTCGTCGCCGGCGAGGTAGCACGTGACGTTCATCGTCCGCAGGCGGTCGGCCGGGTGGTTGAACGCCTCGGCGGCGATCGTGTTGACGAACTTGACGACGCGGGCGTCGGGCACGTCGGCCTGCAGCGACTCGGCGAGCGAAGTCTCGATGGGGTCGAACGCGAAGCCCTCGGGGATCACGCTGTTGTTGCAGTCGAGGACGAGCTTGCCGGCCAGCGGCGAGACGTCGTCCAGCACCTGCGTGGGGTAAACGCCGCGGATGGTCCAGAACGCCACATCCGCGGCGGCCATGGCGTCGTCGTTCGTCGCGCCAAGCACGCCGTGGCCGATCTCGTCGGCGGCCGACCGGGCCTTGTCGGCGTCGCGCGAGCCGAGGCACACCGCGTGCCCGGCCTCCGCCCATCGGCGGGCCAGGGCCTTGGCCATCTTGCCTGTCCCAGCGGTCGCGATCTTCATCGTGCTTCCTTGCGGTCGGCGATCAACCCACCGAGCCCTCCAGGCTCACGGCCAGCAGCTTGTTGGCTTCAACCGCGAACTCCATCGGCAGCTCGGAGAACACTTCCTTGCAGAAACCGTTGACCAGCAGGGACGTTGCGTCCTCCTCGCTGATGCCGCGGGCCTGGCAGTAGAAGACCTGGTCCTCGGCGATCTTGGTCGTCGAGGCCTCGTGCTCGGTGCGCGAGGTCGTGTTGCGGACGTCGACGTACGGGAAGGTGTGGGCGCCGCACTTGTCGCCGATGAGGATCGAGTCGCACTGGGTGTAGTTGTGCGAGTTGGCGGCGGCCTTGTTCATCTGCACCAGCCCGCGATAGGTGTTGTGGCCCTGGCCGGCGGAGATGCCCTTGGAGACGATCGTCGACTTGGTGTTCTTGCCGATGTGGATCATCTTGGTGCCGGTGTCGGCCTGCTGCTTGAGCGTGGTCAGCGCGACCGAGTAGAACTCGCCCTTGCTGTCGTCGCCCTTGAGGATGACCGACGGGTACTTCCAGGTGATGGACGAGCCGGTCTCGACCTGGGTCCAGGAGATGTGGGCCCGGTCGTGGGCGATGCCACGCTTGGTGACGAAGTTGTAGATGCCGCCCTTGCCGTTCTCGTCGCCGGGGTACCAGTTCTGGATGGTCGAGTACTTGATGTCGGCGTCTTCGTGGGCGACGAGCTCGACGACCGCGGCGTGCAGCTGATTCTCGTCGCGCATCGGGGCGGTGCAGCCCTCGAGGTAGCTGACCTTGGCGCCCTTGTCGGCGATGATGAGCGTCCGCTCGAACTGGCCGGTGTTGCGGGCGTTGATGCGGAAGTAGGTCGACAGCTCCATCGGGCAGTCGCAGCCCTCTGGGATGTAGACGAACGAGCCGTCGGAGAACACGGCCGAGTTGAGGGTGGCGAAGACGTTGTCCGAGTACGGCACGACCGAGCCGAGGTACTTCTGCACCAGCTCGGGGTGGTTCTGCACGGCCTCGGAGATCGAGCAGAAGATCACGCCGGCCTCTTCGAGCTCTTTCTGGAAGGTGGTCTTGACCGAGACCGAGTCGAACACGGCGTCGACGGCGACGGGCTTGCTGCTGCCGGGCAGATCGGCGTTGCCGGCGGCGTGGCTGGTGGACGCCTTGGTCGCCTCGGACTTGCTGGCCCGGGCCTCGGCGACGGACGACGCGGCGTCGGCGACGCCGAGCAGCACCTTCTGCTCCTCGAGGGGGATGCCGAGCTTGTCATAGGTCTCGAGGATCTTGGGGTCGATCTCGTCGAGCGACTGGGGGTTCTGCTTGGGGGCGGCGTAGTAGCTGATCGCCTGGTAGTCGATCGGCGGGTAGCCGTAGGGCAGGAAGACCCACTGGGGGTCGTCGTGCTTGTCCTGGAAGTGCTTGAGGGCCTTAAGCCGCCAATCGAGCAGCCAGGCCGGCTCGTTCTTCTTCGCCGAGATAAACCGGACGGTGTCCTCGTTCAGCCCGGGTGGGGCGAACTCCTGCTCGATGTCCGTCTCCCAGCCCTCGGCGTAGTTCCGGCGGGCTTCGGTCAGAGCGGCGACTTCGGCGGTGGTCGTCATTGGCGGGGCCCAGATAGCGGTTTAGGGGTTGGCGATGGTGGAATCGCCGACGCATAAGGTTAGAACGATTCTAATCGCCAGGCAAGGCGGCGTGGCCGTTTTGACCGACTGTAGCCCGGGATGCGGCGGCGAGGCGCGATTTCGCTGGAACTCTGGCCTCGGAATCTCCGATGGCCTATGTTAGTTCAGCCCCCGAAGCGGCTCTTGACAGGATGTCGAGCCGTCCCCACCCCGGAGCCCCCATTTATGTCCCCGACCGACACCATGACCGCCCCCGAGACCCAAGCCGCCGGCATCCTGCTGTCGGAGACCGCCGCCCGCGAGATCAAGACGATCATCGACCGCGAGGAGCTCGACCCCGCCAAGGTCCGCCTCCGCGTCGGCGTCAAGGGCGGCGGCTGCTCGGGCTTCAGCTACCTGCTAGACCTCACCGAGCAGCAGCGCGACACCGACGAGCAGTACGAGCAGCACGGCGTCCAGATCATCTGCGACCCCAAGTCCCTGCTCTACCTGCAGGGCACCTCGATCGATTTCAAGGACGAGGTTATGGGCCGAGGGTTCGTCTTCAACAACCCCAACGCGACCAGCAGCTGCGGTTGCGGCTCGTCGTTCAGCGCCTGATCGACCTAGGTCAGCCAACCCCACGGTCCCAGCGGTACAGTATTGGCATGGCCAATGCTGCCTATTGTTGGTTTTGTCTCTGGGTGGCTCTCATAGTGGTTGTGTCTTTTGCTCATCCGTGCTGCGCGGACGAGCGACCCAACGTCGTGATCGTCTTCGTCGACGACCTCGACTTCGACGAGGTCCCGATCTACGACCTCAGCCGATTCCCGTCGCACACCGGGATGAAGCTGCAGGGGTACTACGACGACGATCGGCCGCCCCACGCCGACGTCCCGCAGGGCGACTACTTCGACCCGCCGCGCATGCTGATGCCAAATCTCGAGGCGATGGCCGCCGACGGCCTCGTGCTCAACCGGTTCTACATCACCTCGCCGATCTGCACGCCCAGCCGCTATTCAATTCTCACCGGGCGGTACGCCAGCCGTAGCCAAGCCTTCCGCCAAAGGTATCCCGACGGCTCGCCGGCGAGCGTCGATTGGAGCACCTCGCTGCTGCCCAGCGAGTCCAACCTGCCCAAGGCGCTGCGGGCCAACGGCTACACCACCGGCATCGTGGGCAAGTGGCACCTCGGCGGCGGCATCGATGGCTACACCAAGGATCTCAAACAGCTCGACCCCTCCATCCCCGAGCACAACCAGCGCATCGTGGCGGCTCAGCGAGCCACCTGCGAAGCCTTCGACCAACACGGCTTCGACTTCGCCGAATCGATCTTCACTGGCAACGTGCCCGAGATGAAGATTCCGCGCGAACTCATGCGTGAAAATCTCGACTGGATCACGCAGGGGGCCCTGAACTTCCTGGACGCGCAGGGTGACGGCACGCCCTTCTACCTGTACATGTCGATCCCGATCCCGCACGCCCAGTACTACGACCGAATGGTCCGTGGCGGGACGCACTTCTGGTGGGACGACGACCCCCGAGTCACACCGGGCGGGATTCTCGATGTCGCGCCGACAGCCCAGCCGAGCCGGGCCGGCGTGCTCCGCCGGGTCGAGGACGCTGGGCTCCCCCGGATCCACTCGATGGGGACGTGGATCGACGACAGCCTCGGCGCGGTCCTTGCCAAGCTCGAGGAGAAGGGGTTGGCCGAGAACACGCTGGTCATTTTCACGAGCGACCATCAGAGCCGGGGCAAGAACACGATCACGGAGAGTGCCCGGGTCCCGTTCGTGGCCCAATGGCCCGCGAAGATCGAGCCCGGCCGACGATCCGACGCGCTGTGCTCAAACGTCGACCTGGTGACAACGCTGCTGGACCTGACCGACACCCAGGTGCCGGCGTCCGATGTAGGGCGTGACGGGGTCAGCGTCGCCGGTGTTTTCCTCGGCCAGTCCGACACCGGGCGTGGCTCGCTGCTGCTGGAGTGCATGTACACGCGTGGCGTCGTGACCCCGCGGTGGAAGTACATCGCCTCGCGAGCGACGCCAGAGATCGAGGCGGCCATGGCCGAAGACGCCGTGCTCGCCGCCGAGGAGAACCGTCGTCGCCGCGTCGGCTGGGACGGACGCAACAACGCGAACAAGATCGGCCTGGGCGTCGGCATGGACTCCGATCGCGACTTCCCCGGCTATTTCGATCCCGATCAGCTCTACGACCTCGAGGCCGACCCGTTCGAGCAGTTCAACCTGGCGGCCGACCCCGCCCATCGGCAGACCCTGGTTGAGCTGCAAAACGAACTGCGCGGCTACCTCGAAGACATGCCGCATCCGTTCGGCGAGTTCTCCGAGCCGAACTGACTCAGGGCTTGTCGTCGGATCGCAGGTCCAGCCACGCCATCTGCTCGGGCGTGAGCTTGATGTCCAACGCGGGCAGCGAGGTTGTGAGTTCGCGCAGCTTGCGGGGGCCGATCAGGGCGAACGACGGGAACGCCTGGCACAGCACGTAGGCGGCGGCGATGTTGATGGCCGTCACGCCCAGGTCGCCGGCTAACTCGAAGGCCCGGCGGCGGCGCTCGCGGTTGGGCTCGTGGTCCCACGAGTTCACGCCGGTCTGCAGGGCCTGGCCGTCGGGGTAGACAAACCAGCCGCGGGCCTGGGACGACCAGGAGAAGTTGGCGATCTGGTGCTCGGTCAGAGCGGCGACCCACTCGGGGTCGGAGCACGCGACGCAGCCACGCCAGACCGGGTCGTACATGCGGGCGAGCGAGAAGTTGTTGGAGAGCGCCGAGAAGGGGTGCTTGCCGTTGGCTTTGGCGTAGGCGTTGGCCTCGAGCAGGCGTTCGAGCGACCAGTTGGACCCGCCGAAGACCTTGATCCGCCCCGCGTCGACGTGGGCCGACAGGCAGTCGACGAACTCGCCGACGGGGATGTCGAGGTTGTCGCGGTGCATGATGTAGATGTCGGCGTGGTCGGTCTGCAGCCGGTCGAGCGACTCGGCCAGCTGGCTGTCGATCGCGTCGGGGTTGCAGTGCGGGGTGTGGGCGCCCTTGGCGATGACCACGCAGTCGTCCCGGACGCCGCGGGTCGCAAGCCAGTGCCCCAGCAACCGCTCGGGCTGCCCGCCGGCGTAGATCCAGGCGGTGTCGAACGCATTGCCGCCGGCGGCGAACCAGGCGTCGAACATCACCGCGGCCTGGGCGAAATCCCGCTGGTTGTCGCAGCCCATCACGAACCGCGAGACTGGCTTGTCGAGCCCCGGCACCCGGCCATACGCCATGCCGTGATCGGTGGCCTTGGCGATCGGGCGGCCGTGCAGCGGGCCGGTGAACACCTCGGGCGTCTCGTGCGGGTACTCGAGTTCGATCGCGCGGCGCCACTGGTCCAGCGTCTCGGCCTGGCTGATCGAGTCGGCGTAGCTCAGGCCGGGCGCCGAGGCCTCGGTCCTGCCCGCCAGGATGTCCTGGGCCGTGGCCTCCGCTTCCATCGCGAACGAGGTCATGGACTCCTCGAACGCGATCGACTCGGCGGCTTGACCGCGGCGGTGAATCTCGATGGTGAACGCCCCGCCGTTCTGCCGGTCGTTCGCCCACGGATCCGACACGACGAGGTGGCCGTCGGTGCCCATGACGATGAGCCCCATGTTGCCGGGGGTGTGGATGCCGGTGGAGAGCTCGGCGATCGGCCCGTCGCCAAAGGTGAGCAGCGCGGCGGCGGCGTGGTCGACGCCGGTGGGCCCGAGCTTCGCCACGCCGGTGACGTGGTCGGGGTGGGCGAAGTGTGCGTCGACGTCGGGCATGGCCGCGGCCGCGAGCACGCGCGACAGCGACACGGGGTAGCAGCCGACGTCCAGGATGCCGCCGCCCGCGAGTTCGGGGGCGAAGAGCCGCGACTCGGGGTTGAAGCCGGCGTTGAAGCCGAGCTGGCAGCGGATGATCTGCACCTCGCCGATGGCCTTCTCGGCGAGCAACGACATGACGCGGTGGACGACGGGGTGGCGGCGCTCCTTGAACGCCTCGACGAAGTAGACGCCGTTGGCGATGGCCGCCTCGATGATCGCCTCGACCTGCGGGCGATTGATACCCGCGGGCTTCTCAAGGAAGACGTGCTTGCCCGCCTCAGCGGCCCGAATGGCCCACTTGGCGTGCGACGTGTGCGGCGTGGCGATGTACACCGCGTCGACCGTGTCCGACGCCAGCAGTTCGTCGTACGAGCCGAACGCGACCGGGATGCCGAACTCCTTCGCGAACGCCTCGGCCGACGCGAGCGACCGCGAGGCGACCGCCACAGGCACTGCCGAGGGCGCGTCGTTCAGGGCCTTGGCCATGGTCTTGGCGATAGCGCCGGTGGCGATGATTCCGAAACGGACGGGGGCAGCAGGCGGAGAAGAGATACTCATGCGCGGGAGGGTAGCGGACTTGGCGATCGCCGTGGGGGGCGTGAGCGATGGGTCGGCGAAATCACGGCCAACCGCGTGTCAGGCCGGCTCACCGGGGTACCTCAATCCGATCGCCAGACGCCAGAGGTCGAGCGTTCGGGCTTGGCTCAGCGAGTCGGCGTGGGTGTAGCCCGGGGAAGAGGCCTGCGCCCGACCCGCGAGGATGTCCTGCGCGGCGGCCTCGGCCTCCAGGGCAAACGCGCTGAGCGGTTCCTCGACGGTGATCTGCTCAACCCCTTGGCCGGCGTGGTGCAGCTCGATCGTGAAGCGACCGCCCCGGCGACGATCGGTGACCCAAGGATGCTCGACGACGAGCTTGCCAGTGTCGCCGAGCACGGCGAGCCCCCGATTGTCGTGCGTCTGCAACCCGGTCGACAGCTCGGCGATCGGGCCGTCACCGAAGGCAAGGATCGCGGAGGCGGCGTGATCGACCCCGGTGGGGCCGAGCTTGCCGTGGGCGACCAGCGACGTGGGGTGGGCGAAGTGCTCGGCGTGACCCGACATGCAGGCGGCCGCGAGCAGGCGAGCCATCGAGATGGCGTAGCAGCCGATGTCGAGGATCGCCCCGCCGGCGAGGTGCGGGTCGAAGAGGCGTGACGCGGGGTCGAACGTCGCGGCCCCGCCGCACTGGCAGCGGATGATGTGCGCGTTGCCGACGGCCCCGTTGGCCAGCAGCTCGACGACGCGATGGGTGAGCGGGTGGCGGCGGGCCTTGAACGCCTCGGCGAAGTAGACGCCGTTCACCACGGCGGCGTCGATGATGGCCCTCACCTCGGCCTCATTCAGGCCGGCGGGTTTCTCGAGGAAGACGTGCTTGCCCGCCTCGGCGGCGCGGATCGCCCACTCGGCGTGGAAGTTGTGCGGCGTGGCGATATATACGGCGTCGCAGGTGTCTGCGTCGAGCAACGCCTGGTACGAGCCGTAGGCCGAGGGGACGCCGAGGTCCTTGGCGAACGCCTCGGCCGACGCGATCGATCGCGAGGCGACGGCGGTCGGCACGGTCGAGGGCGCGTCGTGCAGCGCGTGGGCCATCGTCCGGCTGATGGTGCCGGTGGCGACGATGCCGAAGCGGATGGGGGCGGCGGGCGGGCGGTACGGCATGGCGCGAGAGCCTAGCAGCGGCAGCGTCCCTAAAGGTTCGTAAACTGATCGGGTGAGCGAAGCGGCCTCGGACCACGGATGGTTATCGCCCGGCGGGGCCGTCGCGCGTCGGCTGGGCGAGACGTTCGAGGATCGCCCGCAGCAGCGCGAGATGATCGAGCGCGTCCGCAGCTGCCTGAACGACGGCGGGCCGCTGATGGTCGAGGCCGGCACCGGCGTCGGCAAGAGCTTCGGCTACCTCGTCCCCGCGATCGAGCACCTGCTCTCGCGCAAGGCCGACGCCAAGAAACCCAAGATCGTCATCTCGACCCACACCATCGCCCTGCAGGAACAGCTCGTCGAGAAAGACATCCCGCTGCTGCGCGCGGCCGTGGGGGAGGAGTTCACGGCCGTGCTCGTTAAGGGCCGGGGCAATTATGTCTCGCTGCGCCGCGCGAATCGGGCGTGGGACCGGCGAGCGATGCTGTTCGACGAGTCGGCCTCGGCCCGGTCGATCGAGGCGGTGCTGGAGTGGATCGACAAGACGACCGACGGCTCGCTCGCCACCCTGCCGCGGCTCGACGACCCCGGCGTCTGGAACGAGGTCCGCAGCGACCGCGAGGACTGCCTCGGCCGACGCTGCCCGACCTATAAGGAGTGCCACTACCAGTCGGCCCGGCGTCGCATGGAGCACGCCGACCTGCTCATCGTGAATCACGCCCTGTTCTTCGCCGACCTCGCGATGCGCGGCAGCGACGGCGCGAGCGTCGGCATCCTCCCGCCGTACGACGCCGTCGTCCTCGACGAAGCCCACGCCATCGAGGACGTCGCCTGCGAGCACTTCGGCCTGAGCATCACCCGCTATCAGGCCGCCTACCTGCTCTCGCGCCTGGCTCATGCGCGACGCGAGCGTGGCGTGCTGTACACGCTCGGCCGCAAGCTCCCCGGCCCGGTCGTGAGCGCCGCGCTGCAGGCCGTCGACGACACCCGCCGCGCCGCCGACGGCTTCTTCGACGAGCTGCTCGCCTGGCAGAGCGAACGCGGCCGCGACAACGGGCGGATCAACGAGCCCAACGCCGTCGACATCGCCCCCATCGCCGGCCGGCTCGACGAGCTCACCATCGCCCTGACCCGCGCCGCCGACCGCGCCGAGAGCGAGGACGACCGGCTGGAGCTGCGCAGCTACGCCCGCCAGACCACGGGCCTGGGCGCGACGATCAACGCGCTGATCACGCAGAGCGAAGAAGGCCACGTCTACTGGCTCGAGCACGAGACCGCCGGGCGGTTCGACCGCGTCCGGCTCAAGTCCGCCCCCGTCGAGGTCGGCCCGGCCCTGCGTGAGAAGCTCTTCGACCGCGAGCCCGAGACGGACCGTCGCCTGCCCGTGATCCTCACCAGTGCCACCCTCGCGACCGGCGGCAACTCCTCACGCGACCCCTTCGGCTACGTCGCCCGACGCCTCGGCTGCGACGGCCCGCCCGAGCAAGGCGGCGCCGTGACCGCCCGCCTCGGCTCGCCGTTCGACTACGCCAATCAGGCCGAGCTGCACCTCGACGGCACCATGCCCGAGCCCAGCTCGCGCGACCACTTCGATCGGCTCACCGACGCCCTGCTGCACCACCTCGATCGCTCCGACGGCGGGGCCTTCGTCCTGTTCACCAGTTACGTCTGGCTCCGCAAGGCCGCCGACCGCCTCCGCGGTTCGCTCGAACAGCGCGGCATGCCGCTGCACGTCCACGGCGACGGCACCCCCCGCGGCCGGCTGCTCGAGCGCTTCACCGCCGACCGCCGATCCGTCCTGCTCGGCACCGCCTCGTTCTGGCAAGGCGTCGACGTCCGCGGCGACACCCTCCGCAACGTCATCATCACCCGCCTGCCTTTCGCCGTCCCCGACCGCCCGCTCATCGAGGCCCGCATCGAGCGGATCGAACGCGCCGGCGGCAACGCCTTCCGCGACTACTCGCTCCCCGAGGCCGTCCTCAAGTTCAAGCAGGGCTTCGGCCGGCTCATCCGCAGCCAGTCCGACCGCGGCAGCGTCGTCGTCCTCGACCCCCGCATCGTCACCAAACGCTACGGCCGCGCGTTCATCGACGCTCTGCCAGACGTGAGCATCGTCGAGCACGACGTGTACCGCGAAGTGAGCTAAGCCGAGCGTTGGGTTAATAGTCGATCGCAAGATGCCACCGAGCACCAAGCTCTGATGCAGTTATGAGTTGACGCTCATACCCACGCAAATCGTTTTGAACGTCGTCAATGTTGGTGATTGAGGCTCTCATCGTGCCAACAACAGCCAACAGATGACGAATGACTTTCAAGCCTTCTTGAGCATCAAACCATGCTTTAGAAGCCAGATTGAAGACATCCAAATCTGCATCGTCTTCGACGAATTCGAAAACTTCTTCCGGAGAACTCGAGAAGAAGTCCAGCAACGTAGGCAGCCCCGCGTCAGCCAGAAGTTGATTGAGTTGGTCGGCTACTAGCGCCACCGACTTACCATCAGGCCCGTCATCAGAACCAATATCGCCGTCGAATACCAAATAGAACTCAGCCCCCATCGCAATTGCCTCACCCCATGTTCATCAACGGACTCGCCTTGCCAAACGCATCGGCGAACACCAGCTCCGTCAACGGCTTGCGCACCCGCTCACCCGTCTCGGCCTCGGCGAGGCCGTCGGGCAGCTGACCGGGGTTGCCGCCGTAGCCGATCGCCGCGGCGCTGAACGGCTCGAAGCCCTCGGGCACGGCGTAGGTGTCGCGGATGCGGTCGAGGTCGACGCCGGCCATCTGGTGGACGAATAGGCCCATCGCGGTGGCCTGCAGGCTGAGCTGGCCCATCGCCAGGCCCAGGTCGTGGTGGGCCGTACGGTTGGGGTTGCCGTTCTTGGAGAAAGCCATGCTCACGAAGGTGAGCAACAGCACCGGCGCGTCCTTGACCCACAGCTGGTTGGCCTCGACCAGGCAGCCGAGCGCCTTGTCGAACGACTCGCCGTCGACCTTCTTGGTGAGGACGAACCGCCAGGGCTGCTCGTTGAAGCTCGACGCCGCCCACCGCGCGGCCTCGAGGATGCAGCGCAGCTTGTGGTCCTCGACCGGCCGATCGGCGAAGGCACGCGGCGACCAGCGGCGCTTGATGACGTCGAGGATGGGCAGATCGGCGGGGGCGGACTTTTCCATGGCGGTTCGCGGCGGGGCTTTCGGTGGGACGCAAGGTCGGAGCTGCGAGGAGTTTAGCGGCTCGCCTCGGCGGTGCCGGGGCCGGCGAGGAAGCGACGTCGCGTCACCAGCCAGTGGTCCCGCAGCCGCTCGGCGGCCAGCTCGCGCGAGTCCGCATCGCCGGGCACCGCGCCGACCCACGCCGTCAGCGGCGCCATCGCCGGCCAGCCGTGCTCGTCGAACAACTCATCGACGAGCCCGTCTGGCAGGTCGCCCCGCGGCACGAGCCAACCGTCCAGCGTCGCCGCCGCGACGCGACGCTGGTCTTCCGTGCGTTTGCTGGGCTCGAGCAACAGCGTCGGCACCACCAACCCCCACCGCACCAGCGGCATCGGCAACACCTCGGGGGTCACCAACAGCAACGCCGGGTCCCACCCCGACGCCTCACGCCCCTGCAGCCACAGCCCCAGCCGGATCAGCGACACCTCGGTGTAATCCGGCGCGAGCGTGAGCCGCTCCTCAAGCAGGTCACCGTGCGTCCCGGTCGCCCCTGCCAGCAGTGCTCCCGCGCGCCGCTCCACCGGGTCGAACGACCGCAGCAACGCCGCCGCGAGGTCGGCCTGCTCGGCGTCGTCGATCGGTGTCGCGCCGAGGCGCAAGCAAGTCAACGCCAACGCCTGCAGCCCCGCGTCGTTGCTCGATAGCCCGGCGAGCAGTTCGCCGATGGGTGTAGCGGGCAGAGCCTCCGAAACCTCGACGGCCGGCCCACTGTCGATCGAATCGACTAGCGCAATCAGCCGCGGCCTCTCGACAAACAACACGGGCGTGGTGTCGGGGTTGGCCATGATCCCGATCCGCTCCTGCCACAGCGAGCGGAGTTGAGGGTCGCCGGCCAGCTCGGTCGCCGCAGCCGCCATGTTGAGGGCAACAGACTCGTCTACATCCATCGCAAGCGAGTCCGACGCCAAGTACGGGTCGATCTCCGGGAAGTTGAGATAGGCCTCATCCGGCAGGTCGGCCAAGAGCCAGCAAGCGCGGATGCGCGTCTCGACGTCACCTGTGAACGCCAGACGCTCGATCCACGCAATCCAGACCGGTAGCGGGACTTGCTCGAGCGTCCAGACGCCACCGAGTTCCGCGACAGAGAGCAACTCGTCGAATGCCGTGTTGCGATTCGACTGATGCAGTGAAACAAGGCCGTCAAACACCGCCGCGCGTGTTACCTCGCCATGCACCGGGTGCGTCAGATGGCGGGCTGCGTACGCCATGGCGAGTTCACGCCTTGCTCGCTCTTCATGAGCCAGGTCGCGCAAGCGAATGGACCGCTTCACGTACGGCGCGGTCACGTACGCCAACGGGACGGTCAGGGTGACCAGGACCAACGCCGTGATGGCAAACGGCACGAGCCGTCGCTTGCGAGACATCCGCCCATTATCACGCAAAGACCGGGCCCACGGCGAAAGACCGCGGGCCCGGTCGGGGGAGGGA
>JBCCZA010000097.1:0-12289 GCA_039188455.1 Planctomycetota bacterium
CAAGTCGATCAACCCCGACGAGGTCGTGGCGCTGGGCGCGGCGATCCAGGGCGGCGTCCTCGAGGGCGACGTCAAGGACGTCCTGCTGCTCGACGTCACCCCGCTGACGCTCGGCATCGAGACGCTCGGCGGCGTGATGACCCAGCTGATCGAGAAGAACACCACCATCCCGACCAGCAAGTCCGAGACGTTCTCGACCGCGGCCGACAACCAGGCCGAGGTGACGATCCACGTCCTGCAGGGCGAGCGCGAGTTCGCCAAGGACAACCGCACGCTCGGGCGGTTCAACCTGGCGGGGATCGCCCCGGCGCCGCGCGGGATGCCTCAGATCGAGGTCGAGTTCGCGATCGACGCCAACGGCATCCTCAACGTCAAGGCCACCGACAAGGGCACCGGCAAGAGCCAGCACATCGAGATCACCGGCTCGTCCGGCCTCAGCGAGGAAGAGATCGAGAAGATGCGCCAGGACGCCGAGGCCAACGCCGAGGCCGACCGCCAGCAGCGCGAGCTCGTCGACGCCCGCAACCAGGCCGACTCGGCCGTCTATCAGACCCGCCAGCAGCTCGAGGAGCACGGCGACAAGATCGACGCCGAGCTCCGCGGCAAGATCGAGTCGGCCGTCTCGTCGGTCGAGGAGAAGGCCAAGGGCGAGGACGCCGAGGCCATCCAGCGGGCGCTGACCGAGCTGCAGACGATCACGATGGAGCTCGGCAAAGCGATTTACGAGTCGGCCGGCGCGACCGCCGGTGCCGCTGGCGCCGAGGCCGCGGGCGGCGCGGATGCGTCCGCCGAGTCGACGGGCTCGGCCGACGACGACGTCATCGACGCCGAGTACGAGGTCAAGGACGACAACAAGTAAGGATCGCCAGCTATTAAATAAGCCTGTCGCTCGACATCGCGGCCGGCGTTGCTAGACTGGCGACAGCTAAGCAGACCCCACCCCCCGGAGCGAGTGAGCCATCCCCGGCTCCTCGCTCCTTTTCTTTGCGCCCGGCGTCGGCACCGGCCCGCCTCAGCCCGGCGTCGCTTCCCATTCAGCCGCGGCGACGGCAAACCGAAACTTGCCTCTTTTCACAGCGCCGGGTTGCCCATCTTGCGCAACCCGACCAGCCCGAACCGATCGGGCCGACTTTGGGCAAAACGAAGGCGAAAAGCATGCGATTTCTGGCTTTCGGGATAATTTTTCGTCATCGACAGCGAGCCTCGTGGCCGCCCATCGATCAGACCGGAAATCGCATCGGCCGCGTGGCCGGGGCACCGACCACACCGAGTAGGAGAAGGAAACACATGTTCAAGCAGATCACCACCGCCGCGGCCGCCCTGGCCTTCGCGGGCCTCACCCAGGCCGGCACCATCCAGTTCGACTTCAACTCCCTGGACGCCTCGATCAGCTCCGGCGTCGCCGCCGACTTCGGCACCGCGCTGTTCAGCGGCACGCTCAGCCTCGACGACAACGCCAACACGCTCCTCGAGGACATCCTCGTCGACAGCACCCCGCTGAACGTCGGCCCCATCGTCCCCGCCGACTTCGACCTCGACATCGATATGTCCGGCACGGACGTGACCGGCGGCACGCTGAGCTTCAGCGACGGCATCGAGACCTACACCGCCTCGGTCCTCGCCGGCGGCACCGTCACCTTCGGCCCCGGCTCGACGTTCTTCGTCACCAACCTGATCCTCGGCCCGGCCGGCCCGATCGACATCTTCGGCGTCAAGCTCGACCTCGACACCGATGGCAACACCTTCACCTTCGACGGCATCCCCACCACGATCCGCGACGGTGAGTCGGTCGCCGACGTCGACGTCTTCGTCAACGGCAAGGTCGTCCCGACCCCGACGGCCGCCGCCGCCGGCTTCGCCGCCCTGGGCCTGCTGGTCGCCCGTCGCCGCAAGGCCTGATCGATCCAACACCAACCATTCTCCCTCACGAGGCAGCCTTCGGGCTGCCTCTTTTTTTGCGCGCCCGCCGAGGTGTGGCACCCGGTCACCATTGCGGTTGACTGCCCTAGTTGTGACGCGTTCGCACCCTGCGCCCGGGGTGTCGGCGTTTAGACTCGATGGCGTTCAGGGAATATCGCCGATTGTTTGCTTGTTCGGTCCGCGTCCTGCCGCCGCCGCCCTTGCTGAGCCCGAAGATGTCGATCGCGACGCTGCTCGCCCGCAACCCGATCGCCGCCTACACCCACTGGCTGCACACCATGTGGCCGGCCGGCAAGCCCGAGAAGCTGCCGCTGGTCAACGCCGACGGCACGACCAACGTCAACGGCCTCTACGTCGTCGGCGACCTCACCGGCGTGCCGCTGCTCAAGCTCTCGGCCAACGCCGGCACCCGCGTCGTCCGCGAGATCGCCAACGACCTCGGCGCCGACCGCGCGGGCGACAACGAGCTGGACGTGGCCATCATCGGCGGCGGCACCTCCGGCTTCGCCGCGGCGCTCGAAGCCGAGAAGCTCGGCCTTCGGTACATGGTCTTCGAGGCCTCCGAGCCCTACGCCACGATCGTCAACTTCCCCAAGGGCAAGCCGATCTACAAGTACCCGACCGACATGCCGCTCGAGGGCGACCTCGAGTTCCATGACAAGTCGGACATCAAGGAAGGACTCATCGACGACCTGCGCGAGCAGACCGTCGACAAAGGCGTGAAGTGGGCCAAGGCCCGCGTCGAAGGCGTCAAGGGCGCCAGGGGCAGGTTCCAGCTCGACATCCCCGGCGGCGTCGAGGCGCCCGACGGCGTCTCGCTCAACGGGACCTCCTTCATCGTCGGCCAGAAGACTGTCAAGGCCAAGCGCGTCGTCGTCGGCATCGGCCGGTCGGGCAACTACCGCAAGCTCGGCGTGCCCGGCGAAGACCTGCCCAAGGTCTACAACCGCCTGCACGACCCGGCCGACTACTGCGGGCAGGACGTGCTGATCGTCGGCGGGGGCGACTCGGCGATGGAGGGCGCGATCGCCCTGGCCGAGTGCGGGGCGAACGTCACGCTCAGCTACCGCAAGGCCGAGTTCAACCGGCCCAAGCCGGAGAACATCGAGAAGATCGAGACGCTCGCCGCCGACCCCAACGCGCGGGCCGACATCGAGGAGGCGACCGACCCGCGCATGGTCCCGTCGCTGGGCGAGTCGGCGACGCGTGCCACGCCGCGCGGCCAGCTCAAGCTGATGATGGCCAGCAACGTCGCCGCGATCCGCGACGGCGAGGTCGACGTCAAAGACGCCGAGGGCAACTCGCAAACCCTCAAGAACGACTCGGTGTTCGCGATGATCGGGCGCGAGGCGCCGCTGGACTTCTTCCGTCGCTCGGGCGTGCCGATCATCGGCGACCGTGGCGCGATGTGGTGGATCACGCTGCTGCTGTTCTTCACGTTCTGCCTGTGGGTGTACACCTGGAAGAGCTCGTTCGCGGACAACTTCGCCGGCTTTGACGGGCTGGCGATCCCGGGCTGGCTGCACTTCAGCCCGATGGGGATGATCCAGTCGCTGCAGAACACGCTGGGCGAGTGGGCCAAGAACCCGGCCAACCCCATCGGCGTGCTGCTTAACTCGGCGCAGGGTCGATCGTTCTATTACACGCTTCTTTACACCGGGCTGATCGTGGTGTTCGGCATCCGCCGCATCCGCCGACGCAAGACGCCCTACGTGAAGTGGCAGACGCTCACGCTGATGGCGGTGCAGGTCGTGCCGCTGTTCCTGCTGCCCGAGTTCCTGCTGCCGTGGCTGGCGGGGCTGGGCGCGTTCGACTCGGGCTTCGGGGCGTGGATCGCGAACACGTTCTTCCCGAATCAGAGCTGGTGGCGGGCGTACGGGTTGATCCTGGCGTGGCCGCTGATGGCGTGGAACTGGTTCACGCACGAGCCGATCTGGGGCTGGCTGATCCTCGGCTTCCTGCAGACGTTCGTGGCGATCCCGGCGATGGTCTACTTCTGGGGCAAGGGCGCGTACTGCGGGTGGATCTGCTCCTGCGGCGCGATGGCCGAGACGCTGGGCGACACGCAGCGGCACAAGATGCCCCACGGGCCGTTCTGGAACCGGCTGAACATGGTCGGGCAAGTCTTGCTGGTGTTCGCCCTGGCGTTGATGGGGCTTCGGGCGCTGGGGTGGATGGGCGTGGGGTGGGCGTCGAGCTGGTTCAGCTGGCTGAGCAGTGATGCGCCGATCATCAGCTACGCCTGGTTCGTGGACCTGCTGCTGGCGGGGGCGGTCGGGTACGGGGTGTACTTCTGGCTGAGCGGGCGGGTGTGGTGCCGTTTTGCGTGTCCGCTGGCGGCGTTGATGCACATCTACGCCCGGATCGGTCGGTTCGCGATCCTGGCGGACAAGAAAAAGTGCATCTCGTGCAACGTGTGCACGTCGGTCTGCCACCAGGGCATCGACATCATGTCGTTCGCCAACAAGGGCAAGCCGATGAAGGACCCCGAGTGCGTGCGGTGCTCGGCGTGCGTGCAGATGTGCCCGACGGGCGTCCTGACCTTCGGGCAGACCGACCGACAGGGCAACACGATCTCGAAAGACCCGGCGTGGCTGGCGGCGTCGCCCGTGCAGATGGTCGAGAGCTCGCGACTGACGGTGAACGGCGGGGCGCAGGGCAAGCACTAATCTCCCGGGCCGAAGTCGATCCGTCGAGTCGATTCGGGCGTATGGTGTATCTCGGTCCGGTGCCGCTCATCCCCACTTGGAGATCTTCCGTGAACACGCTCACCCGCACGTGCATGGCCGGTTGCGTTGGTTTGTCCCTCGGCGTTGCCGCCGATTCGGCGTCGGCTCAGTCGACGATCCCGACCGAGGTGCTCGTCGAGCAGATCGAGGCGGCGCACCAGACGGACAAGTACCTGAGCCAGGACGCGGTGAAGGCGGACTTCGAGGTCGACTTCCCGGGGATGGTCGAGCTGTCGGGGACGATGTGGTTCACGCCGGCGGTCGGCAAGACGCGGCTGGAGCTGGACGACGGGACGGTGATCGTGTTCGACGGGCAGACGTGCTGGGTGACGCCCGAGTCGGCGGCGAACCCGATGGCGCGGTTCCACGCGTTGACGTGGCCGTACTTCGCGGCGCTGCCGAACAAGCTGAGCGAGCCCGGCGTGCACCTCGAGTCGGTCGGGATGCTGCCGGCGGCGGGCGAGCGGATGCCGGCGTTGAAGATGACGTTCGACGGCGGCGTGGGCGATGCGCCCGACGATTGGTACTACGTGTTCAGCGATGAGCAGGGCGCCGTGCGGGCGGCGTCGTACATCGTGACCTTCGGCAAGTCCGACGAAGAGGCCACCGCCGCCGAGGACAACGCGAGCATCATTCTTTACCAGGGTTACCAGCCGGTGGACGGCGTGCCGATGTCGACGGACTGGATCTTCGGGTACTGGGACAAGGAGTCGGGGATGGGGCTGGTGAAGGGTTCGGCGGGGCTGAGCGACGTGCAATTCGTGAGCCCGCCGTCGGGAGCGTTCGAGCGGCCGTCGGGGGCGGTGGAGGTGCCGATGCCGGGCGGGGGCGGATAATCGACAGGGCCCGGGGGCAAAGGCTCGGGTCGGGCGATCTAGGTCTGGCTTAAATGCCGGTTGAGCGTTAGGCTGCGGTTCGGCCGTGCGTGTGGTCGTCGGCCGCGGTTGTGCTGCATCCTTGCCGAGTCGCCTTACAGGGGGCGAGCCTTTGTCGCTTGTGGAAGCCATCTCGTCGGACAACGCGTATCGGCGCGTGCTGGCGATCACGCGCAAGCTGCTCACCCCGATCGACCTCGACCCACTGCTGTCTGAGATCGTCGAGATCGCCTGCGACCTGCACGACGCGGACCGCGCATCCGTCTTCCTGTACGACGAGGACCGCAACGAGCTATACGCCCGCGTCGCCAAGGGTGCCGAGGAGATTCGCTTCCCGGCCGACAAGGGCATCGCCGGCTCGACCGTCACGCACCGCCAGATCATCAACGTGCCCGACTGCTACGCCGACGCGCGCTTCAACACGCAGGTCGACAAGGACAACAACTACAAGACCAACACGCTGCTGAGCGTGCCGTTAGTCGGCGACAACGACCGCGTCGTCGGCGTGTTGCAGGTGCTGAACCGCGCGGACGGCCCGTTCACCGATCGCGACGAGGAGGTCGCGCGGGCGCTGGCGGTCACCGCGGCGGTGGCGCTGTCGAGGGCGCTGCTGGTCGAGGACCGGGCGCTCAAGGAGAAGATGGAGCGCGACCTGGAGGTGGCGTCCGACATCCAGCAGCGGATCCTGCCGGCCCTGCTGCCGGAGGTGGCGGGGTACGACCTGGCCGGCTGGAGCAAGCCGGCCGAGCAGACGGGCGGGGACGTGTACGACGTGGTACCGCTCCGCGACGGGAAGATCGCGCTCTTGCTGGGCGACGCGACGGGCCACGGCATCGGGCCGGCGCTGTCGGTCTCGCAGATGCGGTCGATGGTGCGGGTGGCGCTTCGGCTGGACGCCGGGCTGCACGCGCTGGTGCACGAGGTGAACGGGCAGCTGGCCGACGACCTGCCCAGCGACCGATTCGTGACGGCGTTTTTCGGCGTGCTGGACCCGGTCGAACACACGGTGGCGTACCAGTCGGCCGGGCAGGCGCCGCTGCTGGTGGCGCGGTGCGGGGCGTCGGGTGGTTGCGAGCAGCTGGACGCCACGACGCTGCCGCTGGGCATCCTGGACCCGATCGAGCTGGTCGACGAGGGGCCGATCCGGCTCGAGCCGGGCGACGTCCTGGCGCTGATCAGCGACGGGATTTTCGAGTACCAGAGCCCGGCCGGCGAGGAATACGGCGCCGATCGGCTCGAGCGGCTGCTGGCGGCCAACCGCGGGGCGAGCTGCGCCGAGTTGATCGAGCGAATCCGCGAGGACGTCGAGGGACACGCCCGGCGCACCAGCAACGGGGGCAAGGCGGCCAAAGCTGTCGAGCAGGCCGACGACATGACGATCCTGCTGGTGCGACGCGTGGCATGATGGTTGCAATGTTTCCCCCTAGTTCTCAGTTCTGACCAAGCCGCAGGGGATAGATAAGGAGCCGTCGCGAACCCATGGCCTGTTTGGCAACCGTGCTCTCGTTCGGCTTCGACCCGATGCCCCCCGACCGGATGCTGCCCCTGTGGGCCGAGCTGGGGTGCACGCGCGGCCAGTTCTACCGCAACACCGACAACCCGCCGGACTACGCCCAGGCCCGCCGGATGGCCGAGGACGCGGGCGTGCCGATCGACTCGATGCACGGGGTGTTCGGGGCCCGGCTGGACCCCTCAAGCCCCCGCAACGCCGTCCGCCGGGCGACCATCGACGCCTATCGCCGAGAGGTCGACGTCGCCCACGCCGTGGGGGCGGTGGGGATCGTGGTGCACCCCTCGGCCCGCAACCCGGGGGACGTTGTCTTCGACCCGACCGACATCGCCGCCCGTCAGGGAGCCCTGGAGGCGTCGCTAGACGAGCTGGCGGCGATCGGCCGCGACGCCGGGGTGTCGTTCTGGATCGAGAACCTCCCGCTCGACCACCTCTACGGGACGGACCCGCTGCGGCTGGCGCGGACGCTCAAGGCCTACGACGGCCCGGAGCTGGGTATGTGCTTCGACACCGGGCACGCCCACATCAGCCTCGACGAGGCGTCCGACGGGTTCGACCAGGTCGCCCCGGTGGTGCGGTGCGTGCACGTCTCGGACAACGACGGCGAACGGGACTCGCACGACTGGCCGGGCGAGGGGACGATCGGCTGGGGCACGATGGGCCCGGCGTTGGCGCGGCTGGACGACGGCGTGTCGGTCGCGTTGGAGCTGTTCCCCAAGCCCGAGGAGCTGCGGGCCCGGCTGGACGCGGGGTGCGCCGAGGCGATCCGCCGGATGGTGCTGCCCGGCGTCGCCGCAGGCGTGTCGGCCGGCGGGGCGTCGGAGCCGGGGCGGGGCGAGGCGCACAAGGCGGTCGGGACCGACTAGACTGCCGGCGCATGGGACGGCAGAACGATCGATCGATCAGGCTTGCCATGGTCGCCGCGGGCGTCGCGTCCTGGGCGTGGGTCGGTGTGGCGTGGGGCCAGGCCGACGCGCCGCCGATCGAGTTCGACACGGACCGACCCGCGGCGCCGCAGGTGGAGATCGTCGCGCCCGTGGACGAGGACGACGACGCGAGGGACGAGGCGGTGGAGGTCGAGGTCGACGCCGCGCGGGCCGTGCCCGCCGACGGGCCGGCGTTTGCCGTGACGGGCGTGGTGGTGCGTTACCTCGAGCCGGCCGACGACCTGCCGTCGCTGGCCCCGGTGCAGGACGCGATCGTCTCGCTGACGCCGACGCCGACCGGCGACGTCGCGCCGCGGGCCAACGCGACGGTCGTGCGCCTCCCGGTGAGCGAGATCGGCTCGGCCGACACCACGCTGCACGCCTCGGGCGTGCGCTCGATCAGCGAGGCCGTCGTCCGACTGTTCAACGACGACGGCTACGCCGGCGTGCTCGTCTTCCCCGAGCCCAGCCAGTTCGACAACCAGCTCAACGACCTCCGCCCCGACGACGACAAAACCCTTGTTTTGCTGGTGAATCTCGAACGCGCCGTCGCCGCCCGCACGACCGCGCGCGGCGACCGATTCAAGAACGCCGACGACGGCACCGACCTGCCGCAGCACGCCCGCATCGCCGCCGGCTCGCCCGTCCAACCCGGACCCAACCCCAAGGCCGGCACGACCGACCTGGTCAAGATCGACGACCTCAACCGCTACGCCCGTCGGCTCAGCCGGATGCCCGGCCGACGCGTGGACGTCGCGATCGCCGCCGGCGAGGTCGTCGACGACGAGGACATCGAGGGCGGCCCGCCCGGCGCGGCCGCGCCCGAGCCACGCGTCGGCGCCGAGCTCGAGTACATCGTGTTCGAGGACAAGCCCTGGCGGATCTTCTTCCAGGTCGACAACACCGGCACCGAGCAGACCGCCGAGTGGCGGCAGCGCTTCGGCGCGACCCTGCTCAACGTCACCGACGCCGACGACATCCTCAACATCGAGTTCTCAACCACCAGCTTCGACGGCAGCCGGGCCGTCGTCCTCGGCTACGAGCGCCAGCTGCTCGACTCGCCGTGGCTGCGGGGCGGGCTGCTGGGGTCGTTCAGCGACTACAGCGCCTCGGACCTGGGCTTCTTCGGCGAGGACTTCACCGGGCAGACCTACACCCTCGGCGGGGAGCTGATCCTCAACGTCGCCCAGCTCAACGCCTGGTTCATCGACGTGGTCGGCGGGTTTGAGTATCAGCGGATCGAGGTGAACAACGAGCTGGCCGGGGCCGAGGCGGGCGTCGACTACGTGCTCGGCCGGGCGAACCTGCGGGCCGAGCGGCGCACGGCGACGGCGACGTTCTTCGGGACGGTCGGCCTGCAGTGGACGTGGGCCCCGCCGCTGGGGAATGGGGATAGTGGGGATTTGGTGATTCTGGGTCGGCCCGATGTGTCAGACGAGTGGGTGACGCTGCAGTGGGCGGGGACGCAGTCGTTCTACCTGGAGCCGCTGCTGAACCCGCGGGCCTGGGCAGACCCCAATACGCCGGGCTCGACGCTGGCGAACGAGGTCGTGGTCCTGTTCCGCGGGCAGTACGCGTTTGGCAACAGGCTGATTCCCCAATTTCAACAGCAGGCGGGCGGCTTTTACTCGGTTCGGGGCTACCCCGAGTCCGCGACGGTGGGGGATACGGTGATTATTGCGTCGGCGGAGTACCGCCTGCACATCCCCCAGTTGTTCGCGATCAACCCCTCGCCGACGCCCCTGATCCCGGGGACCGATCCCTTTAAGTGGGTTCCTGCCCAGGCTTATGGACGTGCAGACTGGGACCTGATTTTTCGTGCCTTTTTCGATGCCGGGGTTACACTTCAGACGGACCGGCAGTTCTTCGAGGACAACTCGGAGCTTTATGGGGCCGGTGTGGGCTTGGAGGTACAGGTTTTGCAGAACCTGAGTCTCCGAGGGGACTGGGCCGTGGCCCTCACCGACCTGATGACGTCGGGTGAGAGCGTGAGCGCCGGAAGTAGCCGGTTTCACCTGGTCGCCAGCCTGGTCTACTGATCCCCTCCCGCGGCACCGCCGACGGGCGGGCTAGCGAGGAGTTGGGAACCATGATCCGCGACCGCATCGTCCCGAAATTCGCCACCGCCACCCTGCTCGCCGCCGCGATGACCCTCCCCGCGGCCGCCAAGCCGCAGGGCGCGACCATCAAGCGCGGCAACGTCACGATCGAGCAGATCGGCAACGAGTTCCGCGTCACCGCCTCCGACGGCTCGATCGTCGAGTACTCGGCCTTCGACGTCGCCTCCGGCGAGCTGGTCAACTTCCTCGGCCGCTCCGGCCGCAACGGCGACCGCATCCTCAACCGCGTCACCACCCTCGACCGCGCCCAGATCGACGGCGTCATCACCGGCAACATGAAGGTCTACCTCGCCGTGCCCGGCGGGATCACCTTCGGCCCAGGCTCGCAGGTCACGCTGCCCGGCTTCGTCGCCGTCGCCGGCGAGATGTCGGACAACGACTTCATCAACGGCGTCGACCGCTTCACCAACCTCAACAACTCGATCGTCGTCGAAGAGGGCGCCGAGCTCGCCGCCACCGACACGATGGCCCTGATCGCCAACCGCATCGTCAACGCCGGCGAGGTCTACGTCGACGACGGCACGCTCATCATGGCCGTCGGCGACGAGGTCATCTTCACCACGCTCAACGACCACGTCGTGGTCAAGGTCACCGGCGCCGGCGTGACCAGCCCCAACGGCGCGACCGCCGCGATCACCAACACGGCCACCGGCGAGATCTCCGCCGACAACGGCCGGGTCATCATGGCCGTCGGCGACCCGCTGGGCGCCTCGCTCACCCTCTCCGACGAGGCCTTCGCCCAGGCCAACGACGAGGTCGTCGCCTTCGCCTCCGGCCGCATCGACAACGACGGCCTCATCGGCTCGCTCGGCGAGGTCGAGATCACCGCCTACGAAGTCCAGGGCTCCGGCGTCTTCGGCGGCGAGACCTTCGACGTCATCACCATGAACGGCGTCGGCACCACCGAAGGCCCGATCCAGGTCATCGCCCAGAACGCCTCCTTCGAGAACGTCGGCGAGTCCGACGTCAACGTCAGCTTCGTGACCTTCGAGGACATCGGCTTCGACCTCGACGACTTCGACCTCGACCTCGAACTCCCCGACGGCTTCAACCCCGACGACTTCGGCGATCTCAGCGACCTCGGTGACTTCGGCGATTTCGGCGACGAGTTCGACCTCGACGACCTCATCACCCGCGCCGAGGGGCCCACATTCGGCTTCGGCCAGACCACCGTCGATCGCCTCTCCACCCTCGGCAACGCCAACATCACCAGCACCGGCGACGTCACGTTCGCCGGCCTGGTCGAGGGCAACACCGTCACCGCCAACGTCCTCGGCGATCTCGACATCCAGGGCACCGTCCAGGCCCCCGGCGACGTCAACCTGACCTCCAGCTTCGGCATCGTCTCGACCGGCCAAGGCGCCAAGGTCGAGTCCTTCAACGGCGGCGTCTTCCTCGCCGGCCAGGGCGTCGCGCTGGACACGTCCGGCAGCGGGGCCATCGAGGGCCGGTCGATCAGCGTGCTCTACCTCGGCACGGGCGTCATCGGCCTGGGCACCAGCGACACGGGCGACTTCGTCATCTCCGACGCCGCGTTCGACCAGCTCGTCGCCGGCGAGATCCTCATCGGCGGCGTCCTCGACCAGGGCATCGTCCTCGGCCAGATCACCGGCAACGGGGCCCAGAAGCTCGCCCTCACCACCGCCGGCGGCATCGCCGAAGAGACCGTCGACTTCCAGAACAACATCGCCGGCATCACCGACCTCGCCATCATCGCCGGCGGCGACATCGGCTCGATCCCGCCCGGGTCGACCGACACCGACTTCCGTAGCACCGTCGATACCAACCTCACCGGCGATCTCAGCTCGCTCATCGACTTCGACGTCGAGACGGTCGACATCTTCGTCACCAAGCCCGGCTCGGTGAACATCAACGACACCGGCGGCGACCTCACCGTCAACCGCATCTTCACCACCTCGGGCGACATCCGCATCGAGGCCGTCGGCAACCTCGACCTCGTCAACGTCACCGCCAACAGCGAGGTCACCGCCAACTCCGCGACCGGCAACGTCGGCCTGGGCAACATCTCGGCGTCCGAGGGCATCACCGTCATCGCCGAGCAGGGCGGGATCAGCGACATCCGCGTCAACCCGACCTCCGGCTCGACGCCCAACCTCACCGCCGGCACCAACGTCTTCCTCGCCGCCAACTCGATCGGCTCGGAAGCGGCGCCCATCACCTGGGACGGCTCCAACGCCTCGGTCCGCTC
>JBCCZA010000098.1:0-12251 GCA_039188455.1 Planctomycetota bacterium
CTCGAATCCGAGTGGGCGGCGCGAGCTGAATAATGAACGAACTCCGACCACATATCGTTGACCCTGTACTTGGAGTGTTATTGGTCGAATCGGCTGACTGCTATAAATTAGAAGGCCCTATTGTCATTACTTCCCTGCGAGGCCAACTGCTACACCTAACAATCGAGCAGTCGAAGTCCAATCCACCCATCGATGATCGACAACGTCGCTGGGCCCAATGGATTCGAGATATAGACGAGGTGTTTTCTGATCGAATTGCCGCATCAGTTTTCGACTATTACATCAAATATCGCGTCGAGTTTCGTGATGAATATACCGACGATGAAGTGAATTCTCTCGTACCTGAAATTCAGGAGGCGGATCAAATCTGGGGATTGATCAATCTCTGGTTTGCCTGGATTGTTGCTGATCCAGCTGATTCAGATTACGACTTATCAATTGCATTTGAGGCGATATGGGACACAGAACACAACGTCGAAGTGAAAATCAGGGATGGCGATATCGTGTGCGTGAGCCCGGAAGGGACATGCGGCGTATTTGACTATTTCAATCCTCCTCCATTCCCTTTCGAGAATTAGCATGTATGGCACCTTGGCGATTGTCCGGCGCCGCTTGGCCATTAGCCCCGGGTTTCACCCGGGGTGACCCCGGCTGGAAGCCGGGGCTAATGGAGTCTTGCACTCCCGCCCCATTGACAGCCCTCCGCGCCTCCGCGACTTCGCGTCCTCCGCGATGGATGACGCGATCGTGCGCGCCACAATGGCCACTCTTCCGGGAGTAGGAACGCCCCGTGAGCGGCTCGTCCCCCATCGGCAGGGCACGTACGAGCGTCGCAAGACTCGGGGAAGACCGCCGGACGGGACGCCCCCCGTGCACGCCACGGGCCGGGCGGCCGACGAACGACGATCGCGACCCTGCCTTAGCGATCGACGGACGCGTGAGCTGCAGAGGCCGCGCCGCCCCTCCCCCCGGCGTGGTGTGTGCACCGGTTAGGTCGATGCCGTGGAACGTCGGCGAAGCGGCATCGACGGGCACGCGAGGCTCGTTGACAAGTCGATGGACGTGATGCCCTTAGCCGGGATGCGGCGCATCCCGGGGTAGGTGGCACGCATGCACGCTCGTGTGTTGCTAGATCCAGCGTGCCCGCAACCCCGGGACGCGTGGCGTCCCGGCTACAGAAGCCGCGGTCTGTCGCGACGCTACCTTGATTGGATGTCTGAGCCGCTGGGACTCATCGCCGGGAACGGGACGCTGCCGGCGTTGGTCGCCGCGGGGGCCAAGGCGGCCGGTCGGCCGGTCGTGTGCGCGGGGCTGGCGGGGCAGGTGGACGAGCCGCTGGTTCGGCCGGCGTGCGATCGGTTCAAGCGGGTCGGCTTGATCCGGCTGGGGCAGTGGGCGCGCACGCTCAAGCGGTTCGGCGCGCAAGAAGCCGTGATGATCGGCGGCGTCCGCAAGGCGCGGGTGTACGACCCGGTGACCATCTTCCGGCAGGTGCCCGACTGGCGGGCGGCGCGGCTGTGGTACCGCAGGCTGCGTCACGACAAGCGGGACCAGCGGATCCTCGCGGCGGTGGCGGACGAGCTGAGTACGCTGGGCGTGACCTTGATCGACTCGACGACCTACCTCAGCGAGCACTTGGCGGACGACGGCGTGATGGCCGGGCGGATGACCGATGCGCTCGAGAAGGAGATCGCGTTGGCGTTGCCGGTGTTGCGGTCGATGAACGACCTGGACGTGGGTCAGGCGTTGGCGGTGAAGGGCGGCGACGTCTTGGCGGTGGAGGCGGTGGAGGGGACGGACGCGATGATCGAGCGGGCCGGGGCGTTGTGCCGAGCGGGGGGGTGGACCTTGGTGAAGGGGCCGGGGCCGGGCAAGGACATGCGGTTCGACGTGCCGACGGTGGGCGTGCAGACGATCGAGAAGCTCGCGGCCGCGGGGGGTAAGGCGCTGGTCGTGATCGCGGGGCGGGTGATCGTCGCGGACAAGCCGGCGGTGGTGGCGGCGGCGGAGAAGGCGGGGGTGGTGGTGGTTGGGGTGAGCGATTCGGCGGCTTGAGCCAGGCTCAACCAGCCGTGGCATCCACGGCGTGGCCCGACTCAATTAACGCGTCGCGCAGTGCATTCATAAGCGGGCGATCACGCGCCTCCGAGAACGGCTTCATGTCGTCCGTCTGGCCGTAGTAGAACCAGGCCGGCCCGCGGCGGCGTTCGTCCGGCTCATCGCGGTACCGGGCGAAGATATGAGCGTGCAAGGCGGCTTCGGTGTTGCCGAGGATGGAGTAGTTGACGCGGTAGGCGTCGGTGCACCGGAGGATCGCGTCGCCGATCGCGGCCATGTCGATGAGGTACTGGCCGCGTTGGTCCGGCGGCAGGTCGTTGAGACTGCCGACGACGGGGTCGGGCAGCAGCAGGCAGTACCCGGGCAGGAACTGGACATCGCCGAGCACGGCCCAGCCGGATCGCACTCGGCAGATGACGGTGGGATTCGTGCCGGCGTTCGCCGCGTCGACACGCTCGTGGATCATGGTCGGTGGGTCGGGCATTAATTGGGCTCTTGCACACGGCGCAGCAGCAGTTCTAGTGATGAAACGACATTGGCAACTCAGTAAACGTCAGTTTCAGCCGAGGCGATAAGGATCTCGCGAAACCGTTTTAAGCTTTGGAAGAACCTGTCGACATCGAGGTTTCGCGTCCACGGGTTGAGGGGTGTTGACGCGATCTCATTCACATTGAAGAACTCCTTGGGTACTTCAATGCCAGCAGCTCTACATCTCGCTTCAACAAGATCGAGCGCTTTGAGAAGCTGTGGGGAAGTGTGATCTTGCGACATCGCCGCCTGGACTTGCTCTACTCCGACAATCACTCCGGGGCCAGGCCAAGTGACTTCGTCGAATAGACGCTCGGCGCGCATCAAACCGGCTTGCGAAGCTTCGAAGCGAGCAAAGCGCACGATTGTCCAAACCGTCCAGTCTTTGAAGACTTCAACCTTCTCGCCGGCTTGGAGAATGGTCGTACCCATCGCGCGGCAGTTAAATCCGCTGATGCCGATCGAGTTTGCGGCTGATGGCGCGGCCGAGTTTGCCGGCGGCTTCGGTGATGGACTTGTAGAGATCGTTGCCGCGGGCGTCGACGGCGAGGGGTTGTTCGCCGGCGATGCGGCCTTCCATCATGCAGCGCTTGTCATCCGGGCCCTGGCGTTTGCCCTTGTCGTCGCGGATGTGGACCTCGACGCGAGTGACCTGGGAAGCAACGTGTTCGAGGGCCTTGAGGACGGCGGCCTCGGCGTGGTCGTTCAGGGCGGAGGTGGCTTCGACGTCGCCGAAGTTGACTTGGATTTGCATGGGGCACCGGTGGGGGCGATGGGGGACGTGGGACCGCGCAGCATAGTCGAGCGCGGGGGGGTTACCCAACCGGGCGCTTCGCTTCCGGTTGGCTTGTGGGTCCTGTGTGAGATGTACGCCCGGGCGGCGGGAGGGTTCGCCGGGGGGTCAGCGTCTGCGGCGAAGAAGCGTGACGCCGCCGAGGAGCAGACCGCCCGCGAATGCGGAAGGGGACGGCGCCGCGTTGAGGGGGGCGTCGATCTCGATCAGGAGAATGAAGTCCTGATAATCGCGGTCTGAACCTGCCTCGAAGAAGAGCAGGTAGCGGCGCTCCGCGGGGATCAGGCCCAGCGGGTTGCCGCCTGCGTCGTTGAGCGTGTCGAAGGCGGTGACGTCGAAGGTGACAACGCGATCGAGCGGACCGTTGGCCTGGCCGCCGAAGCTGTAAGCGGGGTCGGTGGAGGCCGTCACGTCAGAGTCAGGGTTGTAGGCGTCGACGCGGAGGTCGGCAGGGCCGAAGCCCGCGCCCGAGGCGTTTGCACCGGCCCCCATCAGAGCCCCGTTGGCAAAGACGTCGACGTCGTGCAGCAGGCTGCCCAGGCCCCAGTAAGAGCCGACGTACGTGAGACGGAAAGACGCCGCGGCGTAGAAGGCGTGGTCGAGGCTGTCGTGGACCCGCAACGGGCCCGTGGGATCAACGGGCGAGCCGACGACCGTCTGGAGCACCTCGGCGAGCGATGGCTCGGCGAACGGGTTGGCCGGCGGGTTGATGTCGGTGAGCGTGCCGGCGTCCACAGAACACACCGATGACGCGGCCAGCACGGCCGCTGCGGAGCAACGCAGAGCGGGAATCATCGGGGTGCGCCTCCAAGCCGTCATCGATCCAACGCCGCCGCGGAAGACGGCTGTCGCTAGCCAACTATGCCTGGGGACGGCGGGAGGACCCGAGAAACTCGGTCACGCGGCGCACAATCTGCGTTGCCCGGCCGGTTGTTCTCTCTGGGAAAGAGGGGCGACGCGTCGGACGGGAGATCCCGCGGCCGGCCCGCGTCGCTTCGCGCGGCGTCAGGCGAGGCGGTCGCGGATGACGTTGACGCGGGGCTGGAGGTGGCGTCCGGGGCAGGCGGTGGGGTTGAACTCGCGGTGGGTGTGGACGCGGGCGGGGGTGATGCGGTGGGCGGCGCAGAGGCCGGCGAGGGTGGCCTGGAGGCCGGCGAGCTGGGCGTTAGTGGGGGTTTGCTGCTCGAAGTTGCCCAGGACGAGGACGCCGATGTTGTGCTCGTTTCGGTTCTTGACGTGGGCGCCCTGGTAGGCGAGGGGGCGGGCCTGCCAGGTCCGGCCGGCGCGGTCGACGACGTAGTGGTAGCCGATGTCGCCCCAGCCGCGTTTGCCGGTGTGAGAGGCGCGGATGATCTCGAGGCGGTTGGCGGTGGCGTTGCGGTCGGTGGCGTAGAAGGGCCGCCAGCCCTCGTGATGGACGGTGACGCGTTGGACGCCGCGCATGGGGCTGACGAGGCCGAGGGTGGGTCCGGTGGCGGTCCAGGCGGAGCGAGGGAGGACGGCGACGCGTCCGAGGCGGGGGGTGCTGACGGTCTGGCGCTGGATGAGCTGGGGCGGGGGGGCGGCGGCGGCGCGATCGGTATAGCGGGCGGAGGCGGCGGTGTCGGAGACGCTGGGCCACTCGGGGCGGGGCCTGCCGGTGACGGAGGCGGCCTTCTCGCAGCCGACGAGGGTCAGGCCGAGGCCGGCGAGGAGGATGTTTCGTCTGCCTTGCTTCATGAGGGTCTCAGGCGTGCGGGCCTGGGTGATCGTCGGGGTGGACGGTAACCGGCCGAGGCTTTAGTCATCGACCACCGCCCGATCGTGGCTTCAACACGCTGCCGACGGGTCGCAGTGCGGGGCGTTTGGGGCGTGGGCTACGCGTTGTCGCCGCTGTTGCCATGCATCGACCAGCCGACGCGACTTTCCGTGCCGGCTCGCAGCCGTTGCAGGTTATCGCGGTGACGCAGGATCACCAAGCCCGCGAGGACGGCGCTCACGGCGAGATAGACGGTCGCGGCCGGCGGGGGCTCACCGCCCCACCAGACGCCGATGGCAACGGTGACGGGCAGGGAGGCCGCGGCGACGACGCTGCCGACGCTGACATAGCCGGTCCGGTAAGTCAGAACGACCCACAGCAGGCCGCCGACGACGCCGGCGAGGGTGAGCCAGGGCCACATGCCCAGGACGACGCCCATCGCGGTCGCGACGCCCTTGCCGCCCTTGAACTTCAGCCAGACCGGAAAGACGTGCCCGAGCACGGCGGCGACGCCCACGCCCAGCCAAGTGACCAGCGACGCCCAAGAGTCGGCGTCGGTCGGCCGGGCGACGAGGGCGTAGGCGAGGACCGGTGCGAGGCCCTTGGCGAGGTCGAGGACGAAGCACAGCAGGCCCCACGACCGCCCGGCGACGCGGCCAAGGTTGGTGGCGCCGATGTTGCCGCTGCCTCGTGTGCGGATGTCGATGCCCAGGACCAGGCCGATGAGCAGGCCGAAGGGGATCGAGCCGCAGAGATAGGCGGCGAGCAGCCAGAGCCATGACTCGACCGGGGGCATGGCCGGCAGTGTATCGGCGGGTCGGTCGGCGAAGCGGGCGGGGCTACGCCGGGCGGGCGTGGCTTGCCGCGGGGTGGGCGGGGTCTTACGATCGTGGCATGACGCGATGCCTCGCCCTGTTGACGACGTTGCTGGCGGCCGCGCCGGCGCTGGGCGAGTTGGTCGTGCCGGCCCGCGCAAACGAGCCGCGGGTGCCTCTGTGGATCGTGGTTGTGGTCTCGCTGTTCCTCGCCGCGTTGGTCGGCTTCGGCGCGTTGCTCAGCTCGCGCCGCACGCACCAGGACTGACGGCCGGGCCGCTGCCCTGGCATTTTCTTCTCGCACAAAGGTCAAGCCCATGTCGCAACGCTCGCTGCTGGCTCTGATCGTGGTGAACGCCGTGCTGCTAGCCGGCCTGGTGGCGATGCTCACCGCGCCGCGGACGGCCGAGGCCCAGTTCGCCGGCGCCTCGCAGTATCTGATGATCTCCGGTGTCGCCGCGGGTCGGCAGAACAACGCCGCGATTTACATCATCGATCTGACCAACGGCGCGATCGCGCCGGTGTTCGTCAGCACCGCCAACGACTCGCTGGAGGTCATGACCGGCCGGGTCGTCACCAACGACACGCGTCGGCGCACCGGCGGCGGCAGCGGAGGTGGACGATGAGCAACACGACCAACGCAACGCCAAACGAGAGCACGCCTCCCATGAGCCAGCCCCGCCCCATGGACCGCACGACCGCCGCCTGCTACGCCCTGATCGCCTCGGCCGCGGTGCTCGCCGGGCTGCTGGTCTTCGGCCTGGACCGCCGCTGGGCGAGCGAGGCCGACGCGTCGCTGGTGATCGCCCAGCAGAACTTCACGCTGCTCACCACGCAGACGCGCAACACCGAGGAAGCGTTGGTCGTGCTCGACAACACCTCTGCGTCGCTGCTGGTCTACCGCCTGAACGTGCCGCGCAAGCAGCTCGAGGCGGTCGGCGGGTACGACGTGCGTCGCATTTTCGCTCAGTCGATCCCCCGCTAGTGACGCCCGTTTGCTGTCATCGGCTATCCATCGGCGCGGCTCGTCGCGCGGCTGTTGTTCCGCTTGCCGGGCCTAACGATGCGTGACCTGACGCCGCGTGAGATTGTCGAGCACCTCGACCGCTACGTGATCGGCCAGCTCGACGCTAAGCGCGCCGTGGCCGTGGCGATCCGCAACCGCTGGCGGCGTCAGCGGCTCGACCCCGACCTGGCGAAAGAGGTCACGCCCAAGAACATCGTGATGATCGGGCCCACCGGCGTCGGCAAGACCGAGATCGCCCGGCGGCTGGCGACGCTGACCGGGGCGCCGTTCACCAAGGTCGAGGCCAGCAAGTTCACTGAGGTCGGCTACCACGGGCGGGATGTCGAGTCGATGGTGCGCGATCTGGTGGACCGCGCGATCGCCGTCGTCCGCGAGGAGCAGGCCGAGGGCGTGAAGGCCAAGGCGACGGACGCGGCGAACGATCGACTCGTCGCGCTGGTGCTCGGCGACGACAGGGGAGCCGGCAAGACGACAGGCGGCTACGTCGCGACCGAGGACTCGGCCGAGGCCCGCCAGCGGCTCAACGCCCGCATCCGCGAGCAGCTCGACGCCGGCGAGCTCGACGACAAAGAGGTCGAGCTGACCATCAACAAGAAGCCCGCCACGTCGGTCATGTTCGCCAACATGGGCATGGATCAGATGGACCCGGACATGTCCAACATGTTCGAGAAACTGATCCCCGAGCAGAGCACGCGCCGGCGGTGCACGGTCACCGAAGCGCGGCGCATCCTCGTCGAGCAGGAGACCGACAAGCTGCTCGATTCGGACAAGGTCACCGCCGAGGCGATCGAGCGGACCGAGCAGGCGGGGATCATCTTCCTCGATGAGATCGACAAGATCGCCGCGCCCGACGGCGGGGGCAAAGGCGGCGGCTCGCCGGACGTCTCGCGCCAGGGCGTGCAGCGCGACCTCTTGCCGATCGTCGAGGGCACGGCGGTCAACACCCGACACGGTATCGTGCACACCGATCACATCCTGTTCATCGCCGCCGGCGCGTTCCACGTCGCGTCCGTGGCCGACCTCATGCCCGAATTGCAGGGCCGATTCCCGATCCGCGTCGAGCTGCAGGCGTTGACGAAGGAGGACTTCGTCCGGGTGCTGACCGAGCCGGGCAACGCCCTGACCAAGCAGCAGCAGGCGCTGCTGGGCGTCGAGGGCTTGGAGGTCGAGTTCACCGACGACGGCGTCGCGGCGATGGCCGAGCTGGCCGCCGAGGCCAACGCCCGGCTGGAGAACATCGGGGCGCGGCGGCTGATGACGATCGTGGAGCGGGTGTTCGAGCAGGTGAACTTCGACGCGCCGGACCGCAAGAACGCCGGCGACACGCGCGTTGTCATCGATGGCCCGTTCGTCCGCGAGCACGTCGAGCAGCTCGTCAAGGACGAAGACCTCAGCAAGTTCGTGCTCTAACCATGCTGCCTTTGGAACTCGAAGACTGGCTAACGGACTACGGCGGCGAGCTTGCCGAAAAAAGGACGCAAGGCGGCCAACTTTCCGACAACGAAACACTCCTGTACGAGTTCTGGCTCTTTGATACCCATCAAAGAAATGGCGGCGTGGCTGGTTACTTCTGTAACACAGCGCGGGATTCTTGGGCATCACTCCGTTCGAGCGCCGCTGGAAAAGTGCCGGCCTTCAGCGCCTTGTGCAAGCAAATTGAGTCTGTCATCCTCGGCCAAGCTGATCCTTACGATGCTGTGACGGATTCAGGAATTGACTTTGATGGCCATTACGCTCGAATTCAAGAGGTAACGGTCAAAGAACTGCGAGCATTACTCGCGGATCCTCACGACTAGCCTCACCCGCCCAACGGAACGTCGCGACCGGGCTGCGTCGCGAGCCCATAGTCGGCGACCACCTCGATCGGCACCGATCGCTCGGCGCGATGACCGGTGGCCTCGTCGATGACGCGGGCCTTGAGATAGAACCGACCGACGGTCAACCGAGCCGGCAACTCGACGAGCTGGCAGGTGAAGAAGTCGCGGCGCTCGCGACGGGACTCGTCCACGATCGACGCCGGCGTCTGCCGCCAGACGACCAGCCCGCCCTCGTCGTACAGCTCGAGCTCCTGCGTGAGCCGGACGACGTGCTTGCCATCGGCGCCGATGCGCGAGGTGAAGCCGTCGAGCTCGAGATAGATGATCATCTTGTTGGCGCGGCCGGCGAGGAAGACGTTCTTGGCGAACGGCTCGAAGACGCCGAAGCCGCGGACCGAGGTGCACAGCTCGATGTCGCCGATGGCGATGGATCGATCGGCGGGCTTGGGCGTTTCGCCGAGGCCGTTGGCGAGCCGCTCGGCGAGGACGTCGGCGTCGAGCCTGTCGCCGCGGGCCAGCGCGGCCATGAGGTCGCGGACGACGCCGTGGAACCGCAGGACGCGTTGGCGTTCGCCGGGGTCGAGGCCGTCGAAGATCGATTCGGGCAGCTCGCGGTCGGACTGGATAGCCAGCACCGACGCGGCACGCAGGGCTTGGCCGAGTCTTCCGCCCTGCCCGGCGGTGATCTGCTTGACCAGTTGATCGATGGCCGCGGCCTTGTCGGGCTGGGCTGGAACATCGGCTCGCCCCGCGGGCATCGATCCGGGCGCGGTCGGCGCGATGACCGTGTCCCACACCGACGCCTCGGTGCTCACCGGCGTCTGGGCCTGTTCAACCTCGATCGGCGCGGGTGCGACACCGGCCTGGCTGTCGCGGCCGATCTCTTGATCGAGCCACAGCACGTCGGGCGCAGGCTCACCGACCAACCCGCGCGACGCGGCGAGCCGCGCCGCCTCGTCGGCGATCTGCTGCGCCTGGGCGTCTCGGTCGAGCGGCGCTTCGCTCGCGATCGCGGCGTCCTGCCCGACGCCGGCTCCGCCGGCACATCCGCTCAACCCGGCCCACAGCACGATCAGGCCGGCCGCCGCCAACGCGGCCCACTTCAGTCGCATCCGTGCCTCCCTGCACTCGATCGACGCGATACATGTCCGGCGCGGCGACACCCGCCAACGCTCACCGGGCTCCGCCCGACGCCGTTGCATCGGCCATCGCGCCGAGGAGAGTCCAATAACGCCGCGGAGCCGCGCCCGCGCAGCTCTTGCGCCAACCGCGTTCACCCCGCCAGGCGGACGCAGAACCGCTCGATGTTCAATCGCGCCTCGCCGAGCCCGCGCTTGCCGGCCGCGTCGACCCGCAGCGCCTCGCTGAGCATCGACGACGCCCTGCCAGGCCCCAGCCGATCGAGCGCGGCGAAGAACGCCCGCTGCCGGCTCGTCGGCCAGATGCGCAACGCCTTGCCGATCATCCCGTCCGGCCGGCCCTCGGCCCGCATCGATGACGCCACCGCCAGCTTGCGCATCAGGTCGCTCACGGCGTACTGCAGCAGCACCTCCGGCTGGCCGGCCCGGTCGATCAGCTCGGCGACCTTGTTCAGCGCCGCCGACGCGTCGCGCTTCGCCAGCGTGTCCAGCAGCGCTTCCTGCATCGCCCATGCCTGCTCGTCGCTCGACCGCGCGACCGTCGCGTCGACGAGCTTTTCGGTGATCGTCGGCGAGCCTTCCGCCGCGTCGCTGGCCGCCATCGCCGCGAGCTTGCCGAGCTCGCCGTCGAGGCGCATCAGCGCGGTGCCGACGTAGCTCACCAGCATCTCCGCCGCGCCCGCTTCGATCGCCGCGCCGTGCGCCGCCTCGGCCCGCTTGCCGACCCACCGCACCGCCTCGGCCGGGCCCAGCTCCTCGCACTTGATCACCGCCCCGTGCTTCTCGATCGCCTTGTCGAGCTTGCCCTTGTGCCACGTGTCGCTGCGCAGCAGCAGCGTCGCGTGATCCACCGGCTCCTCGGCGTATCGCTCTAACGCCGCGCGGTTGGCCTTGACGAACTGGTCGGCCTGCTCGACGACGACCAGCTTGTACGTCGCCATCAGCGAGTACGACCGCAGCTCGTCGAACACCTCGGCCAGCGACGCCGACGCCCCGTCGAAGTCGTAGCGATCGACCTCGCCGTGGGCGGTCTCCAATGTCCGCTTGAGCTGGTCGAGCCGGAGCTTGCGGAGCATGATCTCCGGGCCGTAGAGCACGGCGATGCGGGTGTCGGGCCCGAGCGTGGCGGCCTTAGCCTTGGAGCGCGACGCCTTCTTGGCCATCGTCAGGCCCCGCCCATGAGCACCGCGAGCAGGCCTTTCTGCGCGTGCAAACGGTTGTGGGCCTGCGGGAAGACGCGCGATTGCGGGCCGTCGATCACGGCGTCGGTGATCTCCACGCCGCGGTACGCCGGCAGGCAGTGCAGCACGATCGCGTGATCCGGTGCGTTGCTCATCAGCGACTCGTTGATCTGGTAGTCGGCGAACTTCGGCAGCCGCTCGGCCTTCTCGGCCTCCTGGCCCATCGAGACCCACGTGTCGGTGTACACCGCGTCAGCCCGACGCACCGCCTCGACCGGGTCGTGGCAAGACACCAGCTCCATCCCGGGCACCGCCCGCATCACCGCATCGACCTGCTCTTGCGGCAGCTCGTAGCCCGGCGGCGTCGCCATCTCGAACGCCACGCCCAGCAGCCCGCACGCCACCGCCAGGCTGAACGCGACGTTGTTCCCATCCCCCACGTACGCCACCGTCCGGCCGCGCAGGTCCTCAGGCCCGTGCCCGAACTCGTCCATTAGCGTCATCACGTCCGCCAGCGCCTGGCACGGGTGCGCATCGTCGCTGAGCATGTTGATCACCGGCACCGTCGCGCTGTCGGCCATCTCCACGAGCCTGCCGTGCTCGAACACCCGCGCCGCGATCCCGTCGACCATCCCGCACAGCACGCGCGTCACGTCGCCGACCGACTCGCGCTTGCCGATGCCGATCTCCTGGCCGAGCACGATCGCCCGCCCGCCGAGCTCGTACATCCCCTGCTCGAAGCTCACGCGCGTCCGCAGGCTCGGCTTCTCAAAGATCATCGCCAGCGTCCGCCCGGCGAGCACATCCTCCGTGCGCTGCCCCTTGGCCCGCTTATCGCGCAGCTCTTTCGCGACCGACAGCACCCGCCGCACCTCGTCGGCCGAGTATTCCGTCAGGCTCAGGCAGTGATTTGTCATCGCAAACGCATCCAGTCCCACCATTCCAGCGGCAGGGTTGTCCGTCCTACCATCAAAGTATGTGGAAGCACGGGCCACCACTCGCGGCTCTGATTGTCATGCTGCTCGCGGTCATCGGCTGGGTGGCTCTGTTTGAGCCGAGCGAGTACGCGATCGGCGGTGTGCTCGTAGGGGTGTTAGTCATCTGGTACATCGCCTGGACCTGGTGGGTCGAGTTTGACCGGCGTCGGCGTCCCCA
>JBCCZA010000099.1:0-12049 GCA_039188455.1 Planctomycetota bacterium
ACCAGCCACGACCGGCCGAGGTCGCCTGATCGCTCTGATCGGCACGGTCCCTGCCAACCCATCACCGGGGTCTGCTCGTATCGGCTGGGCAAAACAGCTGGAGTTGCAAGGCCTATCGGCTCCGTGACAACCCGGGCGTGTCGCCCGTGGGTAATCGATCCTTCGCGGGTCTCGGGAGCAAGCAGGATGGGTAGCACACATCGAAACAGGTGGTGTCGATTGGCGCTCGTGGCGTTGGGCTGGCTGGCGATCGGCCAAGCCGTCCCGGTCGATGCCGCGGAACAAGCGCCGGCCGATCGCGGGATTATCGCCGGCGACATCGACGGCGACGGCCGGGTCGGTGCCGCGGACCTGGGCGCCTTCAACCGCATGCTCCGCGACCCCGGGGCGTACCTCGACGAGCGGCCACATCTCACCACCGAGCATTGCCTGGAGCTCGCCGATCTCGATCGCGACGGCCGGATCGGCCGCGCCGACTGGGCCCTGCTGCGCGACGGCCTCGAAGCCCGCGGCGACTGGCCTCCACCCCGAGACCCCTGGCAGAGCCTCGTGACCGCCTGGCCTCAGACGTCGATCGCGTCGCCCTCGGCGGTCAACGGAACCGGCGGCGTCAGCACCGCTTCAAGTGGCGGGGGCGGGGGCGGGGGCGGGGGCGGAGCGAGCCTCGGCGGTGTGGGCGGCGGTGGTGGGGGCGGCGGAGGAGGCGGGGGTGCCAGCGGGTCCGACGGAGCCGGGCTGGCGAGCCCCGCCAACGACGTGTCCGTCGAGCCGTCTACCGACGCCGACGCCTCCGGCAAGCAGAAGGACGAGGACACCGCCGACCGCCCGCCCAAGACCGGCGGCGCGTATGTCGTCCGCAATCGCCCCGAGCAATCACCCGAAGCTCAGCCCGAGGAGACACCCGAGACGACGAGTCCTGTGGCCTCGATCGGCATACCCGCCGAGCCGCAGGTTGACGATGGCTTCCGGGTTCTGACGGGGATCATCAGGCCCGATCGCCCGGACTTCCGCGACTACGGCATGCAGCCCGTCGCCATGATTTATGCCACCCGTTTCTGGCCTTGGCGCATCATCGAGGACTATCCACGCTCCGAGCTGCCCAAGCCGAGCGTGCTCCAAAAGGTCGGCGAAGACATCGCCGGCGCCCGGACCGATGTCGCGTGCCTCAACATCGAGCACTGGAACCCCCACCTCGACACGCCCGCCAGCGACCTGGCCATCGATCGACTCATCGAGATCATCAGCCGCGTCCGCGAGCACGCCGGCGGCAAGTCGATCGGCTACTACCGGCTCATGCCTCAGCGCCGCGTCAACGACGCGCAGATGAATGACTGGATTCGCGCCAACGAACGCGTGCAGCGGCTGGCCGAGCACGTCGACATCATCTTTCCCTCCCTGTACACGTTCACCAACAACGAGGAGGCCTGGGAGGCGTACGCCCGACGCAACATCGAGATGGCCCGCCAATACGGCAAGCCCGTCTACCCCTTCCTCTGGTACCGCTACCACAACTCCCACCGGACGCTCGGAGAGCGCCGAATCGATGCAGCGTACTGGCGACGTCAGCTGGAGCTCTGTCGCGAGCTCGCCGACGGCGTCGTCATCTGGGATGTGAGTAAGGAGGAGTGGGACGACCAAGAGCCGTGGTGGCAAGAGACCCTCGAGTTCATGGACACGCTCCCCTCGGCCGACACGCCCTAACCGCGTCCCTCACCGCCGGTCCACCACCTCGCCCTCGATCACATCGTCACCTCGCCCGCTCCCGGGGCCGGGCCCGCCGCCAAACGGGCCGCGTGGCCCCGATGACGGCGACCGCCGCACCCGCAGCTCCCACGGCTCGACGTGCTGCCCCTCGTCGCGCTCGATCGTCGCCAGGTACTTCGCCACCGCCAACCCGCGGAAGCTCTCCATCGCCAGGAAGATCGCGATCAGGAACAGGAACGGCGACCGCATCACCGCGCCGCTCACCAGCATCAACACCCCGATCGCCAGCGACGCCACCAGACCGATCGTCGCCGCCACCCGCAGGCTCGACGCCCGCCCCATGAACACCCAGAGGATCCCCTGCAGCGTCTGCCCGCCGTCCAACGGATAGATCGGCAGCATGTTGAACACCAGCAGGATCACGTTCACCGATGCCAGCCAGAACACCATCTCCTGAAGGTCGGTCATCCCGGCAAAGCTCACCCCGGCCTGCGTCATCGCGGGCAACGCTCCCGTCACGGCAACCAGCACGGCGAACACCGGGATCAGCGCGACGTTCACCAGCGGCCCCGCCACCACCGCCCACACGAACGGCCACGGCCTCGCCGGCGGCTGGATGTACGCCAGCCCGCCCAACGGCATCAGCACGATCCGGTCCGCCGTCCCGCCCACTGACCGCGCCGCCAGCGCGTGCCCGTACTCGTGCAGCGTCACGATCGCGAACAGCCCGATCAGCGCCACCACGTTCATCGCCGGGCCCATCCCCAGGAAGTCGGTCGCCACCACGAACGCCACGAGCAGACCCCACGTCCAGTGGACGAAGACCGGGATGCCGAACGCCTGGAACAGGAAGATCGAGCCGGGATGTCGGGGCGTCTTGCCCGCGGCGGGGGTATCGGTCATGCCCTGACCATACGCGGATCGGCCCGGCCCGGTGCGGCATCCGTGCTCACCCTTGCGAACGGCGTCGCACGGCTGCGACGCGACGCCTACGGTTGCCCATGCCTGAGACAGACTCCCTCAATGTTGCGATCGTCACCGGCGGCTCATCGGGTGTCGGCCGCGCCACCGCCCCGCTGCTCGCCGCCGCCGGCTACCACGTCGCCCTGGCCGCCAGGTCCGCCGACAAGCTCGAGCAGGCCGTCGACGAGGCCCGCGCCGCGGCCGCCGACGGCGTGCGGGTCATCGCCGTGCCCACGGATTTGACCGATCAAGACGCCGTCACCGCCCTCGTCGACCGCGCCGTCGCCGAGCTCGGCGGCGTCACCGCCCTGTGCAACGTCGCCGGCCACGCCCCCCTCGGGCCGATCCAGTCGATCACCGCCGACGAGTGGCGCAAGTGCGTCGACATCAACCTCACCTCCGTCGTCTACACCACCCAGGCCGTCTGGAAGCCGATGCGCAAGACCGGCGGAACGATCGTCAACGTCTCGTCGATGTCGTCGATCGACCCGTTCAAGGGCTTCTCGATGTACGCCGCGGCGAAGATCGGCGTCAACATGTTCACCAAGTGCACCGCCGACGAGGGCAAGCGCCGCGGCATCAAAGCCGTCTGCCTCGCCCCGGGCGCGATCGAGACGCCCATGCTCCGCCAGAACTTCAACGAGAAGGTCATCCACCCCGACCATGCCCTGGCCCCCGCCGAGTTCGGGCAGATCATCGTCGACCTCGTCCTCGGCACCCGCGACTACACCCCCGGCGAAACCCTCGTCGTCGAAGCGCCCAAACCCGTCGGGTGACTACGCTCGATAGCTGCGACGCTACGCGTCGCTGAAAGACGTATCACGCGTCTGCGTTGTTCCTTCAGCGACGCGTAGCGTCGCAGCTAATCGATCAACCGATCCCACGCACCTCAACGCCCAACAACTCCCGCCCCGCCCGACGCACCGCGGCGTCCGGCCCCGCCATCACGTGCGTCACGCAACTCCCCGTCCGGCTCGCCGGCCCCCGCCCCGCGATCACGCACGGGTCGTGATACTCCATCTCCCCGAACGAGGTCCCGGGAAATGAGTCACCGTCGTCGTTGTACGCCTGCAGCGCATCGCCGCGGAACATCTCCGGGTGATCCTTGCCCGCCGCGACCGCGTCGTGGGCCGGGTGATTGACCGGCAGGTCGCAATACGGCTCGCCCGGAAGCGAAGCAAACGCCCGAAAGATCAGAGAGGAATGCCCGCCACCCAGCTCGCGGTAATACCCCATCCTTCCGCGGGTGTGCTCGGGCAGGATGCCCATCTTCGTCCGCCGCTCGCCATCGATGAGGAACCGCACGCAGTCGTCTTCGACCGCGACGTGCTTCTCGCCAAACGGCTCGTAGTAGCTCCGCGGCCCGGCGTTGGGCGTCTTGCAGTGCGACTGCTCGCCGGCGGTGTATCGGTCCGACTCGGCCAGGTTGATCGTCGTCGGACAGATCAACGTCCCGCCGACGGGGACTTGCAGGATGTCCCACGCGCCGACGACTTTGCCAACAGGATGAGGCGTTGAAGCATCTTCTGAGATGTTCACGCTCACCGAGTTTCCAGCTTGCCACCCGAAGCCAACGAGTTCGTCTTCGATCTCAAAGGGCAACTGACTGAAACTCGCCAATCGGCGATAGCGTGTTCTCTCGAACTCAATCGACACGCCATCCCGCTTGTCATGCAGCCGAGTCCGTGACGCCGCGAGAATCACGCCGAGCCGCTCCTCGACATCCACCACCTCGTACGCAGCCGGATCGATTGCCTCGGGCGTCTCGGCCGTGCCCTTGGGATCGAGCCTGGCATCTTCGAGCGTCGGCCAGAAATAGGCGGTCTCGGGCGCGATCCAGAGGCGATCGCCGCCGGTGACCTTGCCCTTGGCGCCGCCCTCGCCGGTGCGGTCGGTGTGGAAGAACAGGTTGTGATCCACGCCCGGCAGCTCGCACGCCAACACCCGCGCCCCGTGTTCGGTGATCAAGAGCCGTCCCCCGCCCTCAGAACCGTCGTCGCCGGCTTGGAGGACGTGCGGCCGTTGGCCCTCGTCGGCCACGCGTTGGTGCAGGTCGTCGAACCAAGTCATGCGGCGGAGTTTACCGAGAGCTCACCTCAGCATGTTCTTAGCTGCGACGCTACGCGTCGCTGAAGGAACACCGGAGATGTCTGATGCATCTTTCAGCGACGCATAGCGTCGCAGCTAAGCAAGACGTTCATGATGATCCAGAGACACCCCGGCTGGAAGCCGGGGCTAATGGTCACGCATCACGATTCGTGCAGACCGTGCGTCGACGCCGCGTCGGCTTCGCCGACTTCGTACGTCTCGCCGCTCTCCAGCATCGCCTTGATCGTGCCGCGCCCACGCTTGGCGATCGCCGCCTCGACCTGCTCGTCGACCAGCGACTCGTAGCTCGGGCGCGGGTTGCAGTAGATCACGCCCACCGGCTCGGGGAACTCGGGGTACTTCATCCGGCTGAGGATGAACGCCAGGTCGTGGTCCGTCTCGTCGTGGAAGCAGATGTCGTCGACGGTGATCCCGTTCTCGCCGACGGTCACGACCTCCGGCCGCGTGCCGATGATGCGGACGCCCTTGTCCTTCTCCTTGCCGAACAGCAGCGGCTTGCCGTGCTCGACGCGGATGATGTTGTCGTCCTTGACATCCTTATCGGTGGCGTGCTTGAAGGCGAGGTGGTTGAAGACGTTGCAGTCCTGGTAGATCTCGACGAACGCGGCGCCGACATGGTCGCCCGCGCGGTCCAGGCACTCGGGCAGCGACTTGTCGACGTCAACGGCCCGGGCGACCAGCGACGCCTCGGCGGCCACGGCGACCGACAGCGGATTGAGCGGGAAGTCCAGCGAGCCCATCGGCGTCGAAGGCGTGCGCTTGCCGGCCTCCGACGTCGGCGAGTACTGGCCCTTGGTCAGGCCGTAGATCCGGTTGTTGAACAGCAGGATCTTGATGCCGATGTTGCGGCGCAGGGCGTGCATCAGGTGGTTGCCGCCGATGGACAGGCCGTCGCCGTCGCCGGTGACCTGCCAGACATCAAGGTCGGGGTTGGCGAGCTTGATGCCAGTCGCGAAGCCCGGCGCCCGGCCGTGGATGGTGTGGAACCCGTAGGTGCCCATGTAGTACGGGAACCGCGACGAGCAGCCGATGCCGGCGACGAAGACGGTGTTCTCTCGCGAGGCCTTGCGCTTGGCGAGGACCTTCTTCATCTGCGCGAGGATCGCGTAGTCCCCGCACCCGGGGCACCAGCGCACTTCCTGATCGGAGGCGAAGTGAGTCGGCTTGAGGACGGTGAGGTCGGGCATGGTTTGGGAATCCGCAGATTTCGCAGATTTCGCAGATTGAGCTTTAGGAAAAGGTGTATTGGGCGCCGGCGGCGTTGACCACGCCGTCGCGCGGCATGATCGACTCGGTCTCGGCCGGCCACTCGCCCGAGAGGATGAGGTCGATCGCCTGGTCGAGTTCTTCGACGAGGAAGGGCTTGCCTTGGATCTTGTTGAGGCCCTTGGCGTCGACGAGGAACTTGCCGCGAATGAGCGGGCGGAGCTGGCCGGTGTTGAGTTCGGGGATGAGGACCTTGTCGAAGCGCTTGACGATGTCGCCGAGGTCGGCGGGCATCGGGTTGAGGTGGCGGAGGTGGACCTGGGCGACGGGCTTGCCGTCCTCGATGGCGTTGCGGGTGGCGGTGTGGATCGAGCCGAAGGTGCCGCCCCAGCCGAGCATGAGCAGCGAGCCGGGCCCGCCGGAGGGGTCGCCGTGGACTTCGGTCGGGGGGATGAGATCGACGACGCGCTCGACCTTCTGCTGTCGCAGGGCGGTCATGAGCTGGTGGTTGTCGGGCTCGTAGTTGACGTTGCCGGTGGTGTTCTGCTTCTCGAGGCCGCCGATGCGGTGCTCGGTGCCGGCGCTGCCGGGGATGGCCCAGGGGCGGGCGAGGGAGTCGTCCTCACGCTTGTAGGGGGCGAACGTGCTTTCGCCGTTGTCGCCCAGGTTGGGGCCGGTGGTGTGGGTGATGGCGATGGGCTCGAGGCTGTCGGCATCGGGGATCAGCCAGGGCTCGGAGCCGTTGGCGAGGTAGCCGTCGGTGAGCAGGACGACGGGGACCATCCGCGTCGTGGCGATGCGCACGGCTTCGATGGCGGTGTGGAAGCAGTCGGACGGAGTCTGCGGAGCGATGACGACGCAGGGGCAGTCGCCGTTGCGGCCGTACATGGCTTGGAGCAGGTCGGACTGCTCGGTCTTGGTCGGCAGGCCGGTCGAAGGCCCGCCGCGCTGGACGTTGACGACGACCAGCGGCAGCTCGGTCATGACGGCCAGGCCCATGGCCTCGGCCTTGAGCGCGAGGCCCGGGCCGGAGGTGCCGGTGACGCCGAGCTGGCCGGCGAAGCTCGCGCCGATGGCGGCGCAGACGGCGGCGATCTCGTCCTCGGCCTGGAACGTCTTGACGCCGTGGTGCTTGAGGTTCGCCAGCCCGTGCAGCACGGTCGACGCCGGCGTGATCGGGTACGAGCAATAGACCAGCGTCTTGCCGGCGAGCTCGGCGGCGGCGGTCAGCCCCATCGCGATCGCCTCGTTGCCGACGACCTTGCGGTACCGGCCAGGCTTGATGTCGGCCGGAGCGACCGAGTACTTGCCGTTGAACAGCTCGGCCGTCTCGCCGAAGTAGTAGCCGGACTTGAGCGCCGCGATGTTGGCCGCCGCGACCTCGGGCTTGTTCTTCTTGACGCCGAAGTAGTCGTTGAGCTGCTTGATCGTCGCGTCGGGCGAGCGGTCGTACAGCCAGTAGATCAGCCCGAGCGCCCACATGTTCTTGCAGCGGCCGGCGTCTTTGGCGCCCAGGCCCGACTCGGCCAGGGCTTCCTGGTTGAGCCGCGTGATGGGCACCTTAAACAGCTGATACTTGGCCTCGAGGTCGTCGTCGGTCTCGAGGGGATTGGAGGCGTAGCCGGCCTTCTTGAGGTTGATCTTGCTGAACTCGGACTCGTTGACGACGACGATGCCGCCGGGCTCGACATCGGCGATGTGTGCCTTGAGGGCGGCGGGGTTCATGGCGATCAGGGCGTTGACCGCGTCGCCGGGGGTGAAGATGTCCTCGGCGGCGAAGTTGACCTGGAAGCCCGACACGCCGGCGACGGTGCCCTGCGGGGCGCGGATCTCGGCGGGGTAGTCCGGCAGGGTCGCGACGTCGTTGCCGGCCAGGGCGGACGTGTCGGTGAACTGCGTGCCGGCCAGCTGCATGCCGTCGCCGGAGTCGCCCGCGAAGCGCACCACTGCCGATCGCAGCACCTGGTGCGGCTTGGGCGGCGGATCGTCGGTCGTGGCGGTGGGGGGAGTCATCTTGGGGGGCGCGGCCGGGGCGAGCGAGGGCGCCGGCGGCGGAACCGCACATCTTACGCATAAACCGTGGCTTGGCTACGGCGATTCCTGCGACATCCGCGGCTGATATCGGCGATCCCGCCCGCCAGCGGCTAGCCCGGCGACCCGAACGCCAGCCTGCCGATCGCCACGCCTATCGCGGCCAGCCCGATCGCCAGGGCGTTGTGGGCTAGCAGGTGGCCCAGGGCCCAGACGGGTCCGTGGTTCTGCAGCAGGTGCTGAGACTCGAACGCAAAAGTAGAAAAAGTGGTGAAACCCCCGAGGAAGCCGCCGAGCAGCAGCACGGCCATCGGGTGCTTGAGGTCCCCGCCGAACCACGCCCAGAGCAGGCCGAAAGTCAGCGATCCGATGGCATTAACGGCAACGGTGCCCCAGGGCAGGGGGTGATCGTGCAGGCGGTTGACGGCGAGGGATATGCCGTACCGCCCGACCGCCCCGGCGGCGCCGCCGATCGCCAGCATCAGGACATTCAGCCACACGACTAACGAGCTTACCGAGGCGTCGCGGGACGCTAACGTACAGCGATGCTGTGGGGTCAGAGCCTGCGCCCTAATCCGTCAACCATTCTGCTGTCACGCCTGCCGCGCGTGCTGGGGATCGCTGCGTTGTCGCCGTTGCTCTCGCTGGGCCTGATGGGCTGCGGCGAGGAGACGGAGATCACGGTCTACGACGCTCCGAAGGAGCCGCCCGGCGTCCGAGCGGTGCCGCCGTTCGTGGAGGTGGCGTTGGGCGGGGGCGACATGGCGACGGCCGGCCCGTCTAGCAATCAACCGATGTCGAGTCAGCCGGTCCCCGCCGGGCCAAGGCTGCTGGCCGAGTGGGAGTTGCCGGCGGGCTGGTCGGCGATCGACCCGGCCCCGCCGCCGGCCGCGTTCGCCTTTGCCGTGCCCAGCGACGCGTCGGCCGAGCCGCTCACCGCGACCGTCACCGCCCTGCCCGGGACCGGCGGCGGGCTGATGCCAAACCTGAACCGCTGGCGTCGACAGCTGGGGTTGCCACCGATCAGCCAGCCCAACGAGCAACCGATGACGCTGATCGAGATGACGCGGGCAACCCCATCGAGCGACAACCCGACGCAGGCCCCGGGCGCGATCCAGGCGATCTTCACCGACATGGTGTCCGCCGACGGCGACAGGCGGCGACTCGCGGCGATCTGGCCCGACCCCACACGCAACGCCACGTGGTTCTTCACCATCGTCGGCGAGGCCGAGCCGGTCGCTCAGGCGACGCCGGCTTTTCAAGCGTTTATCGCGTCGACCCGGCCGGTTGATGCCCCGGCCTCGCCGTCTGCGCCGGTTGGTGAAGAGAACGCAACCACCGATCCCGCCGACGAACCCAAGGCGTACTGAGTGACGCGATGACCAAGCTGCTCGAACCCCTGGCCTCGCTCCGCCTGACCGTCGCGCTGCTCGCGGCGTCGATGCTGCTCGTCTTCGCCGGCACGCTCGCGCAGGTCGAGCAAACCAACTTCGCCGTCGTGGCCGAGTACTTCCGCTCGCTGGTGGTGCTGGTCCCGGTGCGGGTGTTCGTCGAGCTTTTCACCCAGCAGCCGAGCGACTGGGCGTGGGTGCTGCCCTGGCCGGGCGGGCTGACGCTGGGGCTGCTGCTGGGGATCAACCTGATCGCGGCCCACGCCGTGCGGTTCAAGTTCTCCGCCAAGCGCGTCGGCATCATCCTGATCCACCTCGGCCTGATCGCCCTGCTGCTGGGCGAACTGATCACCGGCGTCGCGGCCCGCGAGTGGCAGATGTCGATCAACGAGGGCCAATACGCCAACTACGCCGAGGACATCCGCACCTCCGAGCTGGCGATCGTCGACGGCTCAGACCCCGAGGTCGACCGCGTCGTCGCGATCCCGCAGGCCGCCCTGGCCGCCGCCGCCCGCAGCCGCGAGCCGATCTCGCACGACGCCCTGCCGTTCGACCTGCGGGTCGACCGCTGGATGGCCAACTCGGCGATCGCAGGGCCGGCGATGGTGACCGACGAGCTGCGGTCGATGCACGAGACGACGCTCGGGCTGGGCGATCGGCTGTTCGCGATCGATCGACCCGAGGTCACCGGCGTCGAGCAGCAGATCGCCGACATGCCCGCCGCGTACGTCACGCTGCTCGACAAGCAGACCGGCGATCCGATCGGCCGCTACATGGCCTCGCTGCACCTCGGCACGGCCCAGCCCCTCGAGCACGTCGGCGCCGAGCATCTCAGCATCGAGATGCGCTTCAAGCGGGACTACAAGCCGTACCAGATCCACCTGCTCGACTTCGACCACGACTTCTTCCCGGGCACCGACATCCCGACGCGGTTCGTCTCCACCGTCCGGCTCGTCGACCCGCGGTTCGGCGAGGACCGACGCGTGCGGATCGCGATGAACGAGCCGCTGCGTTACCGCGGCTGGACGTTCTTCCAGTCTGGCTACCAGCCCGGCGGCACGGGCACGGTGCTGCAGGTCGTCGCCAACCCCGGCTGGACGCTGCCCTATATTGCCTGCGGGCTGGTCACCGCCGGGCTGGCGTTCCACTTCGGGCTGATGATGTGGACGCATATGCGCCGACGCGAAGCGTCGTCCGGTTTAACCCGACGCCCGAAGGGCGCGGCGGGCGGCGGTGTCGAAACGTCAAGCAGTCCAACCGGCGAGAAATCTCGCCGGCTAAACCCCGGCTTCCCACGCTGGGTTACGCCGATTGCGACCCTCGCCCTGGCCCTGCTGCTCGTCGGCCCGCAGATGCGATCGGTCATCCCCGACGCGCCGTTCGACCTGCGTGCCGCCGGGCACATCGCGATCTCCGGCGACGGCCGCGTCAAGCCCGTCGAGTCCGAGGCTAAGGCAACCCTGCTCGCCCTCTCGGGCAAGACCACCGTCGAGCGCAGCGGCCGCAAGGTCGACGCCGTCACCTGGTACTTCGACACCCTCACCAAGCCCGAGGTCGCCCGGCAGGACCCCGTCTTCCGCGTCGACTTCCCCGGCGTCAAGGACCTGCTCGGCGTCGACGACCACAACCGCAAGCGCTTCACGCCCGACGAGGTCTTCGCCCGCCTCGACACGCTCAATCAGCAGGCCCAGCAGGCACGCGTGGTCCCGGCCCCCGAGCGATCGGCTTTCCAGCGGCACCTGCTCGAGCTGTTCAACAAGGCCTCCCGCTTCGCCGAGCTCACGCGCTACGAGCGGCCGTACGTCCTCGCCCCGCTCACGCCCGATGCCGAGTGGCAGCCGCTCTCGGTCGCCATCCACCACGCCCACGCCGCCCCCGGAAACGCCGGCGCCGACCCGAGCGACCACGCCGGCCACGACCACGCGCCCTATAGCCAGGCCTCGGCCGACGCCTGGACCGCCATGCTCCGCGCTTACAGCGAGAGCGACACCGCGACCTTCAACGTCACGGTCGACAACTACCTCGCCTCGCTCGACCAGGCGATGCCCGGCGCGTCGACCCGGGCCCGCGTCGAGTCGGTCTTCAACGTCGTCAAGCCGTTCCTGCAGGGCACGGTCCTGTACATCCTCGGCGGGCTGCTGGTGCTGGGCGGCTGGTTCGCCTCGGCCGCCGGCGCCGACCGCGTGTCGCGCGAGCTGATCCGCGCGGCCGTGTGGCTCATCGCCTTCACGCTGATCCTGCACACCGCCGGGATCGTCACCCGCATCTACCTCACGCAGCGCCCGCCGGTGACCAACCTGTACTCCTCGGCCGTGTTCATCGGCTGGGCCGCCGTCATCCTCTCCCTCGTCCTCGAGCGCTTCAGCCGCACCGGCCTGCCCGCGCTGCTCGGCGCGTGCGTCGGGACCGCCACCCTCATCGTCGCCCACAACCTCGCCACCGGCGACACCATGCAGATGATGCAGGCCGTCCTGGACACCAACTTCTGGCTCGCCACCCACGTCATCACCATCACCCTCGGCTACGCCGCCACCTTCATCGCCGGCGGGCTCGGCATCCTCTACATCCTCGGCGGCGTCTACACCACCATCCTCACCAAGCAGCGCGCCCAGGCCCTCTACAACATGATGTACGGCGTCGTCGGC
>JBCCZA010000100.1:0-12044 GCA_039188455.1 Planctomycetota bacterium
GATGATGCCCTTGGCGACGGCGACGCGGACGCGTTGGCCGGCCTCGCCGTTGACGACGATTTGCGGGCCGTCGGAGGCGTACGTGCCGGTCTGGCCGGGGTTCAGGCCGTTGACGGTCAGCTCGACGCGGGCGTCGCGGGGCTGCTCGGTGGCGATGCCATGGGAGCCGGCCTGCGTGCCGGTGGCGAACAGCTGGCCGCTGGCCTGTGAGCCGTCGGCGAAGGTGACGGTGAAGGTCGATCCGATGAGCTCGGCGCCCGAGACGCCGCCGACGTCCCACTTCGGCTTGCTGCCTTCGTCGAGCGGCTTCTTGTGCGTGCCGGCGATGGAGTTGGGGTCCATGTCGATGGAGAAGCCGAGCGTCTCGCCGGGGTTGAAGCCGTTGTTGCTGTCGGCGTCGAAGGTGATGAGCAGCCGCTCGTAGCCGCGGTCGCCGCCTTCGCCGAGGTAGTGCGGGGAGGTCTTGCCGGGGTGGTGCACGACGCCGGTCGCGTCGTCGCGGTCGATGTTCAAGGGTTTGGCGACGCTGTCGCCGGCCTTACCCTCGGGGTCAAAGACCGTGTCGGGGAACAGCGCGTCGGTGACGTCGAGCTTGAACGCGACGATGTCTTTGTCGCCCGTGTTGCTCAGGATGAACGAGTTCTTGCCGTAGTTGGAGCGCTGGACGTTGTTTGTCTTGGCCATGATCTCCAGGACGGCGGCGCCGGTCGCGTCGTCGGCGGACGCGCTCCACGCGGCGGTGGCGGTGGGCAAGGCGGCGATCAAGGCGGTGAGTCGGCGGTGCGTCTTTGTCATGGGAGAAGGCTCCGTGGCGATGAGGCGTGCGTGGTCCGACTCAGGGTTTGCTCAGCGCGTCGTATTGCTCGAGCGTGGCGTTATCGAGGCAGGCTTCGATGATGCGCTTTCCGTGCGGCGCGAGGTCATCGACCATGAACTTCTTCAGCTGGTCGTCGAAGAAGCCCTTGAGCATCTTCGCACCCTCGTCGTAGGCCTCTTCGCCGACCTCGGGCTGGGTCTCGACCTGCAGGAACCAGTGGCCGATCTGCTGGCCTTCGACCTGGATCGTGCTGCGCGTCCGGCCGAGGATCGGGCATCGGCTGGGGACGAGGTGCTCGGGCTTGAAGGGGTTGGAGCCGCGGCGGGCGAGGTACTCGCGGGCGATCCACTGCGGGGCGAAGCCGACGTCCCAGCAGCCGACGTGCTGGTTCGGGCAGAGGATGAACATGGTGTCCGTGGTGTCCATGATCTGGTCGAGCAGGATGTTGGCCTGGTCCACGCGTCGGCCGGTGGCGAAGGGCCAGTAAGAGCCGACGCCCTCGGACTGCATGCCGCCCTGATCGACGATCGACGGGTTGCCGTGGCCGCGCGGGGCGGTGAGCCGCCAGAGGAAGGCGAGCGCGGGGTTGAGGATGTGGAAGATGCCCATGATGCCGTAGGTCGGCTTCTCGGCGGTGCACGGTGGGCAGCGGACGCCGAAGGAGCGGATGTCGACCGTGACGGGCTCGGTGACGATGTTGGGGTAGTCCGCGCGGGAGACGACGAGGCGCGGGTTGGGGCAGGGCACGCCGGGCTCGTCCTCGATGTGCTCCCAGATCAGGGCGGTCGAGTGCGGGGAGGCGTCGATGTTGAGGAAGAGCAGCGGGTTCTTGGGGTGGACCGTGAGCTTCTCGAGGTGCGGGTCCGTGCCGTAGTGCGTGATGTGATTGACGCGGAGGAACCAGGCGGTCTCGGCATCGGTGACGGTGAGCTTCTTGGGGGCGCCGGTCTCGTGGTGCTGCAGGTCGGGCCGGCAGAGGGCCATGTCATCGGTGACGGGGTTGAGCTGGACGCCGCGGGGCAGGGCGAGGTAGCGGGCCTCGCCGGACGTCGTGTTGGTGCCGAGCTTCATCCGGCCGTCGGCTTCGCGGTGGATGTGCTCGAGCATCTCGGACTTGCCGCCGCCCGAGGCGCCCTCGTGCATGATGGTGACGGTGTTGTCGTAAGGGGTGACGACCTGGACGGTGGAGCAGTGCGCGACGGTCCAGTGCTCTTTTTCACCGTGGGTGAGGAGCATGCCGTAGACGCCTTTCTTGGCGGACGGCCCGGGGTAGAGGTTGTACGAGAAGAGCTCGTGGAGGCCGGCGTCCTGGCGACGGTTGTGGACGACGACCTGCTTGCCGTCGAAGTGCGTGTGCCGGAAAGGTGGGGCGATGTAGATGATCGCGGCGTGGTGGTAAGACTCGTCGATGGTGTCCATCGGGCGGATGCCCTGGAGCATGGCCAGGCCGAGCGCGAAGAAGCCGGCGTTGGCGGGGCAGATGGCCAGGGCGGGCAGGCCCGAGCCGGCGGTCATGCCGGCCTCGAAGAAGAAGCACGCGAGGTCCTGCGTCTTGAGCCACGCCAGCGTGTCCTCGCGGGTCGACTCGAAGTCCTTGCCGAAGCGGGCGTCGAATGTCGGCTTATCCGTGGCCTGGTGGTCGGCGATGACCATGCAGTTGGGGTCGCGCCGACGCATGTAGGGGTCGACGTAGTTGGCCGAGACGCCGTTCTTCACCCGGCAGACGCGGGCCTCGACGATGCGTTCGCCGTTGACGTCGTAGGCGACCTCGTAGAAGCCGTCCTCGCCGACCTGATCCTCAGGCACGGCGAGCGCCACCAGCTCCTCGACCGTGCTGGCGAACGTGACCGACTTGGCCTCGCGCAGCACGGCCAGCGCGGAATGCGAGAGGGTGACGTCTTCGGGGAGGGTGGTGGTCATGGCGGCAACGCGTGGGTTGGAGGACGGCGAAAAGTCTCAAACGACGGTCGGATGGTATCAGTGTTTCTCGCGTCTGATGGCTTGTTTAACGCGGAATTCGACAGGCATATCCCGCGCGCCGTGAATGGTGAAAACCCCACTGTTGCGGCGGCGTGGCGCGGTCGCTAGAGTCGAGCAAATGCTCAGGTGCCCCGCGGCGAATGCTCGCGGCGGGGTGAAAAGGGAAGCGGAGTGCGTCGGTTTCTTGGAGGAGCCGGCAATTCTCCCGCGGACGCGCCGCCGTGTTGGGCGGCCGACGGAACGAGTCGAAAAGACCATCCGTCGTGCCAGCGTCCGGTCCACGGAGCTGGAAGGCCCCGATCGCTGATCGGGGTTGGACAGCCCAACCACTGCCCGGCTCGCAACGAGCCAACGGGCGGGAAGGCGGACCGGACGAGCCCTCAGCCGGAAGACCTGCCCGAGCGTGGTGTGTGTCCTCGCGGAACAGGACGCCCGCACCGACGCTGGGCCATTGCCCCTGATCGCTCGTTCGTCGTTGCGCGGTGAATCCGTTGAGGCACGTTGGTTCGTCCCTATGCAGGGGTCGCTCCGCGCGAATCGGAGCCAACAGGAGGTCTCTGACCATGCTAAATCGTTCACGACGCCTAACCGCGTCAACCATCGCCGCCTTTGGCGTGCTCGCTTCGACCGCGGCCGTCCAGGCGCAATCGATCGACGACTACTTTGTCGATCGCACGTTCGACCTGCCGACCAGCTGGAACGGCACCGGCGATTTCGACGACAACGTGCTTTTCGACGCGCTGCCCGACGGCCGGCTGCTGATCGTCAATGGCCCCGAGGTCTCGGTCGAGACCGGCGTGGGCACCGGAAGTTTTAGTTCGCTTGGCAACTACACCGCGGTGCCTCCTCTGTTCGGCGCTTCGTTCTTTAAGGTTTCGCCTGACGGCACTCAGGCCGCGATCGGCTCCAACGGGGGCGGCTCGGTCTTCGTGATCGATGCCCTCGCGCCGACCGTGGGATCGACTCAGACCTTCGCCGCTTCCGACTTCGACGCCGTCTGGTTGAACAACAGCGACCTGCTGATCTCGAACTCCAACGGCGTTGACCTGCTTGAGATCGACACAGGTGTCGTCACCAACGTGGTCGACAACATCGGCGGCTTCTCGGGTGGCATCACCCTCGACAACGACGGCAATCTGTACACCGGCAATGGTTTCAACACGTCCGGAAACGGGACCGGCTCGGTGAGTCAGATCACGGCCGCGGATCTGCAAGACGCGATCGATAACCCCGGTAACCCGGTCGATTTTCTGCTCGAAGGCATCGAGGTGGTGGACCTGCTCTCCGCGGGTTCGCTGGGCTTCGATGCGGCCGGCAACTTCTTCGTCGGCGGCGGCGACTTCTTCGGCGGGTCAGGCGATTTCGGCTACGCGGCGCTGGTCGACGGAGTTGCGTTCGACGATCGGTTGGCAGACCCCAATAACGTGGCGTTGATCGACAGCAATTCACCGCCGTCGATCCTCCGCCAGTTTCCGAGCCCGCAGTCCACGATCGATAATGCACAGCCGCCGATCTGGGTCTACAACGACGCCACTGGCGAGTTGCTGTTGTCGTACTTTGAAGACCCCGAGGTCGTGGTCTATCAAGTCCCCGAGCCCGGTATTGGCCTGTTGATTCTCGGTGGTGTCGGCTTGCTGACTCTACGTCGCCGGTTGCCTTGCCAGGCTCGCCTTGTGTCGGGCTCGAAGGCTTTCCTCTTGATTGCAGGCCTGGGCGTCTTCGCCGCGCAAACCGTCTCGGCCGACCCGTTCGCCGACAGCGTTGTCGGTTACGACTCCGGGTCCAATCCAGTGGCCGGCTTCACGGATTCCAGCACAGCGCTGGGCGAACCGACCCGCTTGACCAATCCGTCCAACCCTTTCGGTGGCGCGGTCACTCCGTTCCAGAGCGCCTTTGGCATGAATGAGATCGTCTCCATTGGAGAAGGCGGCTTCCTGACCGTCTCTTTTGATGAGCCCGTGACCGACGACGCTGGCAACCCCTTCGGGCTGGACTTGCTGATTTTTGGCAACACGTTTGCGTTGCTCGACTTTGGTTCGGGGACCGCGAGCGGTGGTTTTAACACCGAAGGCGGCCTGATCGAGATCAGCGCGAACGGTGTCGACTTCTTTGAGGTTCCGGGTGTCGCTGCCGATGGCCCATTCCCCACGTTGGGTTATCAAGACGTGACCGAGCCGTTCCCGACCGTGGCCGGTCTCGTGCCGACCGACTTCACCAAGCCAGTAGACCCGTCCTTCAACCTCACGGGCTTGGACATCGAAGAGATCGCCGCGGGGTATGACGGCTCCGGCGGCGGCGTTGGCATCGACATCGCCTCGGTCGGGCTGAGCGAGGTTTCGTTTGTCCGAATCAGCAACCCGATCGGTTCGGGCGTGACCCCCGAGATCGATGGCTTCGCCGACGTGGCCGTCCCCGAACCGACGACGGCCGCAATACTCGCGATGGGTATTGGCTTGGTTGGCTTGAGGCGTCGGATGGGCTGATAGCTTGCAGCCTGATCTATGGTTCGGTGGTCGTTAGCGCGGCCGCCGACTTTTAGCTACCTACCGTATCGGATGATTGTCATGCCACCGCCGCGCGGCTTCACGCTGATCGAACTGCTTGTTGTGATCTCGATCATCGCGCTGCTCATCGGCATTGTGCTGCCCGTGCTAGGCTCGGCACGCGAGTCGGGCCGAGCGACGGCATGCTTGAGCAACCTGCGGCAGATGATGATCGCCGCCATGGCCTACGCCGCCGACGAAGCCGACACCATGCCGACCGCGTATGACTACGAAGATTTCATGCGTCCGATCGAGTGGGACTATCGCAAAGACTTCAGCACAAGCACGGTTGAGCCCGGGTTGCTGTGGCGGGGCCGGGTCGATCGCGAGATTCAGCAGTGCCCCAGCTTTGAGGGCTCGTCGAACTCGCCGCTCGATCCATTCACGGGCTACAACTACAACACGAGTTACCTGGGCGGTTTTCGCAATGGGCCCGGGCTCGACCCAGTTCCCTCTGCGCGGCTAGATACCGTCAAGACACCGGCACAGACGGCCGCATTCGGCGATGGAGAGTTCCAGGCCGGTGCCAACAAGTTCATGCGTGCACCCAGGCTATTACTCGGCCAGCCCAACGCTCCCCACGACGCCGGTTTCAGCGGACGTCAGGCCGGCACGCAAGGCCTTCGCCATCACAACGGCAACGCGACCAACGTCGCTTGGGTCGATGGCCACGCGGACAATCTCGATCAGCTGCAACAAGGCGGTCTCCCCGTCGCCCCCGAGACCGGATTCTTGAGCGACGATAATTCTCTTTACGACCTGGACTGATCTATGCGCATCACCCACTGCGTCTGCACCAACCGCTGCTTCGCGTCGCTCGTCGAGGAGGCGAAGCGTGACGGGCTGACGCTCGAGGAGCTGGCTGAGCGGACGGGGGCGTCGGACGGTTGCGGGATGTGCCGGCCGTACGTGCGCGAGGCGATGCGGACCGGCGAGACGGTGTTCACGCGGGTGATCGTCGATCGGCCGAATTCGGGCGCGGCCTGAGATGGGCGGCGCGGTTGGTTTTGTCACGGAAGGCGGTGAGCGATGTGCGATCGGATGTGCGAGGGAGGGCGAACGGCGAGCCTGCCGGGGGCGGGCGAGCCGCCGAGCTTGGGGCCGGGCGATTGCCCGATCTGCGGGGCCCCCAACGACTGCGCCATGGTCGCGGGGCGGACGCCGGCGAGCTGCTGGTGCATGACCGTCGGCGATATTCCCGAGGCGCTGCGGATCGAGGCTCAGCGGCGAGGCGGGGACGAGCGGTGCATCTGCGAGGCCTGCATCACGGCCTATCGCACCACGGGGCGTATTCGGCGGATGGTCGCGTAGCCGGCGTGGAATCGCGGACGGGGCGGCGGCGTTATGCCCTTCGCCGGGCGTGCCGGCCCCAACCCGTAGAATCCACGCCATGACCACCGCCACCGCCTCCCCCCTCGACACCTCCGCTCCCAACGCCGACGGCACCGAGAACGTCGTCATCATCGGCTCGGGCCCCGCCGGCTGGACCGCCGCGATCTACGCCGCCCGCGCCGAGCTCCGCCCGCTCGTCTTCCCCGGCCGGGCCCAGGACAAGGACCTCGTCCCCGGCGGGCAGCTGATGCTGACCACCGACGTCGAAAACTACCCCGGCTTTCCCAACGGCGTCACCGGGCCCGAGATGATGCACATGCTGTATCACCAGGCCATGCGGTTCGACACCCGCGTCGTCACCGATGACGGCATCAAGACCAAGGACGAACTGCCCAACGAGACGCTCTACCAGGCGTTCCAGAACGTCGCCGAGGTCGACCTCTCGTCGCGGCCGTTCACCATCAAGGGCGACAACGGCTACGAGGGCAAGGCCCACTCGGTCATCATCGCCACCGGGGCGAAGGCCAAGTGGCTCGGCCTGGACAACGAGATGCGTCTAGCCCAGGCCGGCGGCGGCGTGTCGGCGTGCGCGGTGTGCGACGGTGCGCTGCCGATGTTCCGCGATCAGCCGCTGGGCGTGGTGGGCGGCGGCGACACGGCCGTCGAGGAGGCGAGCTACCTCGCGAAGTTCGCCTCGCAGGTGCACATGTTCGTCCGCCGCGACGAGCTGCGAGCGAGCAAGATCATGGCCGATCGCGTCCTCAATAACGACAAGGTCACGATCCACTGGAACACGCAGGTCGTGGACGTGCTCGGCGACGACAAGGTCACCGGCGTCAAGCTGCTACACAACAACCACCCCGAGGGCAGCGCCGAGCGGCACAGCGAGCTCGAACTCAAGGGCCTGTTCATGGCCATCGGTCACGAGCCGATCACGCACTTCCTCAACGGCCAGCTCGAGACCGACGACGTCGGCTACCTCAAGCTCAAGAACGGGTTCCACTCGTGCACGTCGATCGAGGGTGTGTTCGCCGCGGGCGACGTCGCCGACTCGCACTACCGCCAGGCGATCACCGCCGCGGGCATGGGCTGCAAGGCCGCGATGGACGCCGAGCACTACCTCGCGACGCTGTCCGTCGGGGCGTAAGCCGTTACTAGAGCTCGGCCGATGCCCGTTTAGCCCGAGGCCCGAAGGGCCGGGCCTTCCGCCTCCCGCGCCTCGTTGTACCGGTGCCAGTTCCACAGCATCGCCGCGAACGCGAACCCCAGCACCGCCGAGCCCATCACGTCACTGACGAAGTGAGCGTGCGTCATCACGCGCGTCGCCGCGCACCCGATCGCCAGGCCCAGCCACAGCGGCGTGCCCCACGGGTAGAGCCGGCAGAGCATCCACGCGCCGCCGAACGCGACCATCGCGTGGCTCGACGGGAAGCCCATGTCGCCGGCGTCGAGCCCGCCGTCCCAGATCGACCGCCACTCGTACACCCCGCCGGTCTCCCGCGGCCGCAGCCGACGCGCCAGCAGCTTGACCACCTCGGCCACCGCGCCCGCCCCGGCCGAGGCCAGCACGATCAGCAGCGGGGCGTTCATCGCCTTGAGCCAGCCCTCGGCCTTGACCCGGCCCGTCCGCCCGAGCGCCAGCGCTCCGGCGATGATGAGCCACGTCGGCACGAACCCGACGATGCGGAACATCCGGTCGAGGTCGCTCGAGTCGCCCCGCACCCGGCCGAGCCCGAACACCCAGCCGTCCAGCAGGCAGGCGAGGCCAATGAGCACGGCGCCGCCGGCGACGTAGCCCGTGACGCGCTCGGCGTCGACGCGATCGCTCCACGGCGGGCGCGGCATCACTCGGCCTCCTGCGGCGCGTCGGCCGGTGTCGTCTCGACGGGTGGTGCGCTGGGTGGCGCGGCGGGCGATGCGGGCGTCCCGTCGGTCGGCGGTTGTGGCGTCGCTTGCTGAGACCCTTGCTGAGGCGTGGTCGCGTTGCCTTCATCGACCTCGTCGGACGACGTGTCCTTCGCCTTGCCGTGCTCGCCCGCGCGGTTGCGTCGGCCGACGTCGCTTAGCCCGCGGTAGCCGCGTGCGACAAACACCGGCTCGCCCCACAGCTGGCTGACCTCGACCCGCCGCGGCTGCCGCAGCCCCGCCTCGGCCTCGCTCAGCGGCTCGGCCCACGCGGTGTCGCTCACCTCCTCGATCGACTCGGCCTCCAGCACGTCGCCCCATCGCTTCGCCGAGGCGCCGACCAGCACCGCGTCGCGGCCGTGCAGCGCCGGGTCGTCGAGGTCGGTCGACGGCAACGCGTCGTACGCCGAGCGCCGCCCGGCCAGCGCCGCCTGCCCGCTGTACACCGTCGGCCGGCCGTCGAGGTAGAACGCCAGCAGGGCGGTGTTGCCGTAGTTGCTCGTGATCACGATCGGCGGGTCGTTGGTCCAGCGTGCCAGCCCGGCGTCGGGGTCGATGACGCCGTCGATCCGCGCCGCCGCGTCGGCGTGGCCCACGACCCGCCCCGCGCCCGGCAGCCGATCGCCGACTCCCGGCACGCGCAGCAGCCACCCGCCCAACGTCAGCGCCACGATCGCCACCAGCCCGTACCCCAGCGTCCAGTGCCACATCATCTGCCCCGGCGACTCGGGCTTGCGCCGCAGCCACCCGCGCTTCGGCCGATCGTCCGCCGGCATGGCTCGCCACCGCGTCACCGCCCGCCGCCACGCCGTCAGCCGCGCCGGCAACGCCCGACCCGCGAGCACGACCAGCGTCGGGTAACCCGCCACCGCCCAGTTCGCCTCCGTGTCGGTCACCCACGCCACGCCCAGGTACATCAGCACCGGCAGCGCGCCGAGCGTCAGCATCAACCGCCCGAACGCCGCCGACCGATCGTGATCGCTGTCGCGCCCGTCGCCCCACGCGCCCAGCCCGATCAGCGCCCACGCCGGGCCGACGATCGCCAGCTGCGTTCCCACGTACACCAGCACCGACCAGACGCTCGACCACACGCCGCGCGTCGTCGCCGCCTCGTCGATCGCGATGTCACCGCCCGCCATCCCGAGGTGACCCATCAGGTGACGCACCGTCGGCCAGCCGGCCTGCAGCTCGCCGATCAGCATCGGGCTCATCGCCGCCACCAGCGCGATCACGGCAATCACCCACCCCCGCAGCACCCGTCCCCAACGCAGCCGCGGCGCCGACCACACGCACGCGATCACAACGCCCGGCACCAGCAGCAACGCCGTGTGCTTCAGCAGCACCCCGCACCCGATCGCCAGCCCCAGCGCCGCCCACGCCGCCGCGTTCACCCACGTCGGCTGACGGCGCACCACCGCGTCGGTCGGGTCCTCGTCCTCGTCGCGCAGCGTCCCCGCCAGCGCCACCCACGCCGCGATCGCGCCCACCACCCAGCACGCCAGCATCGGCATGTCGATCGTCGCGAACTGCCCCAGCGCCCACAGCACCGGCGTCAGCACGGCCAGCCACATCGCGTACCACGCCCCGCGGAAGCCGCCAACCGACCGCCTCGCTCCCTCCCACGACCCCACCGCGTCGTCCGCCGCCGGCCGCACTCGCACGCCCCCCAGCCACGCCACCCCCGCGACCAGCACGCCCCAGCTCAGCACGCTCCCCAGGCGCACCACCCACTCGGCCAACTCGACGTGGAACCGCTCCACCGCCAGCCACCGCGCCCCGCCGATCACCCACGCGATGCCCGGCCCCTTCGTCACGTACGTCAACGCCGGGTGCCGGCTCCAGTCCCAATACTGCGCCTCGTCGGCCGCCAGCGCCAGCGGGCTCAGCCACGCCAGCTGCGCCGCCCGCAGCGCCACCAGCGCCGCCACCGCCAGCCACAGCCCGACCCACGCCCACACCGCCCGCCGCGACGATCCCGCCTGTGCGCCCGCCGCCAGGCCAACCTCCTCGGGCATCGCCTCCATCGGCGGCGTCACCACCTCGACCGGCTCGCCTTCGTCCCCGCCGATCCCATCGACCGCGGCGTCCGGGTCCTCCGCCAGCGCATACCCCTCCGTCGACGGCGCATCGGCCTCCACCCCTGGAGTTGCCGGCGCATCCGGGGGTTCCGGGGATTCGCCCACCGGATCGGGCGTCGTCTGCGGATCGTCGGGACGCTCAGCCAAGCCCGTTAGTCTAAACCCGAATCCTCCCGGGAACCCTCTCGCCCCTCGCGCGTCCAACCCCATCATGAACCACCACGCCCCCCGTCTCGTCGCTGTCGCCGTTGCCTGCCTGTCCCTCAACCTCGGCCACACCGCGGTCGCGCAAGCCACTCAGCCCGACAACGCCGCGACCGACGGCGGCATCTCGCTGACCGTGTACTCCTCGGCCGACCCCGCCTCCTTCAACCCTCAGCAGTTCATCGCCAACGCCAACCAGGGCTACAACCCTCAGTTCGCCTATCAGGTGCCCGGGTTCGCCGTCGTCCGCGACATGCGCACGATGTCCTTCGACGCCGGCGTCAACGAGCTGGCCTTCACCGATGTCGCCCAGTTCATCGACCCCACGACCGTCACGTTCACCGACGTCGGCGGCGGCGACCCGGCCTTCACCATCCTCGAACAACAATTCAAGTTCGACCTCGTCTCCCCCGCCAAGCTCTTCGACGCGTACGTCGGCCGCGGCGTCGTCGTGAACCTCCCCCTGGGCGACGGCACCATCGAGTCCGTCGGCGGGCGGCTGCTGTCCAGCAACCAGGGCCGACTCATTCTCGACACCCCGCAGGGCATCCGCATGATCGGCAACGCCGCCGACGTGCAGCTCGGCGACCTGCCGGACGGGCTGATCACCAAGCCGACGCTCAGCCTGATCGCCCACGCCCCGGCCGCCGCCGAGCGGCTGGTACGCACCGCGTACCAGACCGACGGCCTGACCTGGCGGGCCGACTACAACCTCGTCCTCAACGCCGACGACACCGCCGGCGACCTTGGCGCGTGGGTCACGCTGATGAACCTGTCGGGCGCGGCGTATCCCGACGCCGAGCTCAAGCTCATCGCCGGCGACGTGCAACGCGTGACGCCGGACATGCGTCGTCGCGAGGTGCTGCCCGCGAGCAGTCGTGTCGTCGGCATGGCGATTGCAGACGCCGCCTTCGAGCAGCAACAGTTCTTCGAGTACCACCTGTACACGCTGCCGCGTCGCACGACGGTGCACGAGAACACCACCCAGCAGATCGCGCTGTTCCCGACCAAGTCGGGCGTCAAGGTCGACAAGCAGCTCGTCTACTGGGGCCTGCCGCAGGCACGCAACTGGAACTGGGGCCAGCCGCAGACGTCGCGCGACCTTGGCTCGCAGGCAAACAAGAAGGTCGACATCTACCTCGAGATGAAGAACACCGAGGACGCCGGGCTCGGCATCCCGCTGCC
>JBCCZA010000101.1:0-12009 GCA_039188455.1 Planctomycetota bacterium
ATCGCTACCTGACCTCGATCTGACGTCGGGCCATCTAATGAACCCGGCCGCCCCTCGGTACATCCTCTCGCTCAGCTGTCCGGACCGCGTGGGCGTGGTCGCGGCGGTCAGCGGGCTGCTGGCGTCGATGAACGGCTGGATCGTCGAAGCCAATCACCACGCCGACCCGACGACCGGGACGTTCTTCATGCGCCAGGAGGTGCTCGCGGAGTCGGTGCCTTTCGGCGTGGATGAGCTGGGCGACCATTTCCTGCCGATCGTCGACGAGTTCGACATGACGCTCAACATCCGCGACACCAGCGAGCCCGAGCCGGTCGCGGTCTTCGTCAGCAAGCACGTGCACTGTCTGGTCGATCTGCTTTACCGCTGGCAGACCGGTGAGTTGAGCTTCGACCTCAAGGTGGTCGTCTCGAATCACCCGGACCTGCGGTCGCTGATCGAGTGGTACGGGGTGCCGTTCATCCACGTCCCCGTCGATCGCGAGAACAAGACGCCGGCGTTCGAGCAGATGACGTCGATCTGCGACGAGCACGGCGTCCGAACGATCGTGCTGGCGCGTTACATGCAGATCCTGCCACCGACGATGTGCCGCGACTACCCCAACCGTGTGCTCAACATACACCACAGCTTCCTGCCCTCGTTCGTCGGGGCCAAGCCGTACCACCAGGCGTTCGATCGTGGGGTCAAGCTCGTCGGCGCGACCTGCCACTACGTCACCGAAGAGCTGGACGCCGGGCCGATCATCGAACAGGACGTCGTGCGTGTGGACCACGCCGACGCGGCGGCCGACATGGTGCGTCTGGGCAAAGACGTCGAGCGCACCGTGCTGATGCGTGGCCTGCGCTACCACCTCGAGGACCGCGTCCTGGTGCAAGGCAACAAGACCGTCGTCTTCAAGTAACTCGTCGACTCCACACTCACCGATGATCGCCCCCGCTCGACAGCCCGTTCTCACGCCGCCCGGACCGCTGAAGGATCGGTACGACGCGGTGATCATCGGCGCGGGCGGGCACGGCCTGGCGGCGGCGTATCACCTCGCGAAGGACCACGGCATCACCGACGTGGCCGTGCTCGACCGGGGGCTCATCGGGCGGGGCAACACCGGGCGAAACACGGCGATCGTCCGAGCGAACTACCTGACGTCCGAGGGCGTTCGGTTCTACGGGCGGAGCGTCGAGCTGTGGCAGGGCCTCTCCGAGGACCTCGGGCTGAACCTGTTCTACTCGGCGCGGGGTCACCTCACGCTGGCGCACACCGACGCGGCGGTGCGGGTCGGCAAGTGGCGAGCAGAGGTCAACCGACACGAGGGCGTCGAGAGCCGATTCATCGGGCCGAGCGAGGTCAAGGAGCTCTGCCCGATGATCGACCTGGACTGCGGCGGTTACCTGCCGATCCTCGGAGCGTTGTACCACCCGCCGGGCGCGATCGCGGCGCACGACGCCGTCGCCTGGGGCTACGCTCGCGCGGCGCAGCGGCTGGGCGTCGCGGTACATCAGCGCACGGCTGTGACGGACATCCTTGTCGAGCGTGGCCGGGTGATCGGTGTCACAACCCCGGCCGGGACGATCAAAACGGATCGCGTGCTGTGCGCAGTCGCCGGCCACACGCCCAAGCTGACGCAGATGGTCGGCCTGACGACGCCGATCACGGTTCACCCACTGCAGGCGTGCGTGAGTGAGCCGCTGCAGCCGTGGCTGGACGCGATCGTCGTATCGGCCAGCCTGCATTGCTACGTCAGCCAGGACGCGCGGGGCGACCTCGTTCTCGGCGCGTCGCTCGACCCGTACGAGTTGCACAGCCAGCGATCGACGCTCGATTTCCTTGAGGGGTTGTGCGGGCACTTGCTCGATCTGTTCCCGTTCCTCGGACAGGTGAAGATCAACCGCCAATGGGCGGGGATGGCCGACATGACGCCGGACTTCTCGCCGATCATGGGCGTGACGCCGGTTGAGGGTTTCTTCCTGGACTCGGGCTGGGGGACGTGGGGTTTCAAGGCGACGCCGGTGTGTGGCGAGACGATGGCGGCGACGGTGGCGCGCGGGGTAAACCACGAGCTGATCGAGCCGTTCGCCATCGATCGGTTCGAACGGATGCTGCTGGTAGGTGAGAAAGGGGCGGCGTCGGTTGGGCACTGAGACGAGAGATTCCCGGGAGATCACGCGATGAAGCTCATCGACTGCCCGGGCATCGGGCCAAGGCCGATCGGCGAATGCGTATACGGCGGGCCGATGCTCAAGGAGCCAGACCCAGCGGTCGCGACGGACGCAGAGTGGGCGGGGTACGTGTTCCCTGGGTCAGTGGTGGCGTCGGGGCAGCCGGAGTGGTGGTTCCATCGACCGAGCGGGACGTGGTTTGTCGCCGAGCGCGATACGACGCGCGACGCGATCCTGACGACGTACCTCTATCGGCCGGGCTCACGGGAAGACGAGGGCGGCGGCGATGACTGACCGATTGCCGCACCGAGCGACCGAGTGGATCGACCGTGACCGGCCGATCGGCTTGTGTTTCGACAGCCGGGAGTTGCGGGGCTACGCCGGCGACACGATCACTACGGCGTTGTGGGCCAACGGCCACCGCGCACTGGGGCGCAGCCACAAGTATCGACGGCCGCGTGGGCTGCTCACGTTGTCAAACCGTGACGCCAATACCTTGTTCCACGACGCGGCAACCGGACGGACCAACCTTCGCGGCGACACGACGCCGGCCGTGGCGGGCATGGATCTGTCGATCGTCAACGACAACGCGCACGCCCTCGATGGCCTCACCGACGACCACCGCACCGGCTGCCTGTACGCGACGCCACAGCCGCCCGGGCTGGCGTACGACGCGTTCGAGCGCGGCGTCCGCGAGATGGTCGGGCTGGGTCGGGTGACGCCGGGGTACCGGCATGGGGAGTCGTTCGCCGAGCACCGGAGCTGCGACGTGCTGGTAGTCGGCGGGGGTATTAGCGGGATCGAGGCGGCGCTGGCCGCGGCGCGGGAAGGGGCGAGCGTGGTGCTGGTGGAGCAATGGCCTCGACTCGGGGGATCGTCAAGTATTGATACCGATAGATACGAGGTGGTCGCATCACTCGCGAACGAGCTTGATCGCCAGCCCAACGTCGAGGTACTGACGTCGCACACGGCCGTGGGGGTGTACGCGGATCGGTTGGTACCCGTGGTCGGTCCGGCACACGGCGGAGAGGGTGCGCCGACGCGGATGCTGCAGCTGCGGGCAAACCGTCTCGTAGTGGCGACGGGGACAATGCCGCAGCCGGCGGTGATACCGAACAACGATGCGCCGGGCGTGATGCTCGCCGATGCCGCGATGCGCCTGATCGCTCATTACGCCGCGCGGCCGTGCACGACGGCCGTAGTCGTCACACATCGTGATCGCCCCGAGGACATCGCGCGGGAACTGGCCAACGCCGGCGTCGATCTCGCGGAGGTCGTCCATGTCGGACGCGATCGACCCGCGATGTCGGTCGTCACCGACGCCGACGGCCAAGCCATTGGGGTGACCGTCGACGACCGACAGGTGCATTGCGACGGGGTGCTCCTCGACGTCGGCGAGGCGACCGACGACAACCTGCTTCGCCAGGCAGGAGGCCGCGTGCGTTACGCGCCCGAACTCGGGCGATACATCGCCGACGAGGTGCCGCCCCATGTCTACGCCGCCGGTACGCTCGCCGGCGCAACCGACTCGAACAGCCGACGCGCCAGCGGCGTGGCCGCGGGGGTGGCCGCAGCCCGAGGCGAGCCGTGGTCGCCCTGGGCCGACCGCAACCCGTCGCGGCCGGCCGCGCACCCGTTTCCCGTGTTCACCGAGTTGATTGCCGACGAGGCCGCCGAACGGTCGTTCGTCGATTGGGACGAGGACGTCACCCTTGCCGACTTCATCCACGGGATCGACGACGGCTTCACCGAGGTCGACACCCTTCGCCGTTACATCAAGTTCGGCACAGGCATCAGCCAGGGCAAGCACAGCTACGCCAACGCCCTGCGGCTGATCGCCCACCTGCTCGGCCGACCGATCGGCGAAGCCCCCGCCGAGGGCCGCAACCTGCCGACGCCGCGCCCGCTCTACCAGCCCGTCGAGATCGGCGTCCTCGCCGGGCCCCGCCAACACATCGTCCGACGCACGCCGATGCACGCCTGGCACGAGGCGGCGGGGGCGCACTGGATGCCGGCCGGGCACTGGCGTCGACCCGCGTACTACGGCGACGGGCCGCGCGCCGAGCGCATCCGCGAAGAGGCCCTGCGCGTCCGGCGCGGCGTCGGGGTGGTCGACGTCAGCACGCTCGGCAAGATCGAGGTGAGCGGGCCGGACGCGGTGTGGTTCCTCGAGCGCATGTACACCGGTCGATTCACCAAGCTGGCCGTCGGTCGAACGCGATACGCGGTGATGCTCGACCGGTCCGGCTGCGTCTGCGACGACGGCGTGATCGCACGGCTGACCGACGACCGCTTCTACCTCACGACGACAACCGGTCAGTCGGACGCCGTGTACCGCGAGATGAAACGCTGGGCCATGATCTGGGAGGCGGACGTCGAGTTATTCAACCTGACCGGCCGATACGCCGCGTTCAACGTCGCCGGTCCGTCGTCGCGCGAGGTCATGGCCCGCTTGGAGCAGACCGACCTGCCCATCGACGGCATGCCGTACATGGGGCTTCACGACGGCGTCATCGCGGGTTGTCGGGCGCGAGCGATGCGTGTCGGGTTCGTCGGTGAGTGGGGGTACGAGATCCACCTACCTGCCGACGAGGCGCTTGAGGTATGGGAGGCGGTGATGTCAGCCGGGCGCGACCTGGGGATCGGGCCGTTCGGCGTCGAGGCTCAGCGACTGCTGCGGATGGAGAAGGGACACATCATCGTCGGCCAGGACACCGACGCACTGACTTATCCAGGCGAAGCGTCGCTCGGCTGGGCGGTCAAGTCCGACAAACCCTATTTCCTGGGCCAGCGCAGCCTCGAGATCGCGCAGCGCCGGCCGATCGGGCGGGTGCTGGTCGGGCTGGCCTTCGACCGTGTCAAGACGGGGCTGGAGCCGGGCGAGTCGCACCTGGTGATCCGCGATGGGCGAATCGTCGGTCGGCTGACCAGCGTGGCGCTGAGCCCGACGCTGGATCAGTGGATTGCGCTGGGTTACGTCGCCCCGGACCAGTGCGAGATCGGAACCCGGGTCGATGTGCGTGTCTCGGACGGCGTGACGATTGAGGGGCGTGTGACGCCCAGCGTGTTCTACGACCCCGAGGGATTGCGGCAGAAAGAGCCGGTGCACACGTGAGCGATGCCGCCGCCGATCGCCGAGAACCGGTCACGATCACCAAGCTCGAGTTGCATGCCGCCCTGCTCATTCGAGGCCGCGGCCTCGCCGCGTATTGCACCTCGATCGACCTTCCGCTACCCGCTCCCTTGTTCGGCATCACCGCGTATGGCGAACGCCTTGTCGCCCGAACGGGCTCAACCGAGGGCTGGGTGGACTTCGGCTCGGACCGCGCCGCTCGCGACCGCCTGGCTGAGCAGATCGAGCAAGACGACCTGCAGATCTACACCAGCCGGTTCGCCGAGGCGTCGTTCTCCTGGACCGGGCCGGCGAGTGAGGCCTTGCTGCGACGATCGTGCGCGGCCGACGCCGAGGAACTCGGCACGGGGCGGGCCCACTTCGTCCAGCTCGCGGGCGTCTCAGCGATGCTTGTCATCGAGGGCGGCGAAGAATCCGTGTATCGATGCTGGACAGACCCCTCCCTCGGTGATTACCTTCGCGACAGCCTGCGGCGGGGGATCGACGAGCTCAACACCCACACGCCAAGGCGATGCTGAACATCTCACGGATCCTCGGGCACGCGTCCGACCCCACCCTGGCCGCTCGGCTGACCGAGGCGGTCGCCGCGGGTGTGGCGGAGACGGTGTCGCTCGACTCACAGGACACGCCGCGTCGGCGGATGCGGGTGTCGACCGACCGGGGCACCGAATGCTTGATCGCCCTGCCTCGCGATCAACGGCTGTCGGACGGGGCCATCCTGGTCGACGAGCCCGGCCGGGTGGTGGTCGTACGGTTGGAGCGGCAGCGCTGGCTGACGCTCGAGCCAACATCGATGCCGGCGGCCCTGCAAGTGGGCTACTTCTGCGGCAACATGCACTGGCGGGTGCGGTTCCACGCCGGGCTGATCAGCGTGGCCATGCAGTCCGATCGCTCGGACTACGTCGCCCGCGTCGCTCATCTCGTCGCTGATGGCATCGTGCGCGTGCTCCCCGAGGACCCCGACGACGCCACCCCGCTGGACGCCGCCGAGGACATCCCGCCCCACGACCACGTCGAAGGCCACACGCATCACCATCATCACGGCCACGATTACCACCACGCCGGCGATCACAACGGCCACCCCAGGGAGCCCCGCCATGCATGACCAGGCCGGGCTCCTCGCGGTCCTCCAGCACGGCGACAGTCTCTTTCCCAGTGGGGCGGTCTCCTTCTCCAACGGCCTCGAGACCCTCGCTCGGGACGGCCGGATCACCGACGCCGATGGCGTCCGCGCGTTTGTGCATGACCACCTCACGATGCGCTGGGCCACGATGGAACGGTGCTATCTCGTCGCCGCCGATTCCCACCGCGACGACCTCGACGCCCTCGACGCGCTGGACGACGAGCTGGACGCCTACACCTGGCCGGCCGAGGCACGCGAGGGCAGCCGTCGCGCAGGCATTGCCCTGCTCCGCACGCACACCCAACTCGGTTCGGCCCGCGCCACGGCCTACGCCGCCGCCGTCGCTCAAGGCAAGGCCATCGGCGGCCTGCCGATCGCGCAAGGACTCGTCGCCCACGACGCCGGCCTCTCGATCGACACCGCCCAAGCCGTCAGCGCCTACACCCTCGCCGCCGGCCTGGTCAGTGCCGCCATCCGCCTCGGGCTCATCGGCCACGTCGCCGCCCAACGCCTGCTCACCGACCTCCGCCCCCTCATCGCCGACCTGCTCGCCTCGCCCGCCCCGGCCACCGCTGACGCCCACGCCTTCACGCCCCTGATCGACATCGCCGCGATGCGTCACGAGACGCTCGACCACCGTTTGTTCGCCACTTGACCCCGCCCGCTCCTCCACCCCACCCGCACGATCACCGCCCATGATGCTCACCCCCACCGAGATGGAACGGCTGACGATCTACGTCGCCGCCGAACTCGCCCGCAAGCACAGGGCCAAGGGGCTCAAGCTCAACTACCCCGAGGCCGTTGCTTACATCTGTGACGAGGTGCTTGAGCTCGCCCGGGCTGGCGAGCACAGCGTGGCCGACCTCATCAGCCTCGGCTCGACTCTGCTCACCACTGACGATGTCATGCCAGGCATCGCCGAGCTCATGCCCGTCATCCAGGTCGAGGCCACCTTCCCCGACGGCACCAAACTCGTCACCGTGCACGACCCGATCCGCCCAGGCTCCGAGCCGCTGCCCGAGGGCTACGTCGTGCCCGGCGAAATCATCCCCGCCGACGGGGAACTCGAGCTCAACGCCGGCCGATCTCGCCAGGAACTCACCGTCCTCAACACCGGCGACCGTCCCATCCAGGTCGGCAGCCACTACCACTTCTTCGAGGCCAACGCCGCCCTCACCTTCGATCGCGAAGCGTCCTACGGCATGCGGCTCGACATCCCCGCCGGCACCGCCGTCCGCTTCGAGCCCGGCGAGTCCAAGCAGGTCACCCTCACCACCTTTGGCGGCAGCCGCGAGATCTACGGCCTCAACAGTCTGGTCGACGGCCAGCTCGACGAGCAACGCGACGCCGCCTTCGCCAAAGCCAGGGACCAGGGCTTCATCGCCTGAAACACCGCCGCTCACCCCGCGAGACCCACGCCCATGGCCCTGATCAGCCGCAGCGAATACGCCACCCACTATGGCCCGACCACCGGCGACGCCGTCCGCCTCGGCGACACCAACCTCCTCGCCGAGATCGAGCACGACTACACCGCCTACGGCGACGAATGCCTGCACGGTGGCGGCAAGACCCTCCGCGACGGCATCGGCCTCAAGGCCGGTTACACCTCCGCAGACGGCTCGCTCGACATGCTCGTCTCAAACGCCGTAGTCCTCGACCCCATCCTCGGCGTCGTCAAGGGCGATATCGGCATCAAGGACGGCAAGATTGTCCGCGTCGGCAAGGCCGGCAACCCCGAGATCATGGACGGCGTCGACCCCGACATGATCTGCGCCGCCGCCACCACCGTCCGCGACGCCGAGGGGCTCATCGCCACGCCCGGCGGGATCGACGTGCACGTGCACTTCGACTCGGCCCAGCTCTGCGAACACGCCATCGGCTCGGGCATCACCACGATGATCGGCGGTTCGCTCGGACCGATCACCGTCGGTATCGACTGCGGCGGCGCATTCAACGTCGGCAAGATGCTGCAGGCCGCCGAGCAATGGCCCATCAATTTCGGCTTCCTCGGGCGCGGCAACTCGACCAAGCCCGCCTCGCTCGAGGAGCAGCTCGCCGCTGGCTGCCTGGGCCTCAAGATCCACGAGGACTGGGGCGCCATGCCGGCCACGATCGACGCGTGCCTGAGCGTCGCCGATGAGCTCGATTTCCAGGTCCAGCTGCACACCGACACGCTCAACGAGTCGGCGTTCTACGAGGACACCCTGCGCGCCATCGCCGGCCGGGCGATCCACATGTACCACGCCGAGGGCGCCGGCGGCGGCCACGCCCCCGACATCATCCGCTGCACCGGCGAACCCAACTGCCTCCCCTCCTCGACCAATCCCACCAACCCGTTCACCGTCAATACCTTCGACGAACACCTCGACATGATCATGGTCTGCCACCACCTCAACCCCAGGGTGCCCGAGGACGTGGCCTTCGCCGAGAGTCGCATCCGCGCCCACACCATCGCGGCCGAGGACGTCCTGCACGACATCGGCGCCATCTGCATGCTCGGCTCAGACAGCCAGGGCATGGGACGTATCAACGAGGTCATCTGCCGGACGTGGCAACTGGCGAGCAAGATGAAGGATCAGCGCGGCCGGCTCAACACCGAGACCACCGCCCGCGGCGACAACCAGCGCATCCGCCGCTACCTCGCCAAGTACACCCTCAACGCCGCCAAGGTCTTCGGCATCGACGAGCACGTCGGCTCGCTCGAGCCGGGCAAGCTGGCCGACGTCGTACTCTGGCGGCCGGGCTTCTTCGGGATCAAGCCCGAACTCATCATCAAGGGCGGTTTCATCGTCTGGTCGGCGATGGGCGACTCGGCCGCCTCGCTGATGACCTGCGAGCCGCTGGCGATGCGCCCGCAGTGGGGCGCGTTCGGCAAGGCCAAAGAAAACCTCAGCGTCAACTTCGCCAACCACCTCGCCGTCGACAGCGACGTCGCCGGCAAGCTCGACCTCAGCAAGCCCATCCTCCCCTGCCGAGGCACCCGCACACTCCGCAAGGCCGACATGACCCACAACGACGCCTGCCCCAAGATCGACGTCAACCCCCAGACGTTCGAGGTCTTCGTCGACGGCGAGCTCGCCACCTGCGAACCCGCCCAACGCATCCCGCTCACGCAGCGGTACATGCTCCGCTGACCGCACGACAACGACACGCCATGCCCACCACGCCAATCGTCAACGACGCCTCGCCGACAACCGACTCGGCCACCGTCACCGCCGCCCGCGTCGGCATCGGCGGGCCCGTCGGCTCGGGCAAGACCGCGCTGGTCGAACGGCTCATCGAGCAGTTGCAGGCCAAGGGCGTGAGCCTGGCCGTCATCACCAACGACCTGGTCACTCACGAAGACGCGCAGCGCGTCCGCGACAGCGGGCTCATCGACCCGCAGCGCGTCGTGGCCGTCGAGTGCGGCGCCTGCCCGCACACCGTCATCCGCGAGGACCCCTCGCTCAACGCCCAGGCCGCCGACGAGCTCGAGCAACGCTACCCCGACCTCGAGCTGATCCTCATGGAGTCCGGCGGCGACAACCTCGCCTCGACCTTCTCGCTCGACCTCGTCGACTACTGGCTCTTCGTCATCGACGTCGCCGGCGGAGGCGACATCCCCCGCAAGCGAGGTCCCGGCACCCTGCGTTGCGACCTACTCGTGGTCAATAAGTGCGACCTCGCACCGCACGTCGGCGTCGACCTCGACCTTATGCTCCGCGAAGCCGCCGACGTCCGCCAGGGCAAGCCCGTCGTCACCACCAACTGCCGCACCGGCGAGGGCGTCGACGCCGTCGTCGATCACCTCCTGCACCGCGTGCTGTTCCGCGCATGACCCTCGCCATCCCCACGACAATCGCCGACCCGCCCCGATCTGCTGTCTCTCCGGCGATCGCCGCCCGCCGAGGCTCCGCCCGCCTCGCCTTCGCCGCCACCCACGACGGCGGGACCTACCTCATCGATCAGTACTCGACACACCCCTACCACCTCTGCCGCGTCCTGCGCCTCCCGCAACACCCGCCGGGCATGGCCCACCTCTACCTGATGTCCAGCGCCGGCGGACTCTTCGCCGGCGATGACCTCCACCACCGCATCGAAGTCCGACCCGGTGCCCGCGCCCATGTGTCCACCCAGGCCTCGACCATCGTCCACGCCGGCGACCCCGGCCCCGCCGTCCAGGCCACGCACCTCCGCGTCGAGGCCGACGCCACCCTCGAGTACTGGCCGGACCCCACAATCCTCATGCGCCACGCCGCGCTCGACTCCCGCACCACCGTTATCTGCGACGACCGCGCCGGCCTGCTGCTGCTCGAGGCCATCCTCACCCACGACCCGCGCCTTTCCGCGGATCACCCGGGCTCCTCGCCGAGTGACGGCACTCAAGCCCGCCTCGAGACGAGTATCGAATCCACCGATGGCAGCGTCATCGCCCGCGAGCGGCTATCAATCAACCAATTCAGCCTGGACCGACTGGCAGCATCTTGCGGCTGGCGCTCTGCCGTGGTGGCCAGCGCGGTCTGGCTGCCCCCGCCCGATCGAGTCGGGCCCGCACATGCTCTAGCCGCTTGGCGGGACGTTATGCCCTGTAAAGATGGCCTGATCGGCGTGTCCAGTCTGCGGCACAACCGCGGCGTGTCCGCGCGCATTATCGCGGCCGACGGAGTCGCCCTGCGCGACTTGACCCACGCGCTCTGGTGTCGAGCTCGCGAAGCCCAAGGCGACCCAATCCCGGCCGCACCACGGAAGTGACCGGGAGCATCGCCTCGCGCCATGTGTCAACTTTGTGAACACTTGTCACGCCGATACCCAGCGTGCCCGTGCCGATTGCCCAAGGCTTGACCAGCGACACGTCAGATAACCCGTTGGAACCGTTTTTGCTGACGTTGTGATTGGTGGCGCTTGTCGACTTGCTGGCCGTCGTGGCTGGTGATCGGCCCGGTTGAGGCGCCGCACTGCTTCGTTGGCCCCAGTCAGGAGAGCACCCCGATGTACCACGGAGACATTTCCTCCAGCGATGACGCCGTCGGCGTCGCCGTCGTGAACTACAAGATGCCTCGGCTCCACACCATGGACGAGGTGATGGCCAACGCCACCAAGATCGGCGAGATGATGGACGGCATGAAGGTCGGCCTGCCCGGCATGGACCTCGTCATCTTCCCCGAATACAGCACCCACGGCATCATGTACGACAACCAGGAGATGATGGACACCGCCGTCTCCATCCCCGGGCCGATCACCGACATCTACGCCGAGGCCTGCGTCCGCAACAAGGTCTGGGGCGTCTTCTCGCTGACCGGCGAGCGTCACGAGGACCACCCCAATAAGGTGCCTTACAACACGCTGATCCTGATGAACGATCAGGGCCAGATCGTGCAGAAGTACCGCAAGATCATGCCCTGGTGCCCGATCGAGGGCTGGTACCCCGGCAACTGCACCTATGTCTCCGAAGGCCCGAAGGGCATGAAGATCAGCCTGATCATCTGCGATGACGGCAACTACCCGGAGATCTGGCGCGACTGTGCCATGAAGGGCGCCGAGCTGATCGTCCGCTGCCAGGGCTATATGTACCCCGCGAAAGAGCAGCAGGTGATGATGGCCAAGTCCATGGCCTGGGCGAA
>JBCCZA010000102.1:0-11880 GCA_039188455.1 Planctomycetota bacterium
GCGCCGAGCCGCACACGATAGCGGCCGGGCCGGCCTCTCGCAACGCGAAACCACCTGGCGGATAACAGCGGGCGAAGGGGCTCGAACCCTCAACATTCAGCTTGGAAGGCTGACGCTCTACCAATTGAGCTACGCCCGCGGGGGTCCGCAGTGTATCACCGGCCCGGGTGGTTCCGTCGAGGTGCTTGCGTTGGCTGGGCTTATGCCGGGCGATGCGGCTCGCACGCGCTGGGTCCTGGAACATCCCGGAGGTTCGCTGGTTTCTCTCATCCGCACGGGTGGCGCGTGGGTCCGAGACCCTTGACCTGCGTGCCTGGGTGTGTTGCAATGTGGGTCTTGTGGACGTGAAAAAGCCGAGCGCATCGCGTCCGTCCGACCAGCGCTCAGACATTCCGGGGAAGGCGGTCGGCCCGCCGGATTCCAATCCGCTGGCCGGGGTGCTGGCGCTGCAGTGCAAGGCCTGCGGGGCCGACGCGGCGGTGATGCTGCGCTGCGGGCCGGGCGACGAGCGAGCGGTCGAGGCGAGCCATCTTGTGGGCGGCGGCGGGGTGGAAGGAGAGGACTGGTGGCGGCCGATCGAGCCGTCGCTGGGCCGTGTCGAGGCGCTGGGCCCGGCGGTGGTTTTCCGGCGGGTGACGAACGGTCAGCCGACGGGTTGCCTGGTCGCTCTGTGGGCCGGCGGGGCGGGGGACGACGTCAAGCGGATCGAGGTGTTCCGGCTGTCGGTGCCGGACGACCGCGAGCTGGCGCACCGCGTGCGGCTGCTGGAGCTGAGCCGGTCGCTGATCGACCTGCGGTCGGCGCAGATCGCGGCGAGCGAGGCGACGGCGCGAGCGCAGCGGCTGAGCCTGGGGTCGGACCTGGTGGGGCAGGTGAACGCGGCGGGGTCGTGGCGCGGGGCGGGGCTGGCGCTGTGCAATCAGCTGGCGCGTCGGTTCGACGCCGAGCGCGTGAGCCTCGGGCTGGTGAGCGGCGACGCGGTGCGGCTGCAGGCGGTGAGCGACACGGAAGACGTCAAGCGCCGGATGGCGGTGTCGCGCGACATCGAGGCGGCGATGGAGGAGTGCGTCGACCAGGACGCGGCGGTGCCGTTCCCCTGCGACGCGAGCCTGCCGCTGTCGGCCCGGGCGGCGGGCGAGTTGGCGGACCGCCACGGCGCGACGCGGGTGCTGACGATGCCGATCCGCGAGGTCTCGGCCGAGCCGGGCGTCGAGGGGCAGACGCGCGGGGCGGTCACGCTCGAGCGCGAGTCGGACCGGGCGTTCGACCAGGGCGAGGTGGAGGCGTTGCATACCGCGCTTGGGCTGGTGACGCCGCGGCTGCTGGACCTGTATGAGCACGACCGCTGGTTCGGCGCCCGTTGGGCCCGGCGGACGCGGCGGGTGGCGGCGCTCGCGGTCGGGCCGCGGCACACGTGGGCCAAGCTCACGGCGATCGGGCTGGCGGTGGCGCTGGCGGTTGTGACGATCGGGCGGGGGACGGACTGGGTCGAGGCGACGTTCACGATCGAGCCGGTGGTGCAGCGCGTCGTGCCGGCTCCGATGGCCGGTTATCTCAGCGAAGTGAACGTCGAGCCCGGCGATCGGGTCGTCGGCGGCGAGACGGTGCTGGCCAAGCTGGACGCGTCCGAGCTGGAGGTCGAGCGGGCGCGGCTGGTGGCGCGGCGGTCGGCGGTGCAGCGTCGGGCCGACATGGCGTGGCGCGAGGGCAAGACGGCCGAGCGGCAGGAGGCCTTGGCCGAGGAGGACGAGGTCGAGGCCGAGCTGGCGTTGATCGACTACCGCCTCGATCGGCTGGTGCTGGTGGCGCCGATCGATGGGGTGGTGGTGTCGGGCGACTGGCGCAAGGAGCTGGGCCGACCGGTCGAGCAGGGGATGACGCTGTTCGAGGTCGCGCCGCTGGATCGGTACCGGGCGGTGATGTTCGTGCCCGAGTCCCGCGTGTTCGACGTCTGGGAGGGCCAGCACGGCGAGCTGGCGTCGGCGTCGTCGCCGGACCAGCGGCTGGCGTTCGAGGTCGAGCGCGTGCACCCGGTGGCCGAGGTGAAGGACGAGGCGAACGTGTTCGCGGCCAAGCTGCTGATCCTCGGCCCGGTCGGCGCGGAGATCGACCCGAGCCAGCCCTACGACCCGCCGGGCTGGGTGCGCTCGCAGGTGCAGGGCGTGGCCAAGGCCGACGCGGGGAGCAAGCCATGGATCTGGCTGTGGACGCGGGACGCCGTGAACTGGGTCCGCATGAAGCTGTGGTGGTGAGGGCGATCGGCGATGGCGGTTGACCGACCGACGTTCGACGACAACTGGCACCGCGTGTCGGACCTGCGGCCGCGGCTGCGGTCGGTCGTGCAGGTCCACCGCCAGCCCAGCCGTGGCGTCGTCTGGCACGTCTACCGCGACCCGGGCAACAACAAGTACTTCCGCGCCCCGCCGTCGATCCACCGGCTGATCGCCATGCTCGACGGCCGGCGGACCGTGGCCGAGGCCTGGCGGGCGACGTGCGACCGCTTCGGCGACGAGGCGCCCACGCAGGGCGAGACGATCCAGGCGCTCGGCTCGCTCTACTCGCACAACCTGCTCCGCGGCGAGGCCCCGCCGGACGTGCACACGCTGCTCGAGCGCCGACGCCAGCGGCGGAACCGCGAGACGACCGGCTACCTCAAGAACCTGATGTTCGCGCGGGTCCCGCTGTTCGACCCCGACGCGATCCTCACCTGGCTGACGCCGCTGACGACGTGGATCTTCGGCTGGCCGGGGCTGGTGCTGTGGCTCGGCATGATGGCCGCGGGGCTGTGGGCGGTGGTCGGGCGGGTCGGCGAGCTGACCGACGCGGGCAACGGCGTGCTCGCGCCCGACAACCTGATCTTCCTCTACGCCAGCTTCGCCGTGGTCAAGCTCATTCATGAGGCCGGCCACGGCCTGGCGTGCAAGACGATGGCTCGGCGCGAGCGCGGCGGCGGCGAGGTCCGCCAGTGCGGCGTCATGCTCATGGCGTTCATCCCGCTGCCCTACATCGACGCGACCAGTTCCTGGTCGTTCCGCAGCCGCCGGCGGCGCATCGTCGTCGCCTCGGCCGGGATGTACGTCGAGCTGTTCGTCGCCGCGATCGCCGCCTTGATCTGGGCCCGCACGCCCGAGGGCGCGACGATCAATCAACTGGCCTACAACGTGATGTTCGTCGCCAGCGTCACGACGGTCCTCTTCAACGCCAACCCGCTTATCCGCTTCGACGGGTACTACATCCTCTCCGACCTGGCCGACCTGCCGAACCTCTATCAGCGCAGCCAGGACTACCTCAAGTACCTGTTCAAGCGGTACGCGTTCGGCGTGCGACGCCCGATGAACCCGGCGCGCAGCATGGGTGAGCGCATCTGGTTCGTCGTCTACGGCGTGGCGTCGCTGATCTACCGGCTGTTCCTGTTCGCGACGATCATCCTCTTCGTCGCCGACCGGCTGTTCTTCATCGGGGCGGCGTTCGCGCTGTGGGCGGTGTTCTCGTACTTCATCCTGCCGATCGGCAAGCTCGCGCACTACCTGGCGTCGCACGCCGAGCTGGCGCGGTGCCGGACGCGAGCGGTGCTGACGACGCTGACGATGATCGCGGTGGTGCTGGTGCCGGCCGGGTTCGTGCCGTGGGCGAATCACGGCCGCGCGGTCGGGGTGGTGGAGGCGCGGTATCACGCGCCGGTCACGCTGGGCGAGGACGGGTTTGTGGTGAGCGTGGCCGAGCCGGGCGCCCGCGTCGAGCCGGGCGAGACGCCCGCGCTGGTCGTCGCCGAGCGCCGCGAGCTGACGGCCGAGCGCGACGGCCTGCTCGCGGCGATCCGCCGCCTCGAGGTGCGCCGCCGCGCGGCCGTGCAGGAAGACCCGGCGGTGGCGCAGGCGACGGCCGCGGAGATCCTTGGCAAGCGGCGACAGCTGCAGCGTGTCGATCGGCGGTTGGACGGGCTGAGCGTCGAGCCCGAGGACAACGCCGAGGGCGTGTGGCTGACGCGGCAGGCCGATCGATTGCCGGGCGCGTGGCAGAAGCGCGGGGCCGAGCTCGGCATCGTCGCGTCGGTCGACGACCTGATCGTCCGCGTCGTCGCTAATCAGTACCTCGGCCCGCGGCTCGCGCACGAGGTGGGCGACGACGCCACCGTCGAGCTGCGCGTGCCGCGTCGGCCCGACCTCACATTCACCGGCAAGATCGAGCGCATCCTCGAGGCAGGCGACAACCTCCTGCCGTCGGCCGCGCTGACCCAGGGCGCGGGCGGGCCGGTGGCGATCGATCAATCGGCCGCGGGGCAGCAGTCGCAGGACGGCCGCGCCCGCTCGGCCGAACCCATGTTCGAGGTCCGCGTCGCGATCGACGCCGACACGCCGGGCGAAAAGCGGCTGCGGCCCGGCCAGGTCGTCGAGGCGCGGTTCACCATGGAGCGTCGCCCGCTGCTGGCGCAGGCGTATCTCGCGCTGCGTCAGCTGCTGCAGCGGCGGTTCCAGATATGACGGTCACGACCGACGCGAGCCGTGCGCTGAGCTTCCGGTTCGATCGGCCTGATGACGGCGCGTTGACCGAGGCCGGCGCCGCGACGCTGCTTCGCCGCCCGAGCCAGTCGATCGTCGGCAGGCGGCCGGTCAAGGGGCTCGACGGCGTCGCCGAATGGTTCGCGGCGCAGGGCAGCCGGTTCGTGCCGCGGCTCCGACGGGCGATGAGCGTGGCGGACGCGGTGGTCGCACGGCAAGCCGTCGAGCGGGATCGTAGCGACGCGGCGCTGCGCGAGGCGTTGGCCGACGCGCGCGACCGCTTTGCGCGTGGGCGGGTCGATCAGCCGACGCTCGTGGCCGGGCTGGCGTCGGTGCGCGAGGCCGCGCGGCGATCCATGGGGCTCGAGCCTTACCGCGTGCAGATCGCGGCGGCGGCGGCGATGTACCACGGCGGGCTGGCCGAGTTCGCCACGGGCGAGGGCAAGACGCTCTCGGCGTCGCTGCTCGCGACGCTCCTGGCCTGGCGCGGCCGCGGCTGCCACGTGCTCACCGTCAACGACTACCTCGCGAGCCGCGACGCCGAGACGCTCGAGCCGCTGTACACCTTCTGCGGCGTCAGCGTCGCGTCCATCACCGAGGAGACGCCGCCCGAGGGCCACCGCGCCGGCTACTTCGCCGATGTCACCTATGCGACGCAGAAGACCGTGGCCGCCGACCTGCTGCGCGACCGCCTCTCGGCCGGCCAATCCGAGCCGACGCTGCGTCCGCTCTACGCCGCGGTCATCGACGAGGCCGACTCGCTGATGATCGACGAGGCCGTCACCCCGCTGATCATCGCCGGTCAGTCCTCCAACCAGGAGCACCTCGACGCGATCGTCACCGCCTCGCGACTCGCCGAGGAGGTCCCGCCCGACGGCTACACCATCGACGTCTCGCACCGCGAGCTGCGGCTCAACCGCGCCGGCCGCGCCAAGCTCGACGAACTCCGCGCCGGGCTCGGCGGCGTGTGGTCGGGTCGACGGCGGGCCGAGGAACTCGTCGCCCAGGCGCTCACGGCTCGGCAGCTGTTCCTACGCGATAAGCACTACATCGTCGACGACGACAAGGTCGTGATCGTCGACGAGTCGACCGGCCGGCTGATGCCCGACCGGACGTGGCAGGACGGCTTGCACCAGGCGGTGGAAGCCAAGGAAGGGCTCGAGCCGACCACGCCGAACGTGACGATGGCGAAGATCAGCTTTCAGCGGTTCTTCCGGCTGTACCCGCGCTTGTGTGGGATGACGGGCACGGCCGCCGAGGCGTCGATCGAGTTCTGGCGGATCTACCGCACGCCCGTCGTGCGTGTGCCGCGCCATCGCCCGCTGCGTCGGATCGATCGGCGCGACCGGGTGTACCGTGCTCGCGGGGAGAAACTCGCCGCGCTGGCAGACTTGGTCGGAGAGGCCAACCGCGCCGGACGGCCGGTGCTCGTCGGCACGCGCAGCGTCAAGTCCAGCGTGGCGGTCAGCGAGGCGTTGTCGGCCAAGGGCATCACGCACCGGGTGCTCAACGCGGTGAACCACGCCGAGGAGGCGGAGATCGTCGCGATCGCCGGGCAACGCAAGGCCGTGACGATCGCGACGAACATGGCCGGCCGCGGCACCGACATCAAGCTCGCGCCCGGCGTGCCCGAGCTCGGCGGGCTGCTGGTCATCGCCGCCGAGCGCAACGAGCTGCGCCGCGTCGATCGCCAGCTCTACGGCCGATCCGGCCGGCAGGGCGACGTCGGCGAGTCGATGACCCTCTCCAGCCTCGACGACGAGTGCTTCGAGCGCTACGCCAAGCCGATCGCGTGGCTGACCCGCCGGCTGGTCGGCCGCGGCGGTGGGCGTCTTGCCGCGCCGACAGCGTGGCTCGCCCGGCGTGGGTTGGGGTTTGCTCAGATGCGGGCGCAGCGTCGCGGCGTCGCGTCCCGCCGGCGCCTGCTGCTACGCGATCACGAGATCGATCAACGCCTCGGCTTCAGCGGGCTGCATTGAGCCCGGCCTGCGCCTCGGCTTCTTCCGCCGTCGGCATGGCCAGCTCGACCACGAAACCCGAGGGCAGCTGTTTGTCGGCGTTGTCGATCCGCATCACGACGCGGTACGTCCGGCTGCCCGGGTCGATCCGCGGGACGATGCGATCGACGACCGCGCTCAGGCTGGCCTTGACCGGCGAGCCGGCGCTCAGCGCCACCTCGTCGCCGACCGCTAGCCGCCCGAACGTCTCGTCCGGCAGGTCGAACGACGCTTCCAGCGGGGACAGCGCGACCAGCTCGAGGATCGGGTCGTCGCGGGTCAGGCTGGCGCCCGCTTCGGTCATCAGCTCGGTCACGACGCCCGCGAACGGCGCCTTGACGGTGTGCCGATCGAGGCGTTCCTGCTCCAGCCCCAGCCGAAGCGACGCCTCCTCCTGCTGGCGCTTCGCGGCCCGCACCTCGGCCGCGGCCGCGTCGCGCGCCACCTCCGCCTGCAGCACCTCAAACTCGTTCGCCGCGTCCCGTTCCAGCATCTGCTGAAGCCGCTTGTAACTGAGCTCGGCGTCCTTGAGCCGGAACTCGGCGATCTCCACCCGCGTCTGATCCTCGGCCAGGTAGGACGCCAACTCAACGACCCGTCGCTGCACCTCAAGCGCCATCACCGCCAACACCTCGCCCTCCGCCACGACCTGTGCCTGTCGCACGGGCAGCTCGCCCAGCCGCTCGTCCTCCGGCGCCTTGAGCGTGACGACCCGGCTTGGCTGCACGATCCCCTCGAACGTCTCCGCCTCGGCGGTCCGTGTCGATACGCCCCACAACAGCGCAAACCCAACGACCACCGCTCCGATCGACCGACCGCACCGACGCTGACGCATGCTTGTATCCCTGGCCCGGCGTGCACTCGTCGCCCGCCACGCGGACGAGACTCGTGTGAATACTCATTGTATACGGTCGGTCGACACGGATGCGACGGGCCTGCCCGCTAGCATGGCCCCGTGGCCGATGATCTGAGCGACTCGAACGGGGAGCAGGGCGACGCCCGCGTGCTCGACACGCTGCGTCGGGTCTGGGGGTACGAGTCCCTGAGGCCGATGCAGGCGGCCGCGATCGACGCCGGGTTGCAGCGACGCGACGCACTGGTCGTGATGCCCACCGGCGGCGGCAAGAGCCTGTGCTATCAGCTGCCGCCGCTGATCGAGGGACGCACGGACATCGTGGTCTCGCCGCTGATCGCGCTGATGCAGGACCAGGTCGATGGCCTGACGCAGTTGGGTTACCCGGCCGCAGCGCTGCACTCGGGGTTGTCGCCCGAGGCGCGGGGGGAGGTCGAGCGGGGCGTGCGTGAGGGGCGCTATCGGCTGCTGTACGTCGCGCCCGAGCGGCTGGTGACGCCCTGGTTCCTTGAGACGGTCGATCGGATGGGCGCGACGGCGTTCGCCATCGACGAGGCGCACTGCATCAGCCAGTGGGGCCACGACTTCCGCCCGGAGTACCGCCAGCTCGCGACGCTGCGCGACCGCTTCCCGGGCGCCGCCATCCACGCCTACACCGCCACCGCCACGCCGCGTGTCCGCGACGACATCGTCGCCCAGCTGCGCCTGCGCGACCCCGAGGTGCTCGTCGGCACGTTCGACCGCCCGAACCTCACCTACCGCGTGCTGCCGCGCGAGGACCTGCGCGGGCAGACGCTCGAGGTGCTCGGCCGGCACCCCGGCGAGGCGGCGATCGTGTACTGCCTGTCGCGCAAAGACACCGAGAACCTCGCCGCCGCGCTCAAGGCCGCGGGAATCAAGGCCGAGCACTACCACGCCGGTCTGTCGCCCGACTCCCGCCGCGCCACGCAGGACCGCTTCGCCAGCGAGGCGACCGACGTGATCGTCGCGACCGTCGCGTTTGGGATGGGCATCGACCGCAGCAACGTCCGCGCCGTGATCCACGCGTGCATCCCCAAGAGCATCGAGAACTACCAGCAGGAGACCGGCCGCGCGGGCCGCGACGGGCTGCCGGCCGAGTGCGTGCTGCTGTACTCGCCCGCCGACGCGATGCGGCTGGAGCGGCTGATCGACCGGGCCGTCGCCGAGGCACCGGATCGTGCAACCGCCGAGGCCAACGCCGACGCTCAGCGCGAGCTGTTGCGCCGGATGCAGAAGTTCGCCTCGACGCCGCGTTGCCGGCACGCCTTGCTGTCCGAGTATTTCGAGCAGCCGTACGACCCGGGCGAGGGCGGCTGCGGGGCCTGCGACGTCTGCCTCGACGAGGTACGCGGCGTCGAGGAGGCGACCGTCATCGCGCAGAAGGTGCTGTCCTGCGTCGCCCGCACCGGCCAGAGCTTCGGCGTCGGGCACCTCGTCGAGGTCCTCGCCGGCGCCGAGAGCCAGCGCATCCGGGACCTCGGCCACGACCAACTGTCGGTGTATGGCTTGCTCTCCGACACGCCCCGCAAGGCGATCCAGTCCTACGTCTACCAGCTCGTCGACCAGGACGTCCTCGCCCGCACGCCCGGCGACCGTCCGATCGTCACGCTCACGCCCGCGGCCGTCGAGGTCATGCGCGGCGAGCGCAGCGTGCAGCTCGTCCGGCCGCTCAGCACGTCGCGTCGCGCGGCCGCGGCACCCGCCGACCTCGATCTCACCCCCGCCGACCGCGTGCTGTTCGACGCCCTCCGCGAGCACCGCCGCGCCATCGCCAGCGAGAAGGGCGTGCCGGCTTACACCGTCCTCCACGACCGCACGCTCATCGAGATCGCCCGCCTGCGCCCCAGTAACGCGGCATCCCTCGCCCGCCTGCACGGCATCGGCGAGGCCAAGCTCGCTCGCTACGGCGATGGCATCATCGAGGTCGTCGTCGGCCACGCCGACACCCCGGCGGTCTGACTAGCCCTCGGTCTCGGGCGTCACGGTGACGCGCACGTCGACGCTGTGGTCGCCGCCGCCGAGGATGAGCCCCTTCACCGGCGAGACGTCGCCGAAGTCCCGGCCCCACGCGATCGTCACGTGGTGGTCCGAGACGACCTTGTTGTTGGTCGGGTCGAAGTCGATCCAGCCGAACTGGTCGGCGTACACCGACGCCCAGGCGTGCGTCGCGTCGGCGCCGACGAGCTGCTGGCCGCCGGCGTGGAACGTGCGCAGATAGCCCGAGACGTACCGGGCGGGCAGGCCCATCGACCGCACGCAGGCGATGAACAGGTGGGCAAAGTCCTGGCAGACGCCCGACCGTTGCTCGACCACCTGCGCAAGCGGCGTGGCGACGGTCGTCGTCGACGGGTCGTAGGTGAACTCGTCGTAGATCCGCGCCGTCAGGTCCGACGCGGCCTCGAGGATCGGCTTCCCCTCCGGGAAAGACGGCGCGGCGAACGCGTGCACGCCCGGCGTCTCGCGGCACATCGGCGACTCGAACGACATCGCGTACGCCTCGAGCGCATCGTGCGAGCGGTCCGTGCTGACCTTGTCGCGGACGGTCTCCCACGGGCTGGAGACGTTGAGCATCAGTGCCGGCATCGGCTCGACCTCGACGCGGGCCGAGGCGGTGACCACCATGCGCGTGTGCCACTGCTGGATGGTGAAGTAGGTGGCGGTGTTGCCGAAGTAGTCGGTGCGCTCGTTGAGGACGTCGGCGGCGGGGGAGACGTCGATCGTCGCGTCCAGCGGCGTCTGGCGCGGGGCGGAGCGCGGCTTGAGGTGGGCCGCGTTGTAGCCCATGGTTACGGCCTCGGCGTAGGCGTAGTCGGTCTCGTGGACGATGTGGTAACGCATCGGTGGCGAGGCTTAGAGCGTGGTTTCCTCGTCGCCGGTGAGCTCTTTGGCGATGGCGTCGATGGCGCGGCCGAGGCGGCGGGACGGCTGGGCGTGCGACAGGTAACGCCGCGTGATCGTGTCGGACAGCTCGGGCAGCGTCGCGTCGACGAGGTCGAGCAGGGCGGCGAGCGCGCCTCGTCGGCCGGAGGCGTCGAGCGCGGCCAGGTCGGACGCGTTGGCGAGCTGCGTGGCCGACAGCGCCGCCAGGGCGTGGCGCTGCTCCTCGGACCGGGCGCCGTCGACAACGGGGCGGTGCAGCGCCTCGGTGTGGTCGTGGATGGCGACGAGCTGATAGGCGATCGAGCGCGGATTGGTCTCGTCCAGCACGAGCAGGTCGACCACGGGCATGGCGGTGACGCGCGACCGGTAGCGCGAGCGGTAGGTCATCGCCGAAGCGCAGACCTCGATGGCTACGTCCAGCAGCGGGCGGTCGTCGGCGCTGTCCTCGTCGTCGGCCGGCGTGGGCGCGGGCGGGACGATCAGGGCTCGCAGCAGCGACGCCGTGGCGGTGGCGCGCTCGATGCGTCGGCCCATGTCGAGGAACCGCCAGCCCATGCCGTGGGTCATCGACTCGGTGGTGTGCCCCTGGAACGCGGCGAGCGGGACGAGCAGGTCGTCTAGCAGGTCGAGCCCGTCGGACGCGTCGCGTGGCCCGGCGCTGTCGCCCATCGCCTGGCGGAGCCGGTTGACGACACGCCAGGCGTCGACCGAGACGCGGTCGCGCACGATGGTCGCCAGCCGGCGGGCGTGGTCGAGCGCGTTGCGCAGCGAGCTGGGCAGGGCGGGGTCGTTGATGGCTTCGAGCAGGCGATCCTCGTGGTCGAGCCGGGGGATGGCCGGCGTGGCCGGCGCGGCATCGCCGTTGCGAGCGGGCACGCGTGGTGCCGGTGGGGCGGCATCATCGAGCGCGGCCAACAGGGCCGGCAGCTCGGGCGTGCCGTGCGGCGAGGTCTCCTCGGTCAGCCGACGCGCGATCGCCCGCAGCAGCCGCGCGAGCATGTCGGCCCGCTCGACGTATCGACCCAGCCAGTACAGCGAGTCGGCCAGCCGCGACGGCAGGTCGTGCCCGCCGCGCTCGATCTCCACCGGCGACTCGACCCCCTTCAGCAGCGACAGCCGCGAGATCGGCTCGTCGGTCAGCACCCACGCGTCCTTCGACCCTCCGCCGCGCTGCATCGACACCACCATCGAGTCGGCGTCGGCCGAGCACCGCACCAGCCCGCCGGGCAGCACGGCGTAGCCATCGCGCGTCGCGGTGACGAACGCTCGGAGCATCAAGTGCCGCCGCGTCATCGACCCCTGCTGCCAGACCGGCCCCATCGACAACGCGACCGACTCCTGGCCGACGTAGTGGTGCGGCCTGGCCTTGATCCGCTCGGCCAGCTCGGCCCGCTGCTGGGTCGTCATCTGCGGCCCGAACACCGGCTCGCCCGAGAGCCCCGGGAACGCCGGCTTGACGATCAGCCGATCCAGATGCTCCAGCACGTACGCCAGCTCCGACGGCTGCCCGCACCACCACGACGCGACCGACGGCAGCTTGAGTTCTTCGCCCAGCAGCGACTTGCACAACGGCGGGATAAACGCGGTCAACGCCGAGCCCTCGACCGCCCCGGAGCCGAGCGGGTTGGCC
>JBCCZA010000103.1:0-11747 GCA_039188455.1 Planctomycetota bacterium
CGAGTACACCGACGTGCTCAAGATGAAGGAGCGGCACCCCGACCTGGTGGCCGCCCGCGCCCAGCTGGCCAAGATCGACGAGGCCATCGCCGCCGCCCCCGCCGAGGTGCTCGCCGAGCGGCAACGCATCGCCAACCCCAAACGGGCCGAGCTCGAGCTGCAGCTCACCCACGCCCGCGGCGAGGCCAAGGCCCTGACCGCGCGGGCCGCCCGCTTCGAGCGGCGCGTCGCCGACATGCAGCAAGAGTCCGACCGCGTCTACCAGGTCCGCGGCCAGTACCGCGGCCTGCAGCGCGAGGCCGAGGAAGCGCAGCGCCAGCTCGCGTTCTGGGAAGACAACCTCCGCAACGCCCAGCTCGCCCTCACCGCCGAAGCCGGCAACATGGGCGTTCGCCTCAACGTCGTGCAGCCCGCGACCCGCGCCGTTCTGCCGATCTCGCCCGACCTCGGGCAGGTCATCGTCGCCGCGCTCTTGCTCGGCCTGGTGGGTGGCGCCGTCAACGTGCTGATCGCCCACCGCAGCAACGACACGTTCCTCGATGGCGACCACGCCGCCGAGGCCGTCGACCTGCACCTGTTCGGCTGCGTCAACGAGCTGGTCACCGCCCAGCACCGCCGCGTGCAGCGGCTGCGACAGGCCGTGATCTACCCGGTCAACGCCGCGGCGATCTTCCTGGTGCTCGCGACGCTGGTGGGCGTGCTCTACGCCGACCTACGCCGGCCCGACCTGCTCACCGGCTGGCTGCGGCTGCCGTCCGCGTCGGCTTCCGTGACACCCGCGACCCCGACCGCCGACACAGATATCGACGCCGAGCGCCCCGCGCCCGCCGACCTGCCGTACGCCAATCCAGCCAACACCACCAACCCCGCTCACGCCGCCGTCGACCCCGACGACTCGGCCGACGCCCGCCCCGCCGCCACGACGCTGCCGGAGTGAACGCCATGTACGAGTCCTTCTACCGCTTCGAGCGACTGCCCTTCGAGAACACGCCCGACCCGCGGTTCTTCTACGCCTCCGAGCAGCACCGCGAGGCCCTCGCCGCCATCGAGTACACGATCCGCCTCCGCAAGGGCATCGTCCTCGTCACCGGCGACATCGGCTCGGGCAAGACCACCGTCGGCCGCACCATGCTCCAACGCTGCGGCAACAACGCCACCATCGTCCAGCTCCTCCACGGCCACCAGACCGGCGGCGAGCTCATCCGCCACATCCTCCGCGCCCTGGACGTCTCACTCGGCGACCGCGACGACCACACGCGCATGCTCGAGAAGCTCAACCGCCACCTGCTCGAGCAGAACCGCCGCGGCCGACCCGTCGTGCTGTTCATCGACGAGGCCCAGACGCTCTCGGACCCCGCGCTCGAGGAGCTGCGCCTGATCTCCAACTTCGACACCGACACCGCCAAGCTGCTGCAGCTCATCATGGTCGGCCAGCCCGAGCTGCGCGACCGCATCGCCAGCCCGGCTATGTCGGCCCTGCGGCAGCGTATCGTGATGGCCAAGCAGCTCCGCCCGCTATCCATCCACGACACCGCGGGCTACATCGCCCACCGCATCCGCGCCGCGTCGGCCGACCCCAAGGCCGTCGGCGTGTCCTTCGCCGGCGAGGCCATCCAGACGCTCTACCAGTTCACCCAGGGCATCCCGCGCCTGGTGAACGTCGTCTGCGACAACTGCCTGCTCGTCGGCTACGTCCGCGAGGCTCGACGCATCACCGCGCCGATGGTCCGCCAGGTCGTCGACGACATGGTGCCCAGCTTCGGCATGAACCACGACCTGCACACGCCGGCCGAAACGCCGTACAAGCTCGCCGGATAAGCCATGGGTTACATCTTCGACGCACTCAACCGATCCGACGACGAGCAGCGCCGCGACCCCGCGACGCCCGCCGCCGACGACGCGACACCCACGCCGACGCCCAGCGACATGCCGATGGCGTCCGCCGACGACTTCGCCGCCCCGCACGAACTCGATGTCGACGACGCGATCGACACCGTGGCCGAGACCCCCATCGAGCCCGTTGCCGAGCCCGATGAGCTCGCCGCCCCCGCGCCGCTCACCCTCGCGCAGCCGGTCACCATCGACGATGCCGCGTCGACGCCCTCCGCCGGCTTCCACGCCCCCGACATCGCCCTGGGCGACGTCGACCAGCGCCTCGTCGTCATCACCGAGCCCGGCTCGATCATCGCCGAGCAGTACCGCTCGATCCGCACGGCCCTGCTCGCCCGCTGGCAGAGCAAGCGTCACCTCTTGCACACCATCACCTCCGCCACCCCGCAGGAAGGCAAGACGATCACCTCGCTCAACCTCGGCCTGTCCTTCGCCGAGCTACGCAACCGCCGCACCCTCGTCCTCGAGTGCGACCTCCGCCTGCCCACGATCGCCAAGCTGCTCAACATCGACCCCGGCGTCGGCATCACCGACTACCTCCGCGGCCAGGCCGACTACACCGACGTCTTCCGCACCGTCGGCGACACCGGGCTCACCGTCGCCTGCGCCGGCAGCCGGGCCGACACCGACGCCGTCCAGCTCCTGCACTCGCAGACCACGGCCGACCTGCTCGATAAGGTTCGCGCAGAGTTCGACCACGTCATCATCGACACCCCGCCGGTCGTCGAGCTGGCCGACGCCGGCATCCTCGGCGCCCAGTCGGACGAAGTCCTGCTCGTGTCGCGCATGAACCGCACGCCCAAGGACATGGTCGAGCAGGCCATCAGCACCCTGCAGAGCTACCACGCCCCGGTGTCCGGCATGATCGCGACCGACCAGCAGCGCACCCGCCGTCGCAGCTACCAGTACCGCTACGGGTATCGCTACCGCTACGGCTACCACTACGGCAAGCCCGAGGGCAAGACCGCCCGCAAGGCCGCCTGACCCGCCACGCTCGGCAACGGGGCGGAGGAGAGAAACCCCCCGGCAAGCCAGCCAACACCCCGTGTCACGGAAGACGCCCGCATGCCCGACGACGCCCCACGCCTGCTGATGATCGCCCACGCCACGCCTCGGCCGGTCACCGACGGGCCCGAGGCACGCGTCTGGCGATTCGTCAAGCAGCTGGCGCAGCGCGGCCAACTCACGCTGCTCACGGTCATCGACCGGCCCCTCAACCAGCAGGACTGGCGCGCTATCCACGGCGTCGCGCCCGACACCACGCTCGTCCGCCGAGGCCGGCTCGGCCGCTACGCCCGCATCCCCGCCGCGATCGCCTCGATCGCCGACCCGGCGCCGTTCCACCTCACCCTGCTCACCGCCCCGTCCCTGCTCAGCCTGCGCCCCACGCTGCCTCAGGCACCCGTCGCCGTCGACCTCGACGCCTGCGAACCCAACACCCACACCCAGGCCCACGCCGCCACTCGACCGACCGACTACACCCTTGTCGGCGAGCCCGAGCGTGTCGCCCCCGACCTCATCGCCGCGTTGTACAACGACCCCGCGTCGCTGCCGGCCGCCCGTCCGGTGGGCACGCTCCGCCGACGCGCCGCCTGAGCGGTCCACGCAGGCGATCCGCGTGAGAACGCGGCATGTGAGATATGATGACCGCGTGCCGGCCTCGACCGTCTCCGCCAACGCGCCCGTCCGCCTGTCGATCCGCCGCCGCGTCGCGATCGCCGCGGTGATGCTCGTCCTGCTCGCCGGCTCCACCGCCGCCGCGTGGGTCAACACCCACCTGGTCACCGACCCCGCCGACCGTGCCACCGTCATCGACATCGGGGGGCTGCGCCTCGCCCTGCACCCAAGTTGGGTCGTCGCAGACGGCGCCACGCCCGACCCGCTGGCCGACCTCGGCGCGGTCGAGACGTTTGTCGACCCCGACGATCCCGAGCGCCGCCTGACCCTCGCCAGCGTCCGGTCCGACGCCCCGCCGGCCAACCTCGTCGTCGCGATCTTCCAGGCCCTGCTCTCCGACCGCTCCGAGGACGAGGGCACCATCTCCGTCGAACGCCCCACGCCCGTGACGCTCGACCTCGTCGCCAATCTCCGCGGCTTCGCGCTGATCGGGAACAGCATCTCCAACGACGCCCAGGCCGTCACCCACCACTACGTCGCCGTCGTCTACTCGCCAGACGACGACCGCCGCTGGGTCATCTGCCTGGAAGACCGCAGCCCCCCCGGCGAACCCATGTCTAACCGCCGCGAAACGGCCAACAACTACATCGTCGGCCAGCTCATCAGTACCGCCAGGCCCGCACCGTGAACAACCAACGACACCGCATCATCGCCCTCACGCTCGTCCTCGTCGCCGTCGCGACGGCTGTCACACCGATCGACTCGGCCGCCTCGGCTCAGGTCATCCGCTCCCCGCTCGATCCACCGACCGAATCGTCGACCGCCCCAACGACTCCCGCCGCCCCGGCTGCGGCCGTGCAGGAGCGATGGTTCGAGCCCGCCTACGGGCTGTCGTTCGAGCCGCCCGAGGGCGCGATCGAGATGCAGAACACACGGTCGGGCTCGCTCGTGACCTTCGCCCTGCCGCCCGACTTCCGCATCTCGGTGCACCTGTACGACGTCGGCGAACCGATCACGCTGCGCGACGCGGCGCGTCAGACGGCCGAACAGTTTGTCTCCACCAGCCCCTCCGCCGTTCAGCTCAAACCGTCGGACAACCCCATCAAGCCGGCGGGCAGGCCATCGCTGCACCTCGGCTTCGCCGTCCCCGCCGAAGCCGGCCGGCCGGCGTGGGTCGCCGAGCTCGTGCTGATGAAGCTCGACCCGACGCACTTCGTCGTCTTCCAGGCCGACCTGAACGCCGCCAGCTTCGGCCCGCACACCAAGGCCGTCTTCAACCGCCTGCTTCGCAGCGTCGATGTCGCGGCGCTGGACGCCATCGATCGTGCCCGCGTCCAGCTCGTCGAGACCGCCGACCAGTGGGCCGCCGAGATCGACTTCGACGACCTCTGGGACCGCCTGCCCGACCGCGCGTGGTTCCGGCTGATCCGCGACGGCGAAGAGGTCGGCGTCCGACGCATGGCGTTCGGCCGCGGCACGCAGATGGGCGCCCCCGGCTACACGCTGGAGATCCTGTCGTACGAGATCCAGAGCGACACCGAGATCAACACCAAGGCCGAGTTCTTCCTGTCCGAGCGCCGCGACGAGGAACTGTGGTCGATCCAGACCGAGAGCCAGATGCTCGACGCGGGCAGCCTGCCTCTCGTCGACGTCGTCCCCCGCAAGGGAGAGGCCCCCGTGCCCATGCCCATCAACGCGACGACGCACGTCATGAAGCAGACCGGCCTGCGCTCCGGCGGGGAGGTCACCGTCATCCGCGACTCGGCCGAGCACGCCGACCAGACCACCTGGCCCGTCCCCCCCGTCGGCTACCTCTCGCGCATCGAGACCGAGCTGCTCGCCATGCTCCTGGTCGACGAACGCCCCGTCCGCATGCAGGCCTACGCCTATCACGGCAACGCCGAGGACCACGCCATCGCCCTCCGCACCGAGACCGCGACCCAGCTCGACAACGGCTCGTGGTCCGTCAACACCCGCGCGACGCCCACCTCCGGCTGGCGGAGCTACCTCTTCGACGACCGCGGCCGGCTGCTGCAGATCAACCTCGCCGACGGCGGCGCCCTCGTCCCCGCCACCCTCGAGCAGGTCCGCCAGCTCTGGGCCGATCAACTCGACGGCCTCGAGGCCCGCTGACCGTGGACCTCACCATCCCCCTGCCCGCCGGCCCGGCGCGGCTCGCCGTCACCGGGCCCGCCGATCGGCACCTCAAGCTCATCCGAGACGCCCTCGACGTCGTCATCACAGACCGCGGCGAGGCCCTGCGCATCGCCGGCCAAGACGAGCAGGTCGGCCGCGCCGCCCGCGTCCTCGAGCAGCTCACCAGCGCCGCCGCCGCCCGCAAGCCCATCGCCACGCCGCGCGTCCTCGAGCTCATCACCGAGGTCAGCCAGCTCGACCCCACCCCCGCCGCCGCCCCCCCCCCGCCCCCCGTCGACGCCGGCCGGCTCGACGTCTACCTCACCGGCCGCGCCGTCAAGCCCAAGACCCCCGGCCAGCGACGCTACGTCCACGCCATCCTCGAACACGACCTGACCATCTGCACCGGCCCCGCCGGCACCGGCAAGACCTACCTCGCCACCGCCGTCGCCGCCGCCCTGCTCAAGCGCGGCCACGTCCGCAAGCTCGTCCTCGTCCGACCCGCCGTCGAGGCAGGCGAACGCCTCGGCTTCCTGCCCGGCACCATGCAGGAGAAGGTCAACCCCTACCTCCGCCCGCTGCTCGACGCGCTGCACGACATGATGGACTTCAACCAGGTCGAGCGTTTCATGGCCGCCGACCTCATCGAGATCATCCCCCTCGCGTTCATGCGCGGCCGCACGCTCAACGACGCGATGATCATCCTCGACGAGGCGCAAAATGCGACTCGGTCTCAGATGCTCATGTTCCTCACCCGCCTCGGCCACGGCAGCCGCATGGTCGTCACGGGCGATACGTCGCAGACCGACCTCGACGACCCCACCGACTCCGGCCTGCTCGACGCCGTCCGACGCCTCGGCAACGTCAACGGCGTCGCCGCCATGTCGCTCTCCGGCTCAGACATCGTCCGCCACGACCTCGTGCAACGCGTCGTCGAGGCATATGGAGATCAAGATGGGCGCTGACCGAATTGTATGGGGACTCGTATTTTGCTTACTCGGTGCAGTCACCTTGCCGGTCCTTGTATTTTTCGGAAGTTTCGGACTGCTGTATCTGGTCTCACTTTCCATGGGCGATGATCGCTTCATGCTCTACATGTGGCTGCTGATCCCAGCAACGCCGATCTGTGCTATCGCAGGGGCAATTACCGGATTTTTCTTCGGGTTAAAAGTTGCAAGTAAGCTCAGTTAGGCCTGGAGTATGGGCCGATCAATGGCCATGCATGAGCCTGCCCAACGTCTGGTCGAGCAAACCGGGATCAACCAAACCGACAGCGTCGTAACCATCAAGATTTGCCGACGCGCAAAGCTGACCAGCTATCGCCCTAACGGCAAGCCTCCGCCACGGCCCGCGACGCCACGCCCGCGGCACCCCCCTGTTATGCTGCCGCCGTGGGACTACAGGGAATCCCGCAACCTTGGGCCGCGTGCCCGCCTCTCCAGCGTCGTTGGGCATGCAGAGCACCATCCTCACCAACCCACTGACGATCTACCTCGCGGTGGTCATCGGCGCGGTCGGCCTGTGGTTCATGATGCCCAAGGGACGGCAGAACCGCCGCATCGTCGGCGGGGTCCTCGCCGCCGCGGCGCTGGGGCTCGGCTGGTTCGGCACGTACGAGGCGCTGGACTTCGCCAACCTCGGCCTCTCCGCGATCGCCTTCGTCTACTACTACGTCTTCTCCGCGATCGCGATCGTCTCGGCCGTCATGGTCATCACCGCCACCAAGCCCGTGCACTCGGCGCTGTGGTTCGTGATGGTCGTCCTCGCCTCGGCCGGGCTGTTCCTCGTGCTATCGGCCGAGTTCATGGCCTTCGCCATGATTATCATCTACGCCGGCGCGATCCTGGTGACCTACATGTTCGTCATCATGCTCGCCGCCTCGGCCGGCGGGCCCAACGACCCCGGCGAGGACGAGATCTTCGACCTCCGCTCCCGCACGCCCACCGCGGCCGTGATCGCCGGCTTCCTGATGCTCGCCGTGCTGCTGACCCTCTCGTTCGACAAGGGCAACCAGCCCAACCCGCTGGCCGCCATGCCCTCCGACGGCGAGATCATCGCCGAGGTCATCCCCAACCGGTCCGCCGACGTCCTGCGAGACCGCATCGAGACCGAGATCTTCCGCTTCGACCCCTCGGCCGAACCCGTCATCCATCAGGCCGACCCCGAACGCCTCAGCAACGTCGAGAAGGTCGGGCTAGACCTGTTCCAGTCGCACCCGCTGGGCATCGAGTTGGCCGGCATCGTGCTGCTGGTCGCGTTGATCGGCGCGGTGGTGATCGCCAAGACGCGCGTCGAGGACCACCCCGAGCCCCGCCCCTCCGGCGCCGCCCATCCCTCGGGCCACGGCGAGGCCGACACGGGGGCCGCCGCGTGATCGACCCCGCCCTGCCGAGCCTGCTGCCCGCCCTGGCCGTGAGCCTGTCGGACGCCGCGCTGGGTCACTTCCAGGCGACCGCGGCGATCCTGTTCTGCCTGGGGCTGATCGGTTTCGTGACCCGCCGCAACCTGATCGTGATGTTCCTCTGCACCGAGATGATGTTCCAGGGCGTGGCCGTGTCGCTGATCGCGTTCAGCGTGTACCACGGCAACGTGACGGGGCAGACGTTCGTGATTTTCGTCTTGACGATCGCCGCCGCCGAAGCGGCCCTGGCGCTGGGCCTGGTCGTCATGCTCTTCCGCCGCCGCCGCACGCTCGACGCCGAGGCCTGGGCCCAGCTGCACGACTAACCCCGATCAAGACCCACTGACCGACCGACCGGAGCCGACCCCCGCGTGACCATCATTGACCTCGCCAAAGTGATCCCTTGGATCCCCGCCGCCGCGGCGGTGTTCTGCGGGTTCGCCGCGGTCAACGACCGGCTCAAGAACGCCGCCGGCTGGGTCTGCGTCGCGTCGATCTTTACCGCCTTCGCCCTGACCGTCGGCATCTTCTCCTCGGCCGTCGGCGACCTCTCCGGCGGCAAGGCCGACCACGCCGTCGCGCCCGCGCACGACGCAACCATCGCCCTCGTCGCCGACACCGACGACAGCCACGACGACCACGCGCACGGCGACGGCCACGACAAGCCCAAGCCCGGCCTCGTCAGCCACACCGTCGACGTCTTCCCCTGGATCCGCGTCGCCGGCCTCACCGCCGACGTTGCCTTCTTCATCGACCCGCTCACCATCGTGATGATGCTCGTCATCACCGGCGTCGGCGGGCTCATCGCGCTCTACGCCAACGGCTACATGGCCCACGACGAGGGCCGCGCCCGCTTCTTCATGGGCGTCAGCCTCTTCGTCTGCGCCATGCTCCTGCTGGTGATGGCCGACAACCTGCTGCTGCTCTACCTCGGCTGGGAGGGCGTGGGGCTCTGCTCGTACCTGCTCATCGGCCACTACTTCAAGCACGACGTCGCCGTCGCCGCCGCGAAGAAGGCGTTCATCGTCAACCGCATCGGCGACCTCGGCTTCGCCCTGGGCATCTTCCTCATCTACGCCGAGCTCGGCTCCGTCCGCTTCGACGACATCCTGCCGCTGGCCAAGGAGATGGTCGAGGGCACCCGCGAGATCCCGCCCAACCTCGTCTTCGCGCCGTACCTGCTGATGCTCGGCGCGTTCGGCAAGTCCGCTCAGCTGCCGCTGTACGTCTGGCTGCCGGACGCCATGGCCGGCCCGACGCCCGTGTCGGCGCTCGTCCACGCCGCGACCATGGTCACCGCCGGCGTCTACCTCATCGCCCGCATGACGCCGGTGTTCCAGCTCTCGCCCGGCTCGCTGGAACTCGTCGCCATCGTCGGCGGCATCACCGCCCTCTACGCCGCCACGATCGCGATGTCCTGCAACGACCTCAAGGGCGTCTTCGCCTACTCGACGGTCTCGCAGCTCGGGTACATGTTCATGGGCGTCGCGCTGCTCTCGGTCGGCGGCGTCTTCCACCTCGTGACCCACGCCTTCTTCAAGGCCCTGCTGTTCCTCACCGCCGGCTCGGTGATGCACGCCCTGGCCGGCTCGCTCGACATCCGCACCATGTCCGGCATGGGCCGACGCATGCCCGTCACCAAGTGGCTCATGTTCTGCGGCTGCCTGGCGCTCTCCGGCTTCCCCTTCACCGCCGGCTTCTTCAGCAAGGACCTGATCCTCGGCGACGCCATCGCCAAGGGACTGGTCGGCCCCGAGTACTGGTGGGCCACGGTCGCCGGCATCCTCGGCCTGGCCGCCGCATTCCTCACCGCCTTCTACACCTTCCGCCTCTGGTTCCACGTCTTCTCGGGCCCCGAGCGGTTCGTCATGGGCCGCGGCCACGGCGACGAGAAGCGCCAGCCGATCTCCGACCTCGAGGCCGCGATGATCGACGTCGCCGAGGAAGAGGCCCACGAGATCGAGGCCCACGGCGGGCACCACGCCACCGAGCCGCACGAGATGCCGCTGTGGCCGATGAACCTGCCGCTGTTCTTCCTGGCGTTCGGCGCGATCGCCGGCGGGTTCCTGCTCCACAAGGTCGGCCCGCACTACATCGACGCGATGCTCTACCGCTCGACGCAGTTCATGGCCGCCCCCGACGCGCCGCACACGTACCTCCTGGGCATCGACGCCCACACCGCCGTCGCCGTCATCTCCGGCATCCTCGCCGTCTCCGGCGTGCTGCTGGCCATGCTGCTGTTCGCCATCAACCGCGGACTCGGCCAGGCCCTGGGCGCCGCGTTCCGGCCGATCGGCTACGTCTTCGAGCACGGCTACTTCGTCGACAACGCCTACCACCGGCTGATCTACGTGCCCCTGCGATACACCGGCTACGTCCTCGCCGCCTTCGACCAGCTCGTCATCGACTGGGCCGTGCGGCTCATCGGCCTGGTGCCCGTCGGCGCCGGCCTGACCATCCGCAAGAGCCAGTCCGGCCACCTGCAGGGCTACGGCATCTTCATGGTCGCCGGCATCGCCGTGCTCGCCGCCGTCGTGTTCATCTACGCCCTCCGTTAACCCCCCTTACGCCGACCCGACCCACAAACACGCCCGATGGAATTCCTCGCCCCGGCCATCCTGCCCGCCTGCTTCATCTTCCCCGTGCTGGGCGGGATCATCCTGCTGCTGCTGCCGATGCACCGGTTCAGCGAGATCTGCTGGACGACCTTCTTCACCACGCTCATCACCTTCTTCCTCGCGCTCACCGCCGCCCTGCCCGGCATGGGCCTGTTCGACTGGTCGCAGCCCGGCGAAACACAACTGACCTACGAGTTCGCCTGGGTGCCGGCCTTCGGCCTGCGCTTCTCCGGCGGGGCGGATGCCCTGTCGATGTGGTTCGTCCTGCTCACCACGTTCATCATGCCGCTGGTGATCCTCGAGTCGTTCCACCACCTCAAGGACCGCGTCGGTTACCGCGCCAAGGAGTTCTTCTTCTGGCTGCTATTCGCCGAGGCGGCCATGATCGCCGCGTTCACCGCGTCCGATCTGATCTACTTCTACGTCTGCTACGAGTTCACGCTGATCCCGCTGTTTTTCCTGATCGGCGTCTTCGGCGGGGCTAACCGCCTCCGCGCCGCGACCACGTACTTCATCTACTCGTTCACCGGCTCGATGCTCATGCTCGCCGGCATCCTCTACCTCGCCTGGCACAACGCCACGCTCACACCCGAGCAGATCCTCCAGGTCGCCCCGGACACGCGCAGCGGGCTGGACCTGGGCGTCTGGTCGCTCGACTTCCCGACCATCCTCGTCGCCTCGCGATTCCTCAACGGCGCCGAGCAGGGCGTCCTCCTCGCGGCGCTGCTCGCGGGGTTTGCGGTCAAGGTCCCGCTGTTCCCCGTGCACACGTGGCTGCCGCTCGCGCACACCGAGGCGCCGACCGCCGGCTCGGTCGACCTCGCGGCCGTGCTGCTCAAGCTTGGCACGTACGCCATCCTCCGCTTCACCCTGCCCACCGTCCCCGACGCCGTCGTCGCCGCCGCCCCGTACCTCGCCACGCTCGGCATCATCGGCATCCTTTACGCCGCGATGATCTGTTGGGTCCAGAAGGACATGAAAAAGCTCATCGCCTATTCGTCGGTGAGCCACATGGGCTTCTGCGTGCTCGGCATGTTCGCCCTGGAGACCACCGCCACCACGGGCTCGGCGTTCTACATGATCGC
>JBCCZA010000104.1:0-11729 GCA_039188455.1 Planctomycetota bacterium
CCGCGGCGATCCTCGAGTGGGCCGTGACCAAGATGGACGAACGCTACGAGCTGCTCGCCGAAGTCGGCGTGCGGGACATCAAGTCCTATAACGATCTCGGCTGGGAGGAGATCAAAGAACGTCTGGAGATCGAAGACGACGAGCAGGGCGCCCGCATCCCCAAGCGTCTGCCGTTCCTCGTGTTCGTCATCGACGAGCTGGCCGACCTGATGATGACCAACAAGGAGGTCGAGGCGTTCATCGTGCGCATCGCGCAGAAGGCCCGCGCCGTCGGCATCCACCTCATCCTCGCCACCCAGCGCCCGCAGGCCAACGTCGTCACCGGCCTGATCAAGTCCAACATGCCGGCTCGCATCGCGTTCAAGGTCTCCTCGGGCATGGACTCGCGCATCGTGCTCGACCAGAAAGGCGGCGAACTCCTGCTCGGCCAGGGCGACATGCTGTTCCTCTCGCCACGCTCTTCGAAACTCACGCGCGCTCAGGGGGTGTTCGTCGAAGACGGAGAGATCCGGCGCATGGTCAAGTTCCTCAAGGGCCTCGCGATGCAGAGCTTCGAGCCGCAACTCATGCAGCTGCGCAGCGAGGGCGAAGAAGCCGACCTCGGCGAACGCGAGCCGGAGTTCGACGACGCCGTCGAGGTCGTGCTCGAACGGCAGAAGGGCTCGGTCTCACTCATCCAACGCGCCTTGCGGATCGGCTACGGCAAGGCCTCGCGCGTCATGGAGCAGATGGCGGCGGCGGGGATCGTCGAGCCTTCTGGGAAGGCGGGGCAAGAGAGAAAGGTTCTCATCGGCTACGACGAATGGGAGGCGATGAAGGACCAGGCCGCCCGCGACGCCGCGTTAACCGAGGCCGAAGACGAAGAGGAAACCGACGAGTACGTCTACGAGGAAGACGTTGAGCAAGGCGAAGACTTGACTTACGAGTCGGAAGACGAAGCCACCGTCCCCGATGAGATCGAAGGCGAATACCGCCAATAAGCCGTTAGGGAAAAGTTGCTTTTCCTAACGGCTTTCTAACCCTAACCGAGTTCTGACAAACGAGCGCCGGCAACGGCCGCGGCGGCGGTACCATCCCCGCGTTGACCTCCTTCACCACGCTCCCTTTTTGGAGACCTGCTTATGTTCCGCTCGCTCGTTTCGATCGTTGCCGTCGGCGCCGCGTCGATCGGCATGGCCACCGACGCCTCGGCTCGCGATCAGATCACGATCGTTGGCTCCAGCACGGTTTACCCCTTCTCCTCGTACGTCGGTGAAGAGTTCGGCACCACCACGCGTTACCCCGTCCCCGTCATCGAGTCGACCGGCTCGGGCGGCGGCCACAAGCTCTTCGGCGCCGGCGTCGGTCTCGAAACCCCGGACATCACCAACTCTTCGCGTCGCATCAAGACCTCCGAGTTCAAGCGCGACCTCGAGGCCGGCATCACCAGCATCACCGAGGCCGTCATCGGCTACGACGGCATCGCCTTCGCCGAAGGCAAGAAGAGCGGCGCGTCGCCCGACCTGACCCTCGAAGAGATCTTCCTCGCCGTCGCCGCGCAGGTCCCCGATGGCAACGGCGGCCTCAAGCCCAACCCGTACAAGAACTGGAACGAGATCGATTCGTCCCTGCCCAACCGCCCCATCGTGATCTACGGCCCGCCGACCACCTCCGGCACCCGTGACGCCTTCGCCGAGCTGGTCATGGAAGAGGCCTCGGAAGGCCTCGACGGCTACGGCGGCGAGGGTTACACCGACGTCCGTCAGGACGGCGTGTACATCGACGCCGGCGAGAACGACAACCTCATCGTCCAGAAGCTGCAGAACGACAAGAACGCCTTCGGCATCTTCGGCTACGGCTTCCTCGAGGAGAACCGCGACAAGGTCCAGGGCGCGACCATCAACGGCGTCGAGCCCAGCCCCGACACCATCTCCTCGGGCGATTACCCCGTCTCCCGCTCGCTCTACTTCTACATCAAGAACGACCACGTCGGCGTCGTCCCCGGCCTGATGGACTTCGTCCGCCTGTTCATGTCCGAGAAGATGATCGGCCCGGCCGGCCAGCTGAAGAACATCGGCCTGGTCCCCCTGCCCGAGCACCTGCGTGAGGCGTCGCGTCAGCGCGTCCTCAACCTCGTCCCGCTCGAGATGGACGGCGACAAGCTCAAGAGCCTGCAGGACTACGCCGCCGAGAACGGCTTCGTGAAGTCCACCGCCGCGGCTAACTGACCACGCGACGGCAACCGATAATCGACGTCGGTCGGGCTTGATCGCCCGGCCGACGGTTCTCGAAGCCTCCCGCTCACCTCGACAGGAACCTCGCCCGTTGTGGATGCCTCGGACGCGATGAGTCAGATGAGTTTCGTCATTGCTCAGGTTGGTGGGCCGCCTTGGTGGCTCGCCCTGCTCGGCTTTGTGGTCGTCGTAGCGCTGGGCTGGTTCGGCTATCGCCTCGGCAACCAGAAGGCCTTGGCGATGTTCAACGCCGGCGAGGAGCCGCACTCCACGCCCGATTACTACGGCTGGTACATGGTCGCCCTGATGTACCTGCCGCCGGCGCTGTTCACCGCGGCGATCGGTGTGTTTTCCTACGGCGGCCTGCTGCTGGCCCGCACCATCGGCCTGTTCACCGGTGGCGGCCATGGCGGAGCGGGTCACGGCGACGCCAGCGCGGGCCCGGGTGTCGCCAAAGCTATCGAGGGCTTCACCTCGTTCGACTTCCTCGGCAGCGCCCCCATCCTGCCCTGGGCGTTCTTCATCGCCTGGGTGATCGTCCCCGTGATCATCCTCTACCCCGCCTTGGGGTCGATCAAGGCGCAGACCAAGGCACGCTTCCTCGTCGAGCGAACGATCTACGGCATCCTGCTCACCGCCGCATCGATCTCGGTCGTCACCACCGCCGCCATCGCGATCTCGGTGATCTTCGAGTCGATGGCGTTCTTCGCGAAGGTCAGCTGGTTCGAGTTCCTCTTCGGCACGACGTGGAACCCCGGCGCGTCCTTCCTCGAGAGCGCCGGCCGCGCCGACGACAGCGGCGAGCAGGGCGCTCGCTTCGGTGCCGTGCCGCTGTTCTACGGCACGCTGATGATCACCTTCATCGCGATGCTCGTCGCCGTGCCCATCGGTGTGCTTGCCGCGGTGTTCCTCGCCGAGTACGCGACCCTGCCCGTCCGGCGCGTCGCCAAGCCGATGCTCGAGATCCTCGCGGGTATCCCGACGGTGGTCTACGGCTTCTTCGCGGCGATCACGGTCGCCCCCGTCGTAGTGGCGATCGCCGGTTCGATCGGCCTTGATGCCTCGTTCGAGAACGCCCTCACCGCCGGGGCGATCATGGGCGTGATGATCATCCCGTTCATGTCCTCGCTGTGCGACGACGTCATCTCCGCCGTGCCTCAGGCATTGCGCCGCGGGGCGTACGGCATGGGCGCGACCAAGGCCGAGTGCATCATCCAGGTCGTGCTCCCCGCCGCCCTGCCGGGCATCATCTCGGCGTTCCTGCTGGCCGTGTCCCGGGCGATCGGCGAGACGATGATCGTTGTCATGGCCGCCGGCCTTAATCCGTCGATGACCATCAACCCGCTCGAGCAGGTCACCACCGTGACCGTCCACATCGTCTCCAACCTCACCGGCGACCTCGCGTTCGACAACCCGCAGACGCTGTCGGCCTTCTCGCTGGGCCTGGTCCTGCTGGTCATGACGCTGGGGCTCAACATCGTCTCGGCGTTTATCATCCGACGCTTCCGGGCTCAGTACGAGTAACCCCTCATGCCGATCGAGTCCTCGAACAAGCCCGATCCCCGCCTGCCGGACACCCAGTCCGAGCTGGCGCGGCTGAAGCGACGACGCGTCAAGGACGGCGTCTTCAAGGGCCTCACGGTCGCCGCGCTCGCCTTCGCCGCAACCTTCATCGTCATCTTCATCGCCAACCTGCTCGGCCAAGGCCTCCCCGCCCTGCGTCAAGCCGAAATCAAGACGACCGTCACCTACAGCGAGGCCACCGTCAACGACGCCGCCACGGCGTTCCCCGAGGACGTCCGCGACTTCGTCAGCCGTGCCCGCGAGCGAGAGATCCCCCGGCAGGGCAAGACCGTCAAGCTCGAGGTGCCCGTCGATCTGGACGCCGCCGCCAAGGGCGGGCCGCGCGACGGGCTGGCCGCGTTCACACTCGAACTCGACGACCTGCCCCAGAACCTCGTGCGCTTCGGCATCTTCAAGGAGCCGATCGACGCGCCACGGTCGACGCTGCTGAAGTTCGTCGCGCCCGCAGGCCTCGATCAGATCGAGCAGGCCGTCGCCGATGGCCAGACCGGCACCGTCGACATGTGGCTGTGGGGCTCGCAAGATCTCTCCGACTTCATCCAGTTCGGCGACGCCCTCACCGGCGAGCCGAAGGCGCTGGCCGAACAACTTGAGCAAGCCCAGCGCATCGAGCAGACGTTCAACAGCCTCGAGTACGGCGACGGCGTCACCCGCGAGGAGTGGGTCCTGGCCAACTCGTACGTCGATCAGTACCTCAAGGGCTACGAGAACCTCGACCCGAGGACTTACGACAACCCCGCCAACGCCCGGCTAACGATCGCCCAGGCCGAGCAGCTCGACCAGATGCTCAAGGACGGCGACGCTCGCCTTTCGTTCAACAGCTGGTTCTTCGTCAACGGCGACTCGAACCAACCCGAGGCCGCGGGCGTGCTTCCCGCCCTGTGGGGCTCGGTGATGGTGCTCACCATCGTGTTCGTGCTGTCCGTGCCGATCGGGGTGCTGACGTCGATCTACCTCGAGGAGTTCGCGCCGGATAACTGGCTGACCCGGGGCATCGAGGTCAACATCAATAACCTCGCCGCCGTGCCGTCGATCCTCTTTGGCGTGCTCGGCCTCGCGGCCCTGATCAACTTCCTGGGCATGCCGCGCTCCTCGGCCTTGGTCGGCGGGGCGACCCTGACGCTCATGACCCTGCCGGTCGTGATCATCAGCTCTCGGGCCGCCCTGCGGGCCGTGCCGGACTCGATCCGCCGCGCCGCCTACGGCATGGGGGCCACCCGCTGGCAGGTCGTCACCCACCACGTCCTGCCCCTGGCCATCCCAGGCATCATGACCGGCGCGATCATCGGCATCGCCCAGGCCATGGGCGAAACCGCCCCACTTATCATTATTGGGCTGATTGCCTTCATCCCCGACCCAGCCGCTACCATCTTCAATCCGACGACCGTGATGCCGGCCCAGATCTTCAACTGGTGGGGCAACAGCCTGACCGCGTTTACCGAGCGGGCGGCCCTCATGATCCTCGTGCTCCTCGTCGTGCTCTTTTTCCTGAATGGCCTGGCCGTGTTTATCCGGGCCAAGTTCGAGAAACAGTGGTGAGCTCCATGACCGACGCAATCGACCCCTTGCCGTCCGAAGCGCCGACCGCCACCACCGAAGCGACCGCCGAGGGCGGCAGCGGCACGCAGCAGTTCACCGACGTGCTCGGCAAGCGCGACGCCGCCGCGCGCGGCACCAGCGAACGCCCGGTCATCTCCGCCAGGAACTTCTCGATCTGGTACGGCGACTTCGAGGCCGTCAAGAAGATCGACATCGACCTGCCCGAGGCCCGCGTCACCGCCATCATCGGCCCGTCCGGCTGCGGCAAGTCGACGTTCCTGAACTCCATCAACCGGATGACCGACCTCATCAAGGGCTGCCGCACCACCGGCGACCTCAAGCTCCACGACGAGGACATCTACGGCAAGAGCATGGACGTCGTCTGGCTCCGCCGACGCGTCGGCATGGTCTTCCAGAAGCCCAACCCCTTCCCCAAGTCCGTCTACGACAACATCGCCTACGGCCCGCGCCTCCACGGCAAGCCCAAGAATCAGATCGACGAGATCGTCGAGCGATCCCTCAAGGAAGCCGGCATCTGGGAAGAGACCAAGGACCGCCTCAAGGCCAACGCCATGGGCTTCTCCGGCGGGCAGCAGCAGCGTCTCTGCATCGCCCGCGCCCTGGCCGTCGCTCCCGAGGTGCTCCTGCTCGACGAGCCTACCTCAGCGCTCGACCCCAAGTCGACCGCCCACGTCGAGGACCTGATCGCCGAGCTGCGCGAGCGCTACACGATCATCATCGTGACGCACAACATGCAGCAGGCCGTCCGCGTCTCAGACATGACCGCGTTCTTCTACGAGGGCAACGTCATCGAGTTCGACCACACCGAGAAGCTCTTCACCGACCCGGCCGAGCAGCAGACGCTCAACTACATCACCGGCCGATTCGGCTAAGTCGCCGCCCACCGATCGCTCCGGGCCTTTGAGTTCGGGACGCTATCCTTGCGCCCCCGTTTCCTCCCGGAGTCGATCGATGTCATCCGCCGACGGCATGAATTACGCCCCGCAGGGCAAGCCAGACCCCGTCGTCAAGCCCGGCGAGTTCAAGTTCGCCATCGCCGCCATGGACCACGGCCACATCAACGGCCAGGCCAACGGCCTCATCGAGGCCGGCGCCGAGTGCAAGTACGTCTTCGACAAGGCCGACCCCGACAAGGCCGCCAAGAAAGCCGCGGACCTCGGCTGCGAGCACGCCGCCGACCTCGACACGATCCTTAACGACGACGAGGTCCAGCTCGTCGCCGCCGCGGCGATCCCCAGCGACCGCGCCCCGCTTGGCATCGCGTGCATGCGAGCCGGCAAGCACTACTTCACCGACAAAACCCCGCTGATCTCGCTCGACCAGCTCGACGCGGTCAAGGCCGCCGTCGCCGAGACCGGCAAGAAGTACGCCGTCTACTTCTCCGAGCGGCTGCACGTCGAGTGCGCCATGCACGCCGGCACGCTCATCGAGCAGGGCGCGATCGGCCGGGTGATCCACGTCACCGGCTTCGGCCCGCACCGCCTCGGCGACCCCGCCTCCCGGCCCGACTGGTTCTACAAGTACGAGCAGTACGGCGGCATCCTCTGCGACATCGGCTCGCACCAGATCGAGCAGTTCCTCCACTACACCGGCGCCAAGGACGGCCAGGTCCTGCACAGCAAGGTCGCCAACTTCGGCCACCCCGACCACCCCGAACTCGAGGACTACGGCGACTGCACGCTGCTCGCCGACAACGGCGCCACCATGTTCTTCCGCGTCGACTGGTTCACGCCCGACGGCCTGCGCACCTGGGGCGACGGCCGCACCTTCATCATCGGCACCGACGGCTACATCGAGCTCCGCAAGTACGTCGACGTCACCACCGACAACGGCCCCGACCAGCTCATCCTCGTCAACGCCGACGGCGAGCAACGCATCGCCACCCAGGGCCAGGTCGGCTTCCCCTTCTTCGGCCGGCTCGTCCGCGACTGCATCGACGGCACGGAGAACGCCATGACCCAGGCCCACGCCCTCAAGGCTGCCGAGCTCTGCATCAAGGCCCAGCTCCACGCCCAACGGCTTGAGGGCCTCGCCGAGCCGCCCGCCTTCATGCGCCCGCCGGTCTGACCCGCCGACACGACCATCGCCCCCTCCACCCGACCCGAGACACCGACTCCATGAGCGACACCCACGAGAGCGCCGCAACCAAGCGGATGAAGCAGTACTACCAGGACACCGACTTCTGGTGCGAGTTCCGCTACTCCCCCGCCTACGGCCTCGAGCACCAGCCCGGCGTCACACGACGCGACCCGACCAGCGTCATCCTCGTCGACGGCACCTATCACATCTGGTTCACCCGATCGACCGGCCCGCACTTCGGCTACGACTCCGGCGACCTCGACAAAGCCACTTGGAACTGGGACCTCGCCGACCTCTGGCACGCCACCTCCCCCGACGGCGTGCACTGGACCGAGCAAGGCCCCGCCGTCACGCGTGGCGAGCCCGGCAGCTACGACGACCGCAGCGTCTACACCGCCGAGATCCTGCACCACGACAACAAGTTCTACCTCGTCTACCAGGTCGTCCAGCACCCCTACCTGCGCGCCAGCCTCGAGTCCATCGCGATGTCGTCGGCCGACTCGCCCTACGGCCCGTGGACCAAGACCCCCGAGCCCATCCTCCGCCCCTCGTTCGACCCCGGCTGGACCCCCGTCGACCCCGACAACCCGCTGCTCGGCGAATCAACGGGCCGCTTCGACGACCTCCGCGTCCACGACCCCTGCCTGTTCTTCCGCGACGGCAAGTTCTGGCTCTACTACAAGGGCGAGCACATCGCCGAGGAGTGGAACCTCGGCGGCCGCGACATCCGCTGGGGCGTCGCCTTCGCCGACAAGCCCGAGGGCCCCTACGAGCGCAGCCCCTACAACCCGATCAGCAACACCGGCCACGAGACCCTGCTCTGGCCGCACAAGGGCGGCATGGTCGGCCTGCTCACCCTCGACGGCCCCGAAGCCAACACCATCCAGTACGCGCCCGACGGCATCAACTTCGAGATCAAGGCCTACATCCGCAACCCGCCTATCGCCGCCGGCCCGTTCCGCAACGTCGACTTCGACGCCTCGCCCCTCGCCGGCCTGAGCTGGGGCATGTGCCACGTCGCCAGCGACGACGGCTTCGGCCACATCATGCGCTTCGACACCGCCCGCGACCGCGTCGTCCAGCGCAACGCCCAACGCATCCCGTTCTGATTCAAAACCGCCTCTGCCTCGTAGGAGTTCTCATGCACGCCCCCCTCGCTTCCGCCATGCTCGGCATCGCGCTCGTCCTCGCCGCCCCGACCTCGACTCACGCCGAGCCGACCGCCCCCGCACCCCTCGCCGCCACCACACAGCCACAGGCCCTGACCCTCGCAGCCGTCGAGGACTTCCCCGATATCGAGGCAGGCGATGCGCCGTACTACGTCGACAAGTGGCGCAAGGCCCTGGCGATCAACGCCGGCAACGCCAACCTCCGCGACAAGTGGGCCAAGGCCACCACCGCCTTCGACGGCACCGCCGGCGACTACGACGTCACGCTGACCACCATCACCGAGTTCGACGGCGAGTGCATCTACCGCGTGTACGTCAACGACGAGCTCGTCGCCGAAGTTCAAAACCCCCGTGTCGACAAAGACCTCGACATGAAGCCCCACGCGCACGCCCTGCCGAAGATCACGCTCGCCCCCGACGACACGATCGCCGTCGCGTCCATCTGCCACTCCAACGACCTCATCCCCGAGGGCGACGGCTACGCCTGGGCTCGCGGCCGATGGACCACGCTCGAGCTGACGCCCGCCGCCGCCGAGTAAGCCGCCATGCTCTACCGCCGCCTGCCCCAGCTCGATCACGACCTCTCGGTCCTCGGCCTCGGCGGCGTCGCGCTAGCCCGCCGCCCCCAGGACGAGTGCAAAGAGGAAGTCGCCCACGCCATCGACCAGGGCATCACCTACTTCGACGTCGCCCCCCAGTACAGCAACGCCCAGGAACTCATGGGCCCCGCCCTCCAGCCTTACCGCCAAGACGTCTTCCTTGCCTGCAAAACCCTCGAACGCACCGCCGAAGGCTCCGCCAAAGAGCTCGACGACTCGCTCACCAAGCTCCGCACCGACCACTTCGACCTCTACCAGCTCCACTCGCTGAAGTCCGTCGAAGAGACCGAGCAAGCCCTTGGCCCCGGCGGCGCGATCGAAACCCTCCTCCACGCCCGCGACCAAGGCAAGGTCCGCCTGATCGGCGCCAGCTGCCACGACGAGGACGCCGCCCTGCTCTGCGCTAGCTCCGGCCTGTTCGCCACGATCATGCTCCCGCTCAACTACGCCTCGTTCACCGCCGGCGACTTCGGCCCCCGCCTCGTCGCCGCCGCCCAGGAGCACGGCGTCTGCCTCATCGCCCTCAAGTCCATGGCCAAGGGCAAGCTGCTCAAAGGCTGGGACAACCGCACCTACGACAAGTGCTGGTACGAGGCCGCCGACACCCCCGACCTCGCCGAGTTGCAACTGCGTTACGCACTCCACCTCCCCGGCGTCGTTGCCACCCTGCCCCCCGGCGAGCCCAAGCTCATGCGCCTGGCCTTCGACCTCGCCAACGCCTCGGACCTCGGCCCCCTGTCCGACGCCGAGTTGCAAGCCCTCGCCGACGAGTACGCCAACCCCGCCAGCCCTCCCCTCTTCCCGCAGACCGACTAACCCACGCCCGAGTCGATCTCGCAGCCACGCCGGCCACGGCACGCCGTCAACCCACGCCCCACCGACCCGCCCCAGCCCCCGCCGGACGTCCGCTCGATCCGCGGGCGGTGCTGTCGCCGCACCGCCCTGATACCCTGCCCGGCTCCACGAAATCGGCCGCGGCATGCCAAACGTCGGCCCCAACCCCCGGAAGTCCCCGATGCCCGACGCCCCCCTCGACCCCGCCAGCAAGTCCATGGACGACATCGTCGCCCTCGCCAAGCGACGCGGCTTCGTCTACCCCGCCTCCGAGATCTACGGCGGCCTCCGCGGCTTCTGGGACTACGGCCCGCTCGGCACCGCCCTCAAAAACAACATCCGCGACTGGTGGTGGCGGTGCATGGTCGAGTGCCCCCCCATCGGACCCGACGGCGAACCCGTCTCCATCGTCGGCCTCGACTCCGCCATCATCCAGAACCCCAAGACCTGGCAACACTCCGGCCACGTCGCGGGGTTCACCGACCCGCTCGTTGACTGCACCGAAACGCAGAAGCGCTACCGCGCCGACCACGTCGTCATCTGGGTCAACGAAGCCAGCGATGGCCCGCACCTTGCGTTCATGGAGAACGAAGAGCCCAACCCCCGCCGCGTACGCAAGTTCTACAAGGACTTGCCGGAGCTCAAGCCAATCTCCTTCATGGAGATCAGCGACGAGCAGCGAGCCAACGCCATCGGCCCCGACGCCACCAAGCCGGGCAGCCTGACCGAGCCGCGCACCTTCAACCTCATGCTCGACACCTTCCCCGGCCCGATCCGGGACGAGGAAAACAAGGCGTACCTCCGCCCCGAGACGGCGCAGGGCATCTTCCTGAACTTCAAGAACGTCCTGGACACCATGCGGGTCAAGGTGCCCTTCGGCATCGCTCAGATCGGCAAGTCCTTCCGCAACGAGGTCACGCCGCGCAACTTCATCTTCCGCTCGCGCGAGTTCGAGCAGATGGAGATGGAGTTCTTCTGCCCGCCGGACGACTCGATGAAGTGGTACGAGTTCTGGCGAAATGAACGTTTTAACTGGTGGTTGACACTTGGCGTCGCGAAAGAAAATCTGACGCTGCGTGATCACCCGCCTGACGAGCTTGCTTTCTACTCCAAGGCGACTGTCGACGTCGAATATCGGTACCCCTTCACATCGCCCGGATTCGGCGAGCTTGAAGGCGTCGCGCATCGCGGCTCATACGATCTGACTGCACACTCCAAAGGACTTGAGCACCAGAAGACCGGTGAGATCAACAAAGACAGCAACACCAAACTCGATTACTTCGACCAGGAGCTGCAGGTCCGCCTGCAGGCCGAGGGCAAGCCCAAGGACGAGATCAAGGAGCGGTCGCGCTACGTCCCGCACGTCATCGAGCCGGCCTCGGGGCTGACCCGCGCGGTGCTGGTGCTGCTGTGCGAGTGCTTCACGCCGACGCCGGATCGCGAGGGCAGCAAGTACGTCCTCTCGTTCAAGCCAAAGTTCGCTCCGATCAAGGCCGGCATCTTCCCCCTGGTCAACAAGGACGGCATGCCCGAGATCGGCCAGACCCTCTACCGCAAGCTGCGCGAGAAGGACCCGGTCGAGTACGACGGCCAGCAGTCGATCGGCAAGCGCTACGCCCGGATGGACGAGATCGGCACGCCCTTCTGCTTCACCGTCGACGGCGACACCGCGACGGACAACACCGTCACCG